>NZ_JBBODA010000003.1:0-416757 GCF_038002705.1 Paenibacillus sp. FSL H7-0716
CTGGGGTCCGCAACCTTGCTCAAATGTCCAAAAATTTGCAAATAGCGTCAGCTGAGTCCTTAAGCCTCAGGAGGGTTATAACTATGACTCTTATAAAAAACAACAGAGCAGTGTTTCTCCACTGGGAGAATCATTGCTCTGTTGTTTTATGCGACAAATCCCTTTTTATTTCGTATCCGGTCTAGGTACACCAAAGTTTGGCGTTCCGTCTTCATTCCACTGGATTACTTGCACACGTGCGTGACGATTCGGATCGTAAAGCGGATCACCGACAATTTCCTTATAGCTTCTAGCATGGAAAACCAGGATATCCTGTGTGCCATCCTCAGAGACAGTAAAGCTATTATGTCCTGGACCATATTGGCCGTTTTCCTCAGAAGTCGTAAACACAGGTTCAGGTGTCTTGAACCATGATTTTGGATCCATTAAATCACTATTTTCATCAGCAGTCAACAATCCCATACAGTAGTTGTGATCTGTTGCACTAGCTGAGAAAGTCATGAAAATGCGTCCATTACGCTTAAGGATTGCCGCGCCTTCATTCACCAAAAACCCGATTTTTTCCCATTCGTATTCTGGAGTGGTGATGCACACCTGCTCACCTTTTAGTGTCCAAGGGTTCTCCATTTCGGAAATATAAATATTTGAATTGCCAGGGATAGCAGGATCTTTTTGTGCCCAAACGTAATATCTAACTCCTTTATGCTCAAAAGTTGTTGCATCCAAGGCAAAAGATTCCCATTTTGTTTTTATTTGACCCTTTTCCACCCATTCACCCTCTAAAGGATTTACGGATGGGTTTTCTAATGCAAACATGCGATGATCAAATAAACCATCTTTCGTATCAGAGGTATGTGCAGCTGCATAATACACGTACCATTTTCCATCAATATAATGAATCTCTGGCGCCCAAATATTAGCACTCATCAAACCTGTTTCATGCTTAACCCAAATGGTCTTTCCTACAGCCTCAGCCAATCCTTGAATGGATTCAGAACGGCGAAGCTCAATTCTATCGAACTCTGGAACTGAAGCTATGAAATAGTAGTACCCGTCAGTATGTTTATAGATCCAAGGATCTGCTCGTTGCTCAACTAGTGGATTTTTTACATTAAATTCTCTCACAATGACAACTCCTATATTTATCTCTTTTTTTATATTTGCAGGTCACCAAAACACACCCTTCCTTATAAGAAGTCAAGGTGTATTTAAGTTTAAGTTCATTCGATCTAACCTTTGATACCCGAATTCAGGTTGATGGATTGAACGAAGTATTTTTGTGCAAAAACGAATAGCAGCAATGTTGGAATAATCGCCATGATTGCCGAGCCCATTAATTGTCCGATCATACGATAGTTTCCGTAGATGTCTTGCAATAAGAGCAAACCAGCGGTAATTGGCATTTTGTCTACATCTGTGTACACGATAACCGGCCAGAGGAAGTCATTCCACGATCCAGTAAAGGAGAACAGTCCGCAAACAATCAATATTGGTTTAACTAACGGCAATATAATTTGTGCGAAAATTCTAAAGTCACTTGCACCATCAACTTTAGCTGATTCATCTAATTCTTTTGGGATACCGTTCATAAACTGTCTGACCAAGAAGATATTACCCATACCCGCAAGACCAGGGATAATCATAGCCCAGGAAGTGTTCACCCAACCAAAGGAGTCAATGATTTTATACGAAGGAATCAAGTTAACAACGCCCGGGAAGAAGGAGATCCCCAGCAAAGTAAAGAACAATGTGTCTCTTCCTTTAAACTTAATACGGGTGTATCCAAAACCTGTAATCGAAATAACAATAACAACCAGAATGGTGTGAGATGTAGCAATAAACAATGAGTTACCTAACCAACGTAGAATTGGAGCTGTAGAGGTATTGTTTAGGATTGTAACGTAGTTCTCAAAGACCCACTCTTTAGGAAATAGTCTAAAGCCCGAGGATACTACTTCCGTTTGTGATCTAAATGAGGTGGAAATCCCGAATATAACAGGAATGATCCAAATCACACATAGGATACCTAGAAATATATAGGAAATATATTTTGAAATACTTACACTGGAAGAGCCTTTTATTTTGCCTGTTGTATTTACAACTGGATTTACTGCCTGGTTTGACATTTTAGTACACCTACCTTTTCCATTTCCTTGTTAGTCAATTAGTTTCTGCGAACCTATGAAGCATTTCGGTTCATTACAAAATATTGCAGCGCTGAGATCACCAAAATAACTAATCCCAGTAAAACTGCCATAGCTGATGCCATCCCGGCGATGGACTCACCGTTACCGAAAGCTAATTGACGAATATACATCATTAGAACGTGTGTACTTTGTCGAGGTCCGCCATCGGTCATCATTAACGGTTGGCCGAATACATTAAAGGCACCCGCAGTTGTCATAACAAAGGTATAAATTAATGGAAAACGAATAGATGGCAAGGTAATACTAGTGAACTTTTTAATAGAACCCGCACCATCGAGCTCAGCCGATTCATATAACTCTTGAGAAACGCCACTTAAGGAAGCACGATAGATAATCATGTTGCCCCCAATACCACCCCATAAAGTAATTACAATGATAATAATCCACGCATAGGGTTGATTTGCAGGCCAAGCAATTTGTGATCCAAATAGATTACCAGTGATCCCAAGTTGCTTATTAAAGATCAAAAGCCAAATTAGTGCGGCTGCAGAAATTGAAATCAAGCCAGGAATATAAAGAATAGATTGAATTAAGCTCTTCATTTTAACTTTTTTATGTTCCAACGCCACCGCGACCATTAATGGAATAATAATCAGCAACGGAACAGACATAGCAACGAAAATCAATGTGTTTTTTAGGCCTCTGAAAAATTGAGTATGAAAGGTTGAACTGTTGTCAAAAAGAATAGCTTTATAGTTATCAAAGCCTACCCATACCGGATCACTCATTAAATTCCATTTTGTAAATGAAGCATAAATCCCATAAATCGTTGGCAATAAAATGAAGACAGCAAACAAAATAACATGCGGACCTACAAAGAAAGCAGGTGCCCAATTGATTTTCTTTTTCATAGGAATTCATTTCTCCTTTTGCACAAAGTAATGCACCATAACATGGCACATTACTTCGTACAATCTATTCTATTTTGCTTTATTTTGCTGCACTGCTGCTTTCCGCAATTTTATCTTCAACAAATTTTTGCATCGTTGCCAAAGTCTCATCAATATCAACGTTGCCACGCACAATATCCGCACAGTAAGTATCTACAGCTTCCGCAATGTATGGGTAGTATTCATAGGTGTAAATGTATAGGGATTCGATTTCTTTTTCATCAGATGTAAAGAAGGATTGCATAAAGTCTTTGTACTCAGGGCTTTGGTTAACTACGTTACTTGCTACGTTTTGTCCAGCTTTTGCCCATTCCATCGAATTCGTACGAACATATTCCAAGAAGTTAGCAATACCCACTTCTTTTTCATCTGTTCTCTTATCATTTTTCAACATAGCGAACAAGTGAGAAGAAGATCTGTTGGTGAATTTATCAGGAGTAGGAGAATAAACATTGGTCACGCCAAAGTTCAAGCCTTCAACCCCAGCATGTGCTGTAGAACTCCAAGTTCCGTCTGTCGAGAAAAGTACATTTTGAGATTGGAACATCAAGTAACCGTCTTCACCAAATGGAGTCATCAGGCCAGCATCGGCAATTTTCTTAACATTTTCAAACGCTTGTTTAAATACAGGGGTGTTAACAGCCGGTTTTCCATCGACTTGGATATCCCCGCCCAAATCTTGAATTTGAGCCAAGATAACCCAGCCCAGCAAGGCATCATTAACTACGTAATCGCCTTCATCCAATTTACCTTGTAAGGAAAGCATTTCATCAATAGTAACAACGTTATCATCCAAGAAGGATTCAGCGTTATATTTTTTCAGCAAATCTTTATTGTAATACATTACGTTACTATGAATATCAAGCGGAACTGTGTATTGAGTTCCATCGATATTACCAGTGTTCCAAGCTTGTGGTAAGTAATTTTCAGCTTTCAGTTCAGGTTGTGCTGGCAATACGGTATCTTGCATGGATTCCAGTACACCTTGTTTAACAAACCCAGGAACACGGTCAGCGTGGATAATTGCTAAATCAGGAACACCTTTGCTAGATGCCAAAACTGTAGAAATTTTTGTGTACATATCAGCCGTAATAACATGTTTTACTTTAATTTCGGGATTCGTTGCATTGTAGTTTTTAACAATTTGATCCATATAAGCACCGTCATCACCGGTCAGCGGTGTCCAGAACGTAATCGTCTTACTATCATCTTTACCACCGCATCCTGCCAAAACTGTCGATAATGTTAGAACCGTTGCTAATAAAACTCCAAATTTCTTTTTCATTACTCTCTCCCCCTGCAGCTGTAATGTTAAGATAACCATTCATGTTCACTTTCTTTGAAAACGATTAACTTGAGATTAGTATACATTCATTGTGAAAGCGTAGTCAATAACATTTAAATAAACTTAACAGAATTTTTTTTCGTTTAATTAACCTTTTGATTCATCTCTCGGAGATGAAAGCGATATTATATTTACTTCGGTTACCTTTCATGTTACTTTATATATAGATTAATAAACTTTACAGTATATGAAATAACTTTGAAAGAAGTGGGTAAAATGCAGTTGGAAATCGACAAATCCTCTCTTGTTGTTTACGAAGCTTTAGCGAGTGAAGTACGCATCAAAATTATTCAGTTGCTCTCCAAAAATAAGATGAACATCAAAGATTTGGCAGAAGAACTTAAAATAAGCAGTCCTATCGTTACCAAACACATTAAAAAACTAGAAGATGCAGGGCTCATAAAAACTGAAAAGGTGCCTGGTAAATCCGGAATGCAAAAAATCTCAATCCTTAGGGTGGATCATATTGAGATTAACTTCCCGAAAAAAATCTTTCACTCCTTTGCCTCCTACGAGACATCAGTGCCGATTGGTCATTATACCGATTATGATCTGAAACCTACTTGCGGACTTGCTACAGATAAGGAGTTTATCGGCAGAGTAGACGAACCTAAGTATTTCATGGATTCTAAAAGAGTGGACGCAGAGATTCTCTGGTTCACGCAAGGTTATGTGCAATATAATATCGCTAATTTCCTAAAAAAAGAGGAAACCCTACAGCAATTTGAGATTAGCTTAGAGCTTTCTTCCGAATTCCCCTTTGCTAATGACGTATGGCCTTCAGACATCACCTTTTCTTTGAATGGCTTGGAATTAGGGACTTGGACGAGCCCCGGAGATTTCGCTGATGCTAGAGGTAAATTCACACCGGAATGGTGGCCACACAATATCAATCAATACGGATTGCTAAAAACGATTAGAATTACAAACCACAATGGAACTTACATTGACGGTGACCCGCTGTCTCAGGTTTCGATAGAGGATTTAGATACGAATTGTGATCGTTGGACCTTTCGGATCGAAGTGAAGGAAGATGCAAAACACGTAGGAGGAGCAACGATTTTCGGAAAAAAATTCGGAAACCATGATCAAGATATCATTTTCAAATTGTACTATCTGTAAATTTTTCATTTATGATCTAAGCAAAACTGGTTCTTTTGCGGGGGTGAACAACTAATTAGCTATTCTTCCTTAGCTCCCCCCCACCTGTTATGCCCTCTCTTTATCTTGCTGATATATCCCGCCTAGTCATCCATTCACCACATTTCACTCTTACCCATTTCAGCAGTAATCACCAGTAGTTAAATCATGTGCCTCTATTTTGAATTTATAATTTATATAAATATAAAAAGATTCATAGATTATTAAATTTCTGTTTGACTATTTGCTGATATCATGCTTAAAATGAGAGCATTATAAAACGTTTTCCGTGTTATGGTTTAGTAATAGATAAATTAAAACCATTTTCATATTCGAAAGCGTTTTTTTAGTAGCTAATTTTGTAAGCGTTTTACATTTTTTTCAGTAAAGAAGGGAGGAATTGGAAAAATACGCGTGTACAAGCTCTACATCACTAGAATCGGAGGATCATACATTTGAGAAAAACTACTGGTAAACTAACCGCTTCCCTGCTTGCACTCACTCTATTAGTGCCTGCTCCATTAATTTCTGCAGCTTCTGCAAGCGATTCCAAATCATTCGCATTATCCACTCAGCAACAAACCGCCGATTATTCCGGCCACTGGGCACAAAAAGATTTTCAAACCTGGGTAGATAAGGGCTTGATTCAGGGTTACGGAAACGGAATATATAAGCCAAATCAAGAAATCAACCGTGCAGAGTGGGTTACTCTAGTTAATCGGGTCTTTAATTTGCAGGAAAAAGCCGAAATAGGCTTCACGGATGTTTCCACGACAGGTGGTTACTACAGCGATATCCAAAAAGCAACCGCTGCAGGATATGTAACAGGTTACAGCGATGGCACCTTCCGACCTGCACAGCAAGTAAGTCGGCAAGAAGCTGCAGTAATGTTATACAGACTGTTCCAACTCAACTCATCTGTTGGCACTTCTGCACCAAAGGATGCTGCTGATTTGCCAGAATGGAGCCAAGAAGCAGTATTGTCTTTACTTGGTGAAGGTTATCTGCAAGGCTACACTGACGGCAGCTTTAAAGGAACTCAGGCTGTAACAAGAGCGGAAGCACTGCGCATGATTGAGAAGCTTGGCGGAGAAATCACGCCTAAGAGCGGAAGCTATTCAGGGATTAACACTCGGAATATGGTTATCAGCAGCCCAGGCGTAGAGTTGAAAAACTCCACAATTTCAGGGAATCTCTACCTTACCGAAGGTATTGCTGAGGGCGATGTCACGCTGAATAATGTCACTGTTAAGGGAAAAGTATTCGTTTCTGGTGGCGGTGAGAACAGTGTCGTACTAAGCGACTCCAATGCTGCTGAAATGGTAGTAGATAAGCATAACGGCAAGCTGCGCGTCGTTACTAGAGGCACAAGTGCCGTACCAAACGTACGCGTACATTCCAGTGCAATACTAGAGGAAGATGCATTAACAGGGGCAGGTTTCAGCCGGGTTATTGTTGAGAATACGCTGCCTAAGGATTCCATCCTCAAGCTGAAAGGAAGCTTTGATTCCGTTGAGCTTCAAGCGTTGGGAGAGCCTACACTCCATCTGACAGCAGGCAGTATTGCTGAAGTTACACTGAAGCAAAAAGCCAAGCTGCGTGTAGAGGCAGGTACAGAAATCAAGAATTTAATCCTTGGTTTCAACGATATCCTAACCATTCAAGGCACGGGTAAGGTTATCTTTGATAGCAAGTACAGTCAGCTAATCCATTTTGAAACACCAACTCCAACGGCTACGGCAACCACTGGTACCGGTGGATCTAACGGCGGTTCTGTTGCTACTTCGGCTCCGGAAGTTACAGCTACTCCGGCTCCAACGGCTACACCAGATCCGACAGCTACACCAAATCCGACGGCTACACCTAGTCCGACGGCTACACCTAGTCCTGGAGCAACTGCACCAGCACTCACCAATGTCTCGGTACATGATCCATCTGTGGTTGTGGATAAAGGAACTTATTATGTATTCGGCTCACATATCGATGCGGCCAAATCAGATGATCTGATGAACTGGACACAGTTCACTAATGGTTATACAACACCGGGCAACGTGATTTTTGGTGATCTGTCCAAGAATCTGGCAGAATCCTTCAAATGGGCTGGCGAGAACGATTCGGACAGTAAAGGCGGATTTTCCATCTGGGCACCGGACGTATTCTGGAATAACGATTATAAGAACGCTGATGGAACAACTGGCGCTTATATGATGTATTACAGCGCTTCTTCTACTTATATCCGTTCGGCGATTGGCTACGCCACTTCGCAAAATATCGAAGGGCCTTATACTTATGGAAATACCGTGATTTATTCCGGGTTCACCAAGGAAGAGGCTTATGACAGTGACAGTAAAGTAAATAAGAAATGGGACAATACAAATATCAAGGACCTTATCGGCAATGGAACGCTGGAAGGTGTCAATCCAGATTGGTTTAATGCAGGTGGTTTGTATCAAAACAAAACCTATACAAATGCAATTGACCCAACTATTTTCTACGACAAAGACAACAAGCTTTGGATGACTTATGGTTCATGGTCAGGTGGTATATTCATTCTGGAGATTGACCCAGCGACAGGAGAACCTAAATATCCTGGCAAAGATGGAAAGACCGCTGATGGACGTCTTATCGACCGCTATTTCGGAACCCATATTTCTGGCGGAATGACCAAATCGGGTGAAGGTCCGTATATCGTTTACGACAAGGATACTGGTTACTACTTCTTGTATGTAACTTACGGTGGACTGGACTCCAAAGGCGGTTACAGCATGCGGCAGTTCCGTTCAACAAATCCGGACGGCCCTTATACGGATGCAGCAGGACAGAATGCTGTTCTAACTACCGATGGTGACAACACACCATATGGTAATAAGCTATTAGGAAACTTCATGTTTACAAATCAAAATGCAGACCCGAATTTCCAAACGTATGGTTATGTGTCCTCAGGACATAACTCGGTACAATATGATGATGAAACGGGTAAAATATTTAACTTCTTCCACACTCGTTTCCCACTCCGTGGTGAAACACATGAACTTCGTGTGCATCAAATGTTCACTAACGAAGATGGCTGGCCAGTAACTGCCGTACATCGTTACACGGGTGAAACTATTGGGGCTGTAGCACGGGATAATGTTGTCGGCTCTTATCAGTTCGTTAACCACGGCAAGGATGTTTCAGGCATTATCAAACCTACAGTAGATATCGAGCTAAAAAGTGACGGAACGATCGCTGGATCGTTAACCGGAACTTGGGAATTGAAGGATGAGTACTTCGCTCATTTGCTCATTAACGAAACGGAAAATGGAAACACCGTACAACATCTCTACAAAGGTGTATTTGTGAAGCAATGGGATTCCTCACGCCAACAGCATGTTATGACGTTCACCGCAATGTCAGATCAAGGGATCACTATCTGGGGCAGCCAGATGGAATCGATGAGCGCTGAGCAGATTTTGAACAATATTGCTGCAGGCTTGAGTATTGGTGACACAAGAAAAATATACGATGATATCACCCTTCCTACGGAAGGCTTGCGCGGAGCAGAAATTTCATGGTCCTCTTCCAATGAGGCTGTAATTGCTAACAATGGTAAGGTTACTCGTCCTGAACTTGGACTTGGAAACGCTACAGTTGAACTGACTGCTACAATTAAGCTAGGCGAAGTCGCAGTAACTAAAACCTTCACCGCCATTGTTATGGAAAAAAAGAGCACGCAACTGGAAGACGGCTTAGTAGCTGCCTTTGACTTTGATGGCGACCTTGCAGAAAATGGTGATCGCACAGCTGACGGCATAGTCACCGGAAATCTGATCAACAAGACGGATGGGAACATCACTTTTGAAGCAGGTAAAGACGGTCAGGCAGCCAAGTTTGATGGCAAATCCGGTGTTCGTCTACCTGACGGATTAATTCAAAGTAGCGCATACTCGGTAGGGATGTGGCTGAACCCATCCGAATTAAAAGCTTTTACTCCTGTATTCTTCGGTGCTAAAACCGAAACGAACTGGTTCAGTCTGCTGCCATATGGAAACGGTGGAGCAACCACCAGACTCTGGTTCGGTAGCGAGACTTGGCTAGATGCTGATACAGGCTTACAAATTCCAGTTAACCAGTGGACGCATGTCGCCTTCACTTACAATGCTGGAACAGTCAATATGTACGTAAATGGTCTATTGAAATCCTCTGGAAAAGGATTCACAGATATTTTTGATACAGAAAACGGTGTATTTGCTCTTGGTGTGAACTACTGGGATGCACCATACAAAGGTTTGGTTGATAAATTCCGCGTGTATGATAGAGCATTGTCTGCGGAAGCTGTTGGCTGGCTTGTAAACGGTGAGCCTGATACGAACATTAAAGTAAGTAATATTTCATTCAGTGAAGCTGTTAAATCAGTAGCTGTAGGAAATACTTTCACCCCTCAAGTAAGTGTGCTTCCGACCAATGCCGGAAATAAGGCGCTAACTTGGAGCTCTAGCGATTCCAGCGTAGTAGCTGTTGACGCAGCGAGCGGAATAGTAACAGCACTAACTGTCGGTGGCCAAGCTGTAATTACTGCAACAGCGACTGATGGAAGCGAAGTTTCAGCCAGCTACACAGTAAATGTAACTGATGGAAAAGTAGCTCATTATGCTTTTGATGGCGACCTGGATGACTCCTTCCAATTGAACGGAAAAGGCGAAGTTACAGGAGCAAAAGTAGATAGCCCAACAGTAGGCAATATCACATACGGTAACGGTGTCCTCGGTCAAGCTGCAATATTCAACGGTACCTCCGGTATCCGTTTGCCTGATGGATTAATTGACAGCAATACCTATACCGTATCTATGTGGCTAAACCCTGAACAACTTACAGATGCAACAACTACTTTCTTCGGCGCTGCCACTAAAAATAGCTGGATTAGCTTCGTTCCTCAGAACGGTGGCGGTAAAACGTTGTTATGGTCCGGAGAAGCTTGGTATGATGCTATTTCTGCCATGAAGATTCCAGTAAATACATGGACACATGTTGCGTTTACGGTCAGCAATGGTACCGTAAAAGTTTACCTCAACGGAGTAGAGCAGTTCTCTGGTGAGGGCTTCCCGAATGTCTTTAAGAACAAAAACGGCGTTTTCGCTCTAGGCGTCAACTATTGGGATGCACCATTTAAGGGTATGATTGATGAACTGAAGATTTACAGCAGAGCACTCAAGTCAGATGAAGTACAGGCAGAGTATAGCTCGAACGTAGATTAAGCAAGATTTGATTTGAAAAGAGAGCGGAGCCACAGGCTCCGTTCTTTTTTTAAAGTCCCATATTGTAAAAAAAGTCTTTAACTAATATAATCATTAACTATACATCCGAAATAAACGTCGATTTTTATATTGTTATTAATAAATTTCTTAATCATTGGCGATTAGCCCATAAATTTTAATTGGAGGCCATTTATGAAACTTGACCTGTCGGAAGAATCCCTTCCCGTCTATGAAGCTTTAGCCAGCTCAGTACGCCTGCACATGTTGCGTTTGCTTGCCGAAAATCCTATGAATGTTAAGGAATTGGCCGCAGCAGTAAATTTGAGCAGCGCCATTATGACTATGCATGTGCGTAAGCTGGAAGCTGCCGGACTGATCCAGACGCATATGGCACCTGGTCGAAGTGGTCTGCAAAAGATCTGTACTCTAGCTGCTGAGGGAGCAGAAATCACCTTCCCAGGCAGACAAATCAATGAGCGCAAAAGTTATCGCAAGGAAATTCCGGTTGGACATTACTCCGACTTCCTAATCGAGCCAACCTGTGGTCTTGCAACTACTGAGAAAGTGATCGGCAGTTTTGATGATCCCCGCTATTTCTGGGATCTTGAGCGTATGAATGCGGGGATTCTTTGGTTCGGCAAAGGATTTATCGAATATAAAATCCCTAATTTCCTACTCTCCAGCCAGCATCCTGAGGAACTGATTATAACCATGGAAATTGCTTCCGAAGCACCTTCCATTAATAATAATTGGCCTTCGGATATCACATTCACTCTGAACGGAGTGAAGCTTGGATTCTGGACAAGTCCCGGTGACTACGGGGATAGCCGTGGTAAATATACACCAGCCTGGTGGCCAGCACTCACGAACCAATACGGCTTGCTCAAGCAGCTGCGCATTACAGCAAAAGGTACATTTATGGATGGTTTGAAGCTCTCAGAAGTTACCCTTGATCAAGTGAATATCCGTGACAAACAGTGGTCTTTCAAGCTTTCCGTAGATGAAGATGCCGAGCATATTGGCGGGATTACTCTTTTTGGCAAAGGTTTTGGAAATTATAATGAAGATCTAATCGTTGAGTTGTTCTATACGGATAACCAAGAATAAAGCCGCATTCCCCTCCCATTGGAGAGTCGAATGCGGCTCTTATTTTAGCTTAATTCTTTTCGATAAAGGGACCCCACAAGCCACCCCCGGGCAATGGACAACTACGTTCTTTAAGCTTGGCTACTACGGGGATGATGCAGCCGCAAGCGACGCAAGTTACCCCTTCGTGCAGCTTAGGGCAAGTCCCACAAAGGGCAACCCGTTCAGCATAAACTTCATCTGGAACACAAAACTCTGGCTTAAACATGGAAGAAGACAAGATACGATTAATCTGCGTTGGCGTAACTTTATAATCCTCTCTGCATCCCTTGCATGTTGATGTTGTTGACATGGTAACACCACCTTAAGCCTTCGGCGTAATCTCCAGCACAGTTACTGACATTGGAGGCAGTTCAACATTAAGAAGATCGCCCTCCAGAGTAAAGGCAGTGAAGGCTTGCGGCACTACCGCCTCCGGTTGGCTGAAGGTATTGTGAGCATCAATTTTATCACCGGCAAGTGTTGTGCCTGTCACTTCAACCTTCTTCCCGGAAAGACCACGAAGCTCAAGTGGAACAGCAGCAGAAGCAGCATGGTTCAAGTTGCAAAGGCTGACATGGATGATTCCAGCAGCAGTTACGGAAGCCGAAGCAGATACTTCAGGAATCTCACGGCCTTCAAAGCTGTAAGTGCCACTTTCCAGTGCCAAATCCAGCAGCTCCGCATCCTGATGAACTTTAAACATATTGAACACATGATACGTAGGAGTCAGCACCATCTTTTCCCCTTCGGTCAATATAACTGCCTGAAGTACGTTAATCGTCTGCGCAATATTTGCCATCCGTACCCGGTCACTATGTTTATGGAAAATATTCAAGGTCACGCCTGCTACAAGAGCATCCCGAATAGAATTTTGTTGATACAGGAACCCTGGATTCGTTCCCGGCTCTACATCATACCAAGTTCCCCACTCATCTACGATAAGACCTACTCTTTTATCCGGATCATATTTATCCATAATAACGCCATGTCTGGTGATCAGCTCATCCATGCGAAGGGCTTTCTCTAATGTACTAAACCATTCACTCGTTTCAAAGCCTGTAGCTGCACCTTTATTCTCCCATGCTGGACCAGGAATTGTATAATAATGCAGAGTAATCGAGTCCATAAAGCGTGTTGCCTCACGCATCAGAACCTCCATCCAGTGATAATCATCCACGTTAGGACCACAAGCAATCCGGTGAATACGATTGTCCCCGTAATTACGTACATACGTCTGATATTGGCGATAAAGATCTGCATAATATTCTGGACGCATATTCCCGCCGCAGCCCCAGTTCTCATTCCCCACGCCAAAATAAGTCACAGCCCAAGGCTCTTGATGGCCATTCTGCTGGCGAAGCTCGGACATTGGAGATACGCCTCCAAAGGTTAAATACTCCACCCATTCGGACATCTCTTGAACGGTACCACTGCCCACATTACCGTTAATGTAAGGCTCACATTCCAGCATCTCACATAATTCCATGAATTCATGTGTACCAAAATGGTTGTTCTCAACCGTTCCGCCCCAGTGAGTGTTGATCATACGTTTACGACCTTCACGGGCTCCGATACCATCTTTCCAGTGATATTCATCTGCGAAACAGCCGCCTGGCCAGCGAAGTACAGGAATTTTAATTTCCTTAAGCGCTTTCACGACATCATTACGAATACCGTTGGTGTTAGGAATAGTTGAATCTTCTCCAACCCAAATCCCTTCATAAATACAACGGCCAAGATGCTCGGAAAAATGTCCGTAAATATTTCTGTTAATCGTCCCTTTGCGAATGTCAGTATTAAGGATCGCACGTTCTGCCATGGTTAAATACCGCCTCTCAACGTTTATGTTTTTATTAACTAATTAATAATTATATAAACATTATAAGACGCTGCTTAGGTATCCGTCAATCTCCAATATGAACAAAAGCTATTCTTTATCAATAGGTTTTTTTATCCCGTCTTCATAATAGTCAAAAATGAGCTGCTGCTGCGTTCCTCTTACCCCGTAAAACACATCAGAAATTTGTTTTCCCTTACGTCTTAACTCGTTCTCCAGCCATTCTTGGGTTAGGCCATTATCCTTAAGATTATCTGCGAGCATTATTCCATCCATAATCAATTCAACGGGAAAGCTCTGAGGAACGGACAACAGCTTTAGATCTTTTCGGGTAACATATTGGTACTCTTGTTTCTTTAATACAGATACCATTCCGTTATCTTCCAGTACAGCGTATTCTACTACCTCTAGATTAAAAATTTCCTTTTCTCTCAAGGCTTGATCCAAAGAGTCCAACGAATACCTTACCTTTTTCATATTTTGCTCAAGAATTTTCCCATCCTCAATAAGTACAGTGGGTGAACCTGAAATCCAGCTTCTCATTTTACGACTTTTTAAAGCGATGATAGATAGTAAAAAAGAGGTAACGGTAACGACTATAAGCGCCAGGATCATGTAGGAAGAATGCAGCTGTTTATTAAACGCCAAGTTCGCGGCTATTGAGCCCAATATAATACCCGTCACGAAATCGTGGAAGGTCAAGTTAGATAACGTTTGTTTTCCCAATATTTTGGCGATCAGCAAAAGCATGATCATAGCAACAAAGGCCCGAAGCACAATGTCCACATACACCTGCATCTCTAATGCTCCCTTCCTATTCAATCCTCCATTATTCACAAACCGAGTAGAAATGAAACCTCAACGAAAGCTCTGCCCATCCAAACCTGCCGATTTCTCTAAACGTCAAAAGGGCTCTGGAATGGTTCTACTGAACCTTCCCAAAGCCCTGGCTTCAAATTCTTACTTTTCAGTCTTAATTGCTAAAAGATTGTATAGAACCATTGCACTCTCAGCTCGAGTTGCTGAGCCTCCCGGAGCGAATTGCTGGTCACTTCGACCCTGGATAAGTCCAAGGGCTTGGGCAGCAATGATCGATTCACGGGCCCATGAGGCAGCCGCATGCAAGTCACCGAATTGGATTACAGGCTTTGGTTCCACCTTTTTCCCGCTGACATATTCGTAGGCTCGCATCACCATGACCGCCATCTCTTGGCGGGATATAGGGGCTTCTGGAGCGAAGAGAGTCTCACTCACCCCATGGACTATCCCCGCTTCTACAGCCTGCGCTACTTCCTCCGCATACCACTCATCCGCAGATACATCCGCAAATGCTGTAGATGATTTCCCTTCAAGTCCCAGCAAGCGGATCAGCATAGCTGTAAATTCTGCACGGGTCGCTGACCGGTTCGGCTCGAAATTCCGAAGTCCGACTCCTTGAATCAGATGTTTGGCCGATAGCTCTTGTACAACCGCCGCCGCCCAATGTCCAGAAGGAACATCGTCATACGATTTGTTGTATTCCAGCACGGCATATGTGCCTAAGTATTCGGTGCGTAAAGCCACCTTGCCCTTCAGCCAGGAACCGCCCGCATACTCTATATTTCCGGAATCCGGAAAATAATAGCCGCCGAGCAAATTCCTTTTGGCCTCAGGGTAGGCGTTAAGCTCTAATGTAACGGGCTCAACAAATTGGTGAAGTATGCTTCTTGTACCGTCACCAGCAACAATATACAGGTTAAAGAAAAGGAACTCTCCTGCCTGGTTTAGCACTGCACCAGATTTTTTCTCTGCGCTAGCTAGTATTCTCTGCGCCGCTTCCCCATTCACCTCAGAAGCCTCCAGAAAGATCTGGCTACCGGCCAATTGCTCCGCAGGAATCAAACCCCGTAATTGTTGAAGCACCGCTGCCGGAAGGGTCATATTAAAGTTAGAAGCCTCTACCCGAAGCGGCTTCTGTTTGAGCATGTCTGCTGCCATCCCCGGCAATACTAGCATTCTCAATTTACCATCGTAGACAATGGCTGCCGAAAGATCGTTCAACGAAGCTGCGTTTAGTTGCAGCCGCCCCGCCGTTACCTCCGGTACGGAAGGCACTTGTGGTTGCGGACTCGGAACAGTTGAAGTATTGTCTTCCGCTTGTAGAATCTGAAGCGTCAGACTGCTCTGCCGTCCTCCGTAACTTGCAGTAATCACAGTCATGCCCGGATCAAGTGCTTGCAGCTGCCCCGTTGCCGTTACTGTGGCTACCTTCCTGTTACTGCTCTCGTAGATCACACCCTCGGTTACCGTAAGGTGGCTATCATCACTATATACCGCCGTTGTGACCACCTTACCGCTCTGCCCTATTTCCAAGGATGTCGGACCGCTTAACGAAATAGAGACGAGCTCCGGCAGTTGTTCATACACCTTTAATAAATAGGAAGCGGTCATGTTGTCATATACGGATGAAATAACTGAAACGCCCGGGCCTTTAGCTTCAATATGGCCATCTTTGCCTATACTTGCGACGTTAGGATCGCTGCTCTCATAGACTATACCTTCGGTTACTATATAACGGCTGCCATCGCTGTACACTACCGAAGTAACCGCCGTTCCGGTCTCCCCGACACCCAGGCCTTCCGGGCCGCTAATTGCCGTTGAGACTCTTTCTGTAGGCTCCATGACCGTCACCTGAAGCTGTCGGAACGGCTCTACATTGCCAGCCTTATCCACCGAACGATAATCGATCCCGAAGGTTCCCGGGTTCTCGATATATACGCTCTGAGTAACCGTATTCCATGCACCACCGTTGAGCCGGTATTCTGTCCGCTTGACTCCCCAGCCGACAGCTCCCCCATTGGATTGGTCGGTGACATCAAATATGATATTGACTTTGCCCTTATATGCGCCACCTTCTCCAGTTTCTCCAAGAATGGTAGCCTTCGTGACTGGAGGTGTTGTATCTTTCGGCAAAATTTCCAGATACGCGGCATATTTGCCATTCTCACTCTTACGGCTTCTTATGTCTGTGGCGAGATTATAGCCTACCTGCCTAAGAGCCAGACTTATCACCGGATCGGAAGGGAACTCCGTGCCAACCCATGAGGTGATATCGAACTGCCGCCACTGCTCCGGTCCGGAAAAAGTCTGCAGCGCAGCTTGAGTACCGATTTTTGGAGCATTATTGTAATTTAGCGTTGCCTCCGTCCAATCATCATCTTGCACTCCAAATACACCGATATCGGACAAAGTGCCTGCCCCGTCATTTGTCTTTCCGAACACATTCAGCTTCACAGAACCGACTTCGCCGACAAACGGACTCAGATCGAATTTTAGATAAACCCTTCTGTCTGTGTCCCCGCTGCCATTTCTGATTTGCAAGTAATTGACCGAACTATAATTGACTGCAGCTTTCGATCCTCCATTGACATACGCATCTTCAGAAACATACAGCTTCGTTATTGCCGCTTCGTCTGGTTCCGAATCGGAAGGCTCAGAAGGTTCGGCATTCGGATCTATTCTGAACTTGACAACATGGCTTTTTCCTTTGGACCCGCTTGTATGAATTGCGAGTTCAATCCTCGGCGAGGTCTGCATTACCGTTACGGTTGGATCTTTCATCAGTTCTTCCAGCGCGGTTCTGCCGACATCCACATTCACCACAGATTGAGACTGTGTCGGATCCGAAATGGCTATCGTCAGTTCATCTCCAGACTCCTTGATAATAATGGAGGCTGGATGATTGGCGCGCACGGATTCGATCATTCCCGGTACCCAGAAGTTCATAGCCGTAAGTCCCAGCTTCTGTTCCTTGACGGCTTGCACACTATCCGTGTTGGCTATAATTTCGATGTCAGGACTACTGCTATAGCGCGCTGTCGCCGTTTCATCCTGATTCGGCAGAAGCACATACGAATACGATTGATTCACCGGATTCGTTCCCTGAGCAATCGACAGGCTGGCATAATTTCTCGTAATCGGCTCCGTTGATCCCCCTTGATTAATATCCTTCCATGCGCCAGTCCGAGACTCACGCAGACCGTCAATCGTTGGGGCATCAGGGAAATAATAACCGATTCCCGAGCCGGGAACATTGCCTTCCAGATGTGCCCAATGCACCTGATTCATTGACTCAGACCAACCCAGCGCGGATGGCTTGGCCTCTCCGTTGACCGTAAGTACATTGTCTCCGCTCGCCTTGAGCTTACGGTTATCTACGATGGTCTCCACCTTGCGGTTATCTGTGCTTGTAATGCCTGCCCCAAGCGCTACGATTTCATCATCGAACATGAACCAGGACTTTTTACCGGACAATGTGCTGTTATCCGGATCCAGATCCATGCCGGCCGCTCCATAAAGGCCGTCTATGGATGATCCTCCCACCCATGTTTTAGATGTAGTCTTGGCTGCACCGCGACTTGCCCCATCCGATGTAACCCCAGGCAGACGATAAGCGTTCACGGTCGGCCAGAATGCATCTGCATATTGATCCAGATCCTGATTATACAGATAGGTCATGCCTTCGCCTGTATACCAGCCCTTCAGGTTCTCCGTCCCGGCTTCATAGTTGGCGATTCGGGCCGAAGACATGCTGAGCCCAAAGGCATATCCAGGCCGGTGATGGACAATCCGATCCATAGCTGCAAATTGCTTGTGCACAGTAAGGTCTCCCGATGGCTGCACCTCTGGATCATTCATAAGCGTCTGGAGCAGAACAATATCGGCTACTCTTAGACCGTCGTAATAACTTTCTACTACCGTATCGGCTTCGAACCAATACTTCACCATCGATTTAAATCGGGCCGCTTGCTCCGGTGGAGCGGAAGAAGCCAGCCGCAAAATATGCGACCAAGGCACGAGCTGCCGGGTTCCCCGGGCTATCGATCTACCGAACACCATATCCATCATTAATTTTCTGTAGACAAGAGGTTCATAAGAATCCGTTACCCAGTTATATACATTCTTCAAATTGGTATCAGTCAGCGGCCAAGAAGACCCTGTCAGCAAGGTCATCATCTTCATCATATCGCCAAGCAGTACAGCCCCGTAGCTGCCGGTATAAGCAATATTATTATGCTGGATAAAGGAGCCGTCCTCATAGAATCCATCTCCGCGGGTTACATAGGGTAATACCTGGCTAACGGCGTCCCGTCCCTGTTTGATCTTCCCGCTGTCACGATTGTGAATACCCCTCAGGACTACTGCCAGTGCTTTATCCAACCGATTCGCGCCGGTTTCCATCAACGAGGGTTGATTGGTCCGTTTGGTTGGGTCCGGGCAGAATTTATCAATGGCTTTGGTATATTTGGTAATCTGATCGGCTGACAAATACTCGAACATTAAGGCCATCGTATCTCCCAATGCAAGCGGAATGCCGATCTCCCATTCGAACCAATTGCCTTTCTCCAGTTTGGTTTCGTTATACCAATTCGCGTATAGGAAATCTAAACCGTCCAGAATATCTGATTTCAACTGCATATTCTCGTACAATGGTGAGCCGGATGTCGAAAAGGCAATAGCCATATCCTTCAACCGGTTATAAGAGGCTGCCGTATCAAAAGCATCCGCTGTGCTGCCCGGCTTATCGCTCCATAAATAAGTACGGTTCATTTGCTTGTTCATCGTATCCCAGAATCCAGTTCGCTCCTGATTACTGATCTTATCGGATAAAGTCTTTATAGACTTGGCAATGTCCGGGTTATTCGGGTCGAAGGATTGCCCTCCGGTCAAATACTCCACCCATCTTCCACGAAGCTCGTCATATTCGTCTTTTGGAGTCTCTCCTTCAGTAATATTAAATTTCAATACATGCGTTGCCCCTATAGAATTCTTCACATCCACCGTTATAACTGTATTTCCCGAAGCTTGCACTACATCCGTCTTGCTATCTTTGCTGAGCAGTGTCAACCCCGGTATATCCAGTTCCAGGGACAATAGGCTTTGCGACTGAGTAGGATCAGACACCGAAACGACAAGCTCCTGATCGATCTGCCGAATCATCACGGAAGCTGGATTGAGTGCCTTGATGGAATCTACCGTTCCTGGATTCCAGAAATTAGCGGCGGTTATGCCCAGCTTCTTCTCTCTGACCGCATGCACATCCTTGCTGTTGCTCAGCACTTCGATATCCGGGTTGCCACTATAGTCTTCAGTACCGGCAATGTCACGATTAGGCAACAGAACATAGGAGTATGAGCCATTCGTAGGCGTATCACCATGCTCAACTGCCAGGCTTAAATAGTTGCGCGTAATGGGAACATCGGATTGAGTGGTATTAATCTCTTTCCAACTGCCGGTTCTGGCTTCACGTTGCGCCAGTATACTTGGAGCTTCAGGGAAATAGTAGCCCACGTCGGAACCTGGCACATTACCCTCCAGATGGGCCCATTGAACGTTCTTTAACGTCGCTGACCATCCGGACTGTGACGGTTCTACAGCTCCGTTGATTAGAAGTTTGTTGTTTCCCACTTCGTTTAGCATCCGGTTATCGATAATCGTCTCAACAGACTGCGGGCCGGCAGTTGATTTGGAAATTCCCGAACCAAGCGCCACAATCTCATCATCGAACATAAACCAGGATTTCTTGCCTTGCAAATCGCTACCGGTCACTTGGGAGAGTGAGAAATCCATACCTGCTGCACCGTATAGGCCTTCCAGCGACGATCCACCCACCCAGGTTTTCGGATTCATGTAACTTTTCCATTCCACAGGTACCATTCCCTGCCCCGATCCATCCGTTGTCGTGCCAGACAAGCGGTAGGAATTGACGGTAGGCCAGAAGTCATTGCGGTATTGGGTCAGATCCTGATTGTATAAATAGGTCATCCCAATCCCCGTATACCATCCTTTCAGGTTCTCGTTGTTCCCTTTCTCAAACGCCGAGATGCGATTCGAGAACAGACTCAAGCTGAAGCCGTAACCTTCGCGTAGATGAACCACCCGGTCCATGCCGGCAAATACCTGATTCTTAATGAGAGCTCCTCTTGGATTGATCTTCCCGTCATTCATCAGCTTTTTCACAATCGTTATATCGGCAAGCGACAACCCTTCATAATAATTGCCGGATGTCATATTCGCTGAGATCCATTCTTTCGCCGCTTGCTTAATGGATACTGCAATATTCTCCGGAGCAGTTTCAGCCATCCGCAGCAAGGTGACAATTAACCCTCTTGCGCTGCCGCTTCCTTTTCTAGATATACCTCTGCCATTTACCGAATCCATAAATTGACCGTTGTAGATCACCGGCTCGTAAGTCTGAGCCACCCATTCGTAAATGTTCAGAACATTCGGGTCCGTTATTGGCCATGGAGAATCGGTCAGCAGATAAGACATATCCGCCGTCCCTTTGAGCCAGACCGAACCATATCCTCCCGTATAGGCAATATTATTATGCTGAACGAGGGAACCATCCTTATACACACCGTCACCATGGGTCGTGTACACATACTCGGAGCCAATGGAATCACGGCCCTGAATGATCTTTGCACTGTTGTTGCCAATCACGCCTCTTACCGTGACCACAAGCGCTTTATCTAGTAGATTTGCTCCCGTCATCTTCGTGCCCTTAACGCCAAGCACCGACCCTACTTTGGGGTCTGGACAGAAGGCATCAATAGCCGCAAGATACTGATTGATTTGCTGCGGTGTTAGATGGTCGTACATGAGCACCATAAGATCATTCACAATCTGCGGTGTGCCAATCTCCCAGTCCCACCAGTTTCCATAAGCGCTTTTGCTCGGATTATAGCGGTTTGTATACATCCAATTGATTGCGTTTACAATATCATTCGCCAAAGCGCTGTTGCCGTAAAGCTCCGATCCCTCCACAGAATAGGCCAATGCCATAGTCTTCAAGTGATTGTAAGCGCTTGTAATAAACTGCGAATCTGTAGTGCTCGCGGTATCACTCCACAAGGAGGTGCGGCCGGAGGATTTATCCATACTCTCCCAAAGTGCAGCAGCCGATGCAGCCTGAGCGCTAATACTAGCAGCTATATCAGGATCACTCCCATCGTATTGACCACCACTTAATCGGTCGTACCATTTCAGCCTCAGCTTATTGTAGGCCTGTATCGTGTCGGGAGCTTCGACAGTAACCAGACATTCGGCTGCAAGGCTACCATCCGGTGTAGCGATCTTGATAATCGAAGAGCCGATCCCCGTACCCATTACATTACCAAGTGCGTCCACAGTCGCAGCTTCTGGATTGCTCGAAGTCCACACTACCGTTTTATCCACCGCCGTTATAGGGGATAACGTCGGCAGAAGTGCAACCGTGTCCCCTTTGACCATAGAAAAGGCCGTACGGTCTAGCGCAATTCCTGTAAGACCCGCATATTCCTCCAATGCGATATCATCTATCCATAGCTTTCCTTTTCCAGTCTCCAAAAAAGGCTCGATGACTAGCTTCGTCGCGTTAGCCGGCATAGTTAGAAGTACTTGCTGCATACCCCAGTCCTGTGTGCCTGTTATTTTGGGAGAGGAAGGTCCATCTCCCACTTTTGCAGTATTGTAATACTGTGTTCTAAAGTAGGCTCCCTGTCCAGTGACGTTGTCCGTCTTTAGCCAGACTTTAAGTCTGTAGGATTTACCGGGGATAACCGAAGTTACCCCCTGATTGATGGAAATCCTACTTGTGGCAAAGGCATCGAACAGCATGGACTGGGTTCCTTCATGCGCAGTGCCAGTGTCTATCTTAATATTCGCTGTTTTATTCGTGCCTTTCCCGCTACCTGTAGGGACCCATAAGCTCCAGCCCACCGGAGCAGCGTCTGTAACCCCTGTCCAGGTTGAGTCAAGGGCTGTCGTTGTATTCTCAAAGCTTCCGTTAAGCATAAGATTTGATGCAGCCGCAGATGCCCTGCTATGCGAGGGATAAAGAACTCCCCCACAGGAAGAAAAAAGATCAACAATGAGAACTAATACTAAAAATAGACTTGGTTTACGCATTTGTTCACCCCAATCTTAGAATTGGTTAAAGCTAAAGGCATCTACAAATTATCATCCTGCACAAAATTCAACACGGCGTTATCGACGGCCGAAGTTCTTCCCAGATCAGGAAGGTTCACAAGCTCAATCTCGCAAGTCTCCGCACAACCATGCAGCTCCAAAAGAACAAGTTCATTGCTTCCCTTGCGCAGCAATGGGCCCGGGATATATAGGGCGCGTTGCGGCCCTGCGTTCCAGTAGCGGCCCAGATTAAAACCATTGATCCAGGCGACCCCTTTATTCCATCCATCGAATCGTAGAAAGGTATCGCCAATCTCCTCCGCCTCGAAGCTCCCCCGGTAGAATCCGGGCAGACCCGAAAGGGACGCAGCTTGCTGCTTCTCCACCGGGTGCTTCTTGTACGCAAGTGAAGCCAGCTGTTCCTGTTCCAACGGCAAAGTACGAATCGTCCAGTTATATTGCAGCTGGTTATCAATCCGAACCCCGTCCAGAATCCCTTTCGGATCGCGAATGAGCGGCCCGTAATTGATTCGTCCCATGTTCTCGACGAGGATATCCAGCTGTGCTCCCCCAGCGGGGATGGAAAGTTCCAGTGGCAGCGGATTCCAGCGCTCAATCACGCCAAGCACCTGTCCATCCAAGAAGACCTGTGCCCGATCGCGCACGCCCTCGATGTAGAGTTTCTGTTTAGAGCGTGGCCCTTTCACATAAGTGCTGTACAATATAAAACCATAGGATTGTCCGAGCTTCTCCATCGGCTGTACACACACGCTGTTCACCGTTTCTGATAACTTCTCCAGATTGGAAGCCGTGAATAGTTCCGCTTTTTCCGTCAAAGCGACTTTCCCGTAAGAAATCTTCGGAATCGGCTCAGGGAGTGGACAAGCCGGGGCAAATCCATGGTTGCTGAGTACCGACCGGACAGCTTCAAATTTCGCCGTCGTATCTCCCCATTCCGTGAGCGGGGCATCATAGTCATAGCTTGTAGTCGTTGGCTCGTAGGTGACGATATGATTCGCACCATTATAGAAACCAAAATTGGTTCCACCATGGAACATATACATATTAAATGAGGAGCCCTGTGTCAGAATCTCATCCAGAACACCTGCTACATCCCCGGAATCGCGTACATGATGATCCTCCATCCAGTGATCAAACCAGCCGTTCCAGTATTCCATCACCATAAGCGGCTCTTCAGAGCGGTATTCCCGATATTTGCGGAAGGATTCCTCTGTACTGGAGCCGAAATTGACTGTCGCATGCACACCCTCCAGTGTTCCGCCGAGCAACATCTCATCGGTTGGCCCGTCGGAAGTAAAGAGCAGCACATCGATCCCTCTGCTGACCAGTCCATCACGCATATAGCCCAGGTAGCCACTGTCATTACCATAGCTGCCATATTCATTTTCTACCTGAACGGCCAGAATTGGTCCGCCATGTGTGGAGAGCAGCGGAACCAGCAGAGGAATTAGCTCATCGTAATAACGGTCTACCTTGCTTAAATAAAGAGGGTCACAGCAGCGAAGCTGGAGTTCCCCGTAAGCTAGCAACCAGCCCGGCAGGCCTCCGAACTCCCACTCCGCACAGATGAATGGACTCGGTCTGACAATAACATGAAGCCCAAGCTCCCCAGCCAGTTCGATAAAAGATACCACATCGGCCATGCCATCAAATACGAACTCCCCTTCTTTAGGTTCATGTATATTCCAGGCGATGTAGGTCTCCACGGTATTGAATCCGCAGGCTTTCAATTTCAGCAGCCGGTCCTTCCAATATTCAGGCACAACTCGAAAATAATGAATGGCTCCCGATACGATACGATAAGGCTGTCCGTCCAGCAAATAGTGTCCGTCGTTCCAGGTGAGCAGGCTCATTATCGACAACCTCCTTTATTAATATTTATTCTAACGATTCCCCGCAGTGGTAGACGGCAAGCCGTCTGATCTTGGGGCTTGCGGCAGCTTCTGACACCCGTAAGCGGATTTTCTCTGCGACAACCGGAGGGAAGACGTCGATTTTCTTATGGCCAATCGCACTGCCACGCTTCAACTCCAGCCACGCTCCGTTGCTGTACGCTTCCAGCATATATCCTTCTACTCTTTCGCCGTAAGCGATATCCTCCATAATCTCAGCATGATCAATCACAGTAGCTGCTGGCAATTCCAGTTCAACAATATCTCCAGTACCTGCGGTTACCGCCAGAGCCTTGTCAAATCTGCGTCTTATCTCCTTGCCGAATTCCAGCAGCCGCTGCACATCAGCCTCCGGAAACAGCCCGCGGTTGTCAGGGGCTACATTGAGCAGCAAAGTTGCCCCATGTCCAACCGAACGGTAATAAATATCCATTAGCTGCTCCAGAGACAGCAGCAGATGCTCCTCCTCAGGATGCCAGAACCAGCGGTCTTTACGGATGGGCACATCGCATTCCGCAGGCACCCAGCTCGGCGTTCCGGGAAGCCAGTTCAATGAAGCTTCACTGAACATGCTACCCCGCGCAGAATTCGCAGTGTTCCAGCATGGATAAGGAGCAACGCCATCCTCATTGCCAACCCAGCGGATCGTGGGTGCCCCCATATTAAACACCATAGCGCCTGGCTGATGGCGCTTGATCAGATCCATAATCCGCTGCCAATCGTAATTGCGGCCCTCCGACCCTGCGCCGTCGAACCAAATTTCCGTAAGCGGACCATAGCCCGTAAGCAATTCCTGTAATTGCAGGGCATAAAAATCATCGTACGCTTGCGGATCTGCATAACAGGGCTCATGTCTGTCCCACGGAGACAAATAAATGCCGAAGCCAACTCCAAGTTCACGGCAAGCCTCCGCGCATTCCTTAACGACATCGCCGCGACCTTCTTTCCATGGGCTAGAAGCCACAGAATAAGTACTTGTCGCAGTCGGCCACAAGCAGAAGCCATCATGATGTTTAGCTGTCAGTATAAAATAACGGAATCCAGCTTCTTTGGCTGTACTAACCCATTGGTGGGCATCCAAATGAAGCGGATTGAAGACCGCAGGTGAATCATTGCCTTCTCCCCACTCCTGATCGCAAAACGTATTGATGCCAAAATGGCAAAACATCCCCAGCTCCAGGTCCTGCCACTCCAGCTGTTCCCTAGAAGGCAGCGCCAGTTGCTCTTCCGGCTTGTTCTGTGAAAATCTGCTTTCAATCATTTCTACACTCTCCCATATGTTTGTGTAGGCCCAATATATAAATAAGGCTTTGGAAAGCCAGTTGATGACCTTCCAAAGCCCCGTCCACAACTTGTGATACTTGCTTATTCCCTATTTATTTGATAACACCTTTTTCGTTGATAATTTTCGTTGCTTCATCAACCATCCATTGCTGCACCTTATCAATCGATTCATTTCCAAGCATAAATCTGCTGAAGCCGTCATCGATTATTTTGGTCAATTCGGACGTTGCCGTCGTCATCACCTGCGCACCATCAAGGAACTGGATTGCACTGTCAAAGAGTGTATATTTGAGTGAATCCATATCATACATATCCTCTTTGCCAGCTACCAGTTTGGTCAGCAAGGCTTCATTATCCGCTTTTTTATAACCGGAGAATTCCAGTCTGTTATCACTAACAGCCGTTGACATAAATCTCATCAGTTGGAAAGACGCCTCTTTGTTCTTCGAAGTAGCGCCCATCGCCAGCATATTGCCGCTGGTGAAATATTTGCCCTCGTATTCTTTTGGTTCCGATCCTGCCGGAGGCACCGGCACCGGAGCAAAAGCTGTCTTGAAATCATGCGGATACTGCTCAGTATTGCCCGGATCAGCAATCGTCCAGTTACCAGCCAGAATCATAGCAGCTTCTTCATTAAAGAATTCCGTGCGGTAATTGAGCTTAGCCGCTAAAGCGTCTGCATAAGTTTTCGCAGATTTATCAGCAGACTCCATATCTTTACGCAGCTGGAAGAAGTATTTATAGGTTGGATCCGCGAAAATGGTCGTCCCGTCACCATACACGAATGGATCTTTCATCATCGTTTGGGCCGGAGCGTTCATATACAACTCCCAGGTGTGGAAGTATGTGCCGTAACGTTTGTCTACGCCTTCACCTTTGGTCAGTTTTTTGGCATAGTCGCGGTAGTCATCCCATGTCCAGCCAAAAGTAGGTACAGGCAGCCCAGCTTCATCCAGTGCATCTTTGTTCAGCATTACATAGTTACTGCTCTTGGTATATTGCATCCCATAATAGTTGTTGTCTACCTTAGCATTCACATAATATTCATCCTCAGGAACGAGGTTATCCTTCTCATAGAATTCATTCAGCGGGGCAAGTGCTCCCCGGGTCGCCCGTTCAAGTACGCCTCCAAGGCTTGGTACCTGAACAACGTCAATCGCTTCGCCGGATGAAATCAGGAAGTCGAGTTTCTTCAGCATCTCCACAGAATCACCGGGAACGAGTGTCACATGCTCTACCTTAATATTTGGGTTCTGATCCATAAATTCCTGCAGCATGGCATCCGTGCCTGCTGATTGGGCTTCATTGTCCCAGTTGTAATATTTGATGGCGACTTGCTTGTCCACCTTGGTGTTCCCGGCATTCGTACTGGCTTCAGCACCGCCATTCTTCTCTGAATTTCCGGAACTTCCACAGGCGCTTAACGTTAAGGAAACCGCCAGCATGGAGCCTAGTACAACGGATAATCTTTTTTTGCCCTTTGTTTTCATTTTACTTCCCCCCGCACTGAAATTTAAGTATAGTGCCTTGTTCATTTCTTATTATAGGCACCCGCTGTACAAGCCAAGTGCACAATTTTGCTGTAGTAGGATCACATTTTTGACTTTTACCCTCTTTTACATACCCACAAGTCAGCCCTTTACGCCCCCCAAGGAGATTCCGTTAATGACTTGCTTTTGCAGGGCAATGAACACGATGACCAATGGGATGATCGCCGAAACGGCTGCCGTCATCATAATCGCATAGTTGTTCGAATAATCGTCCCGGAACAGTGTCATACCGAGTGGGATAGTGTACAGATTCTTGTTTAGCAAGAAGATCAGCGGATTCTGGTAGTCATTCCAGGTCCAGATAAATTTGATGATCGCCACAGTAGCGAGCACCGGCTTGCAGAGCGGAACAATGATAGACCAGAATATCCGCAAATGGCCTGCACCATCAATTCGCGCCGCTTCAATATATTCGTCGCTGATACCAATCATAAATTGCCGCAGCAAGAACGTGAAGTAGATGGAGAACATACTCATTAATACGATAGCAGCATGAGTATCATAGAGGCCGAACCAACGAATCAGCAGAAAACGCGGAATCAGCGTGGCCTGGTCAGGAATAATCATGAACGACAGCAGTGCCAGAAAGACCATATTCCGTCCTTTAAACTTGATTTTGGTCAAGGCGTACGCCGACATAGATGAGATGATCAGTGTGATGCAGGTTGTAATAATCGCAACTTTAAAGGAGTTTAAATAAAAATGGGAGAAAGGTACCCGTCCCATCCAAACCATCTTGAAATTATACGCTACATTGATCTTCTCGGGAATCCATTGGATCGGGAAGCGCATTACATCTTTTTCATATTTGAAGGCTGCGGAAATCATCCAGATCAGCGGAATAAGAAACACAATGGACAAAGCCCCCATGATGCAGGTTGTGATCACTCTGGACATATTTTTTCTAATCAGTTGCATGTTAATCTCCCCCCTTTATTCTTCATTTCTCATTTTCCAAGTGGCTGCGGTAATCAAGCCGATAACAGCGAATAGCAGCCAGGAAATTGCAGAAGCGTAGCCCATGTTGTAGTATTTGAACCCTTCCTCATAGATCCTGAATACAAGCACGGTAGAAGAATTATTCGGGCCACCCTCGGTCAAAAAGGCGATGATGTCGAACACCTTAAACGAGCCAATCAGCATGGTAATAAGCAGGAAAAATGTGGTCGGACGCAGCATCGGAACTGTGATGGCAAAGAATTTTTTCAGCGCGCTGGCGCCATCTATTTCGGCGGCTTCATAGATTTCATCGGAAATATTCGTCAAGCCAGCCATATAGATAATAATGGTGTAGCCAAGACTCGCCCAAGAACTGATAATGGCAATAGATAACAGTGAGGTCTTTGGATCAACTAGCCATTTCGGAGGGCTGGAAATTCCAAACTCCATCAGCAACTGATTGATCGGTCCAAGAGACGGATGGAACAATGCACTCCATACGGCAGCTATCGCAATAATCGAAGAAATATAAGGAATAAAGAAAGCCACTTTAAAATAATTTTTGAGGAACACACTGTTTTGAATCAATGCCGCGAGCACCAGCGCAATCGCAATCGGTATCGGCACGGTCATAATCATATAAAAAGCATTGTTCTTCAAAGCTTGAATGATACTCGGATCATGGAACATTTTGATATAGTTATCCAATCCGATGAACTCGATTCCTTTGACTCCCGACAATAGATCCCATTTCGAGAAGCTCAAATAAAGTGAGAATCCAAGCGCAAATACATTAAGAAAAAGCATCCCGACAATTTCCGGTGCCAAAAATAGCCACCCGGTTAAAGCCTCTTTCCGTTGCGGAGTCCAGAATTTCCGCTTCTCTTGCAGAATTTTTGGCACAGGTTGTTTTGCAGCCTCCACGTTGTATCACCTCGACAATTTGATTTGTCATTATAGTAATACATCCGCCTTCCGCAAGAAGGAGTGATTATGACCCGGAATGTGCAAGATTTTGACCTTTGTCCGCCGACAACAAAAAACCGCCCTAGAGGGGCGGCGGGTCTGTTCATATCGTTAACAATTGTGCTTCTCAGCGTACCGAATGTTTGGATTTATATTCGCTTGGCGTAGTTCCTACATATTTTTTGAACACTTTTGAAAAATAGGTTCTGTCCGAATATCCCAGGCCGACGGCCAGCGACTCCAGGTTCTGGCTGGAGATTTTCAGCATTTTGGTAGCGACCTTCATCTTGTGCTGATGTACATAGTCCGTAAAGGTCAGGCCAGTCATGCGCTTGAAATAACGCGAAAAATAGCTTGGATCCAGAAACAGATAACGTGCCATATCAATTGAGGTGATATTATCGCCAAGATGCTGGTCGATATACTGCTGGATAAGCTGCAGCTTGGGCTCCTGCGGAGAAGCTCCTGCCACCTGCTGCTTGCTGCCTGTAATCTGTACAAGCTTTCTTTCCACCAGTTCCATCGTATCTTCAAGTGTGCGGGTCTGCACGAGATAGACGAACAGATCCTCATCGAACATCAGGCTCGTAAACATTAACTCGATGCCGCGGAGCATAAAGGATAAATCCCGGGCGAAATCGCCAGGATGAATAGACATAACTTTTGCAGTCCTAGCGATTTCCTGTAGAGTGCCACGGATGGCTTCAAGGTCTTTTTTAATCACGGCCCGTTCCATCTGCGGGATATAGCTGTCCAGAAATCCTTGGGGTGCAGGCTGGAAACGTGGAGAAGCGATTTGCAGAGTATCCAGAACCGTGTAATCCGCACTTGCATAGAACTCGCATTTGTCCTGAACAATCTGCCGATGGATCTGGCCGATTGCCTGTAGCTCCATTTTCTCTGTGACGGCAATAATGCCCGGTTGAATCTTTAGGAGATGGGAGCATTCGGAACACAGCCGCTGTAAATAATCATGAAAATGAAGACTGGCATTCTGCGCCAGATTCACACGGTAATTATATAAAATCACAATATTCTTTTGCTCCAAGAAAGGCGTAATCCCTTCACACGTTTCGGACAGTTCCAAGGCTATATTGTAAATAGCATATAAAATAAGTGGATACTCACTCTGCTTGTATCGCTTGTCGAAGCTGGAAAAATGAATACTAACCGTGCCCAGCATAAACCACGGATACGTCCAGGATATGCCGATTTGCGCCGCATAAGCCAGTGTGGTTTCGGGCGGAGCACCGCCAATCACCCTTTGCAGCAGGTTCTGCCGGAAGAGCTGGCTGTTGTAGCCTGTCTCCCCATGGCTGATCAACCCGATCTTCGACTTAAGCAAGTGTACGGACTTGGCAAGGCTTTTCTCCAGTTGCTCTTCTGTAAGCTGGTCCTTGATTAAATAATCATCTACTTTCAGCTTTACCGCCTGCTGAGCATAATGGAAATCCTCATGACAGGTCAGGAAAATAATTCTGACCTCCGGCTTCATGCGGGTGAAACAATCGGCTAGCTCAATCCCGTTCTTTTGCGGCAAACCAATATCCGTGATCACAATGTCAGGCTGCACTTCCTCAAACATTAATAACGCCTTGGCACTGGAATAGGTGCTGCCGACAATCTGCAAGCTATGTGCCTCCCAGTCAATCATCTGCTGAAGCACTTTGAGCATAGGAACATCATCGTCTATGAGCATCACTTTATACATCAATATCCCTCTCTCTCTGACAGATTAACCTGATGATTGCCTTGCGGCAAATACAGAGAAACGGACACCCCACCCTGCGGCAGATTATGCAGCGACAAGCGGGTATCCTGCCCATAGGTCAGCCTCAGCCTTTGAACTACGTTCATTAACCCGACTCTTTGATAAGCTTCATCCTGTTCATTGTCCTTATACAGTAACCTGCGGTTCAGGCCCGCCAGAACTTCAGCCCCTGCACCGCAGCCATTATCTTCAACTTCAATCATGATCCCATCAGGGACCGTTCGCGAGCGAACGACAATACGCGGTGCCGGGTGGTCAACCAATCCGTGGACGATTGCATTTTCTACAAGGGGCTGCAAAATTAGCTTAGGGACGATGAGCTTCTCTGTATCCTTTTCCAGATCGACCTCCAGTTCAAGAGGGATTTCGTTGCGGATCTTCATTATATCGATATAATGGCCAAGCAGTTTGCATTCTTCCCGCAAGGTAGCCGGTTCATTGACCTTCAAATAGGCCCGGAGCAGACTCATTAATGAATCGATGATCCCACTATGCAGCTTATCTTTGGACAAAATAAGACTACATTTAATCGAATTCAACGTGTTGATCAAAAAGTGGGGGCGAATCTGCATAAACAGCGCCTCCAGCTCCATCACCCGCTTCTGTTCCTGCTCCAGCTCGATGTCGTGAATCAGTCCTTGCAGCTGGTCCAGCATAGTATTCAACGTCTGCCCCAGCTCAGCGATTTCATCCTTGCCCTTAACCTCCAGCCTGACATCAAGATTCCCCATCCCGAACTGGCGCACAACGCGCTGCAGCTTCATGATCGGACTATGCAATCTTTTGGCAATCAGCATGGAGGTAGCCGAAAAGACAATAAATAAGAGGAGTACCAAGCCAATGCCACTATAAAATGTCCGCGAGATCTGGCCTGACCATTCTTTCTCCGAAGCTTCATAGATCAGCTGCCAATCGGATTTGTCGATAGCTCTGGCTGTACGAACGCTTCCTCTCGCTTCCTTGCCTTCTGGAGCCAATTCTGAGTTCCCAGCGATCAAGCCTCCTCCAGAATCAAACAACGCAACCTTGCCAAATTCGACAGGTCCGAGCAATTTATTGAAATAGGATTCAGGAATTGAGATAAGCAGCACGGACACCTGCCGTTTCTCCCGGCTGTCATAGATAACTCTGGCAATATAATAGCTGCTGCTTTTACCGGAACCGCTGTCAGCCATCCCAAGCCATTGCAAGGTCTCCGGTTCGTGAATATTGACACGGCTCATCAGCTTGTCCAGGTTGGCATTGATCACGGATAAATTCTCAGTCCCAGAGGAGATCACAAAGTGTTTCCGGTTGACCAAATACATGCGGATATTATTATTCAACGGCTTAGAGTTGATGAGCGAAAACACATCTTGAATTTGCGTAAAATGTACGTAATCCTTATAGCTATTCAGCCGCCCGGTATCCGCAAAAGACTTCAGATTAGCGCGGAAATTGGTATCGTTTACAATAAAATGGGAAGCGAACGTCACATCATCAATAGTTTTATTTAGTTCGTCAATCATAACGTTCAGGAAGTTATCGTTGCTGAGCTGCAGCTTCTCTACCATCGTATCCCGGATGAGCACGAAGGAAATGATCGATACTGCAATCAGCGGGATAAAAATCAGCAAAAGAAATGAAACCTGGATACGTCTATAGTAAGTGAATTTGAACATGTTTTCTCCGCGCCTCTCTCATGCTCTTTTCTTTTATTCTATCAGCCCGTTGTCCAGTATTCATACATTATCTGATTACCGTGACCTTCTTTTGACCGTCTGCAGAAACAATAAGCACTACTTCTCCAAAAATTTGTACGTCTTCCACTACATAGGAATCTAAATGACTGGATGGAATCTCGTGGCTGATCACGATAATATGCTCCTCATCCCTTTCGGGGAAGATGATGCGGCAGGCCTCAGCCTGTGCAGCAGCCACCAGTTCACCTGTATGGCGGTAAATCGGCACCTGTTCGACCAGCGGACAGAACAACTCACCCGCAGGCTGCGGGTACAGCACCTGCATGATCGAGACCGTTCCTTTCCCCTTTTGGGAGTACACAGCATACTGATTGGGTTCCAGCAGATTATATTCGCGGGAGATTACCCCAGCATCAACCCTGCCCTGAAGACCATCAACATGAACAGGAAGGATACAAAGATTGGCGTCCCTCTCATTTTTTGTACGGCATATTAGCGTTCCATCTTCCATCTGAACCGTTCCTGGTGCAAAATGAAAATGCTGGGAAAATGTATGCTCCTGCAGGGAACTGAAGCTGTCCACCAGAAACCAGTAAAAAGGCTTAATAAATAGGATCCGCCTTAACGGGTAGACCGGATCATCCCAATGACGGTAGCCGTCATGGCTGCCCTCTACATAATCAAAGTCCGGATGGCTGATCCATTGGCAGCCCGTTGGCTTCGCAATCTGAGAGAAGGACCATGTATCCGTGACTTCGGTAAATCCAATTCCGTCGACAGTGGTCGTATTATGGGCAGCGCTTTCTTTTAGCGCTTTTCTAAGTGGTGTATGATCACTATAGTTGTATCTGCCAAGATCGGTAAGCAAATCCCTCCCATAAGCATACAGATCGAAATGTAGCAGATCCGCGTGCCCATGTCCACCCCCAAGCGGTCCGCAGTGAAAATATAGGTACAAATCCTGCTCGTCCCAGCCCGTTCGCATCACATAATGGCCTGAATGTGCATAGGAGCGTGACAAGTTTGGCGGTAGCTCCGCAGTCAGCCGCTCGTAGCCCTCAACTCCATTTATCCCAAACAACCAGGCATTGTCATAATCCATTTGATCGTATCCGCCAAAACGGAGTACAGCATCCTGAAATAACCAGCCCGCATAAGTCAAAAGCGAACGGATATCGCTGTCATCACTATCGCCAAGCATCGGCTGCCGGTGATTCGGCTTGGCCCAATATAATGAAGCGACAGCCATTTGCTGAACCTTTTGCTGAAATTCTTCCTGAAGCTCCAGTCCGTTCAATCGGGCTAAGCGGATGCAGTCGAGAAAACATACCAAAACCTCATGGTGATAGGTGGGCGATTGCTCCCAGTGGATGCCGTCCGCCATGATCTGGATTCGAGCCGTCTCACCCAGTCTCTCCTTACTGAGCTGTCGCCAGTTATTGGCGCTAGTGAACTCAGGGAAGTAGAGCGCAGTTTGGAACAAACCACAAGTCTCTAACACCCCCCAGTTGCTGATCTTCTTCCAGCCCGTAAACGATAAAGCTAAATATTGGCCGTGTTCATGCAGAGATATCATCACTTTGGCCAGCAGCGTCGGTGTGAGCAGCGGACTATCCTGTATATAAGACAGCGCTTTAATCCAGTTAGCACAGCGAAGGCCCGCTTCAATTGTGCGCCATGTCAGCGAATCATTCGTAGGCTTGTCTGGAACGGGGTTACGGTCTATCCAATCTTCAAGCTGGCAGCAAAATGCTCTCGCATAATCCTCTTTACCTGTTATCGCATACGCTTGTCCTAATGCCACCCAGTAGCGGTGGCGATTCAGCATATAAGCCCATTCTACATCCTTGTCCGGAACATGACGCCAGTCAATTTCTTCCTCAAAGGTAACCGGAATGCGGCTGCGCTCCATATCCCAGGGAAAACGAAAGAGAAACGTCTGCTCCACAACTTCATCCGCTGTCTTCATTACAGCTTCCAGCTCGTCTGCACAATAAAGCCGTACATAGTCAATAAGCTGCTGCTTCCGGTTATCCTCTATCCGCCAGCCCGGCATGCTCCGGCGGGTCAAATACCGATGCAATTCAGTCAGCGCATCGTCCTGCCGGGCTTGGCTAAGCGCATTCTTCACTAGAGCTAAAGCGGGCAACTCAAGGTCGAGCAGCGCAAAGACGGCATGGGGGGAGATTTGTCTGATATCAGTGTTCATACCAGTACCCCTTGTTGCCTTTTTGCAGCCGCATCAATGCTTCAAGATAGAAATAATCTCCCCAGATCATGAAGTCATCTGGAGACAGATCGCCGCGCACATGGTAAGAACCATGCTTCAGCAGCCCCTCCGCCTCTTCGCCGAGCGTGGAATAGTTCTGCACAAGCGAAGTCATCGACTGCACTAATCCCTGCTGAAAATAAGCCCGCTCCGGATCCTCCCCATCCATTAGCTCCAGCAGTTCCTGTAGTCCGGCTGCTACTATTGCTGAGGCCGAGCTATCCCGGTAAGTATCCGGAGATACCGGAGCATTAAAATCCCAGTAAGCGACATGATCCTGCGGCAAATGCTCCAGAAAATAGCGGGCCATCCGCTTGGACGTTTCCAAATACAACGGATCTTTGGTATAGCGGTAAGATAACGCAAAACCGTAAACACCCCAAGCCTGCCCGCGCGTCCAGGTCGACCCGTTAGTAAAACCCTGGTGTGTGGCGCCGCCAATCGGCTCTCCGGTCTTCGGGTCGAAGAAAAACGTATGGTAAGAGCTGTCATCTCCCCGTACCAGATACCGTCTCGTTTTCTCCGCCTGCATGACCGCCACCTCCCTGTATACGGAATCACCGGTCTGTTCTTCTGCCCAATACAAAAGGGGAAGATTTAACAGACAATCAATAATGATGCGCCCGCCTTCCTGAGCATCCCCCTCCGGCCCCCATGCCTGAATATAACCGCCAGCTGTACGCCAGCGCTTCAGCAGCAGGTCTGCCGCCTGCAATGTCAGTTGACGCGCAGATTCGTCTTTATCTATAATCCACTGGGCTTTAGAGGATAACGAATACAGGAAGCCAATGTCGTGATGATCAAGCACGGTCTTTGCCGCGAAACGGCGGCGGAAATCTTCTACGGTATGGGATGCCGCAATACGGAAGCTGTCATCCCGCGTATATTCATAACACAACCACAACATGCCGCTCCAAAATCCGTTAGTCCAGTCGTCGTTGTTATTGAGCTGATAAGTTCCATTCCTGCTGACATGAGGGAAACTGCCCCCGAACCGGTCTATGTTCTTACGCACCTTCTCTATCGCATCTTCAATCGCACTGCTCCACATAAGTTCCTTGCTCCCTTCAGGTCTCCGTTTCTTACGTTTCATGATAAGGAGAGTGAACAGGATCTAATAGGGGCGATTTTTGCTTTGATGTGCATTATTTTGACTTTTGAATGACGTGAAGCACTGTAAGTTTACTTTCCAATCATAGGCATCAAATCAATATAGTAACAAAAGGTATAACTGTTTATGGGAAAATACGTTAAAATCAGAGAGTGGCTTACATCTTTCATTCTTTTTTAGAAACGGAGTGTCCTATTAATGAAAAAGCTAGGTGCATTATTTTTATCCATTTTCATGGTTATGTCTGTCTTTACCACTGCGCATGCTGCTGAAAAGCCTGTCGGTGTATGGATTGATGGAACCGAAGTAAAGTTAGGCAATTCTAACCCTGTTGTAGAAAAAGGAACAACCCTAGTTCCTATGCGTCCCCTGCTAGAGAAGCTTAATGTAAATATTAATTGGAATAAAAAAACCCAAACCGTAACAGGGACCAAAAATGGACTGGCCCTCTCACTGACCATCGGCAGCACAACAGCAACGGTAAACGGGGAGAAGAAAAAACTAGAGGTGGCTCCTAAAACCATCAACAATGTCACCTATGTTCCTGTCCGCTTTATAGGAGAAACGATCGGCTATAAGGTGGAGTGGAGTCCAGCGCTGCGCACCATCACTTTTGTGGCCAATACTCAAGCTGCCGGCAGCACCGGATTCTTATGGAAAGTGGAGAACAACGGCAACACCGTCTATCTGCTTGGTTCTATCCATGTGGCTAACGACAAAATGTACCCGCTGCGTCCGGAGATTGAAGCTGCCTTTGAAGCCTCGCAATATTTAGGTGTCGAAGTAGATATCTCTAAGATTGATCAAGCTGAGATCCAAAAGTTTATTTTGGAAAAAGGCTCTTATACAGATGGAACCAAGCTCAAGGATCATGTATCCGCAGATACCTATAACAAAGTGACTCAGCTGCTAAAAGCAAATGGTCTGGCGGAAAATGCATTCGATTCCTTCAAACCGTGGGTCGTTACCCAAGGTGTCTCAAGTCTACAGATGCAAGTTACAAGTTATACGGCGGATACCGGCATTGATTTATATTTTTTACAAAAAGCAGGCAAGCTGAACAAACCTATTATTGAACTGGAAAACACACAATTGCAGTTGAATATGTTCGACCAGTTCTCAGATGGATTGCAAGAAAAGCTTCTTGTCGACACACTCGGCAGCCTCAATCAAACGGACAATACTTCCACAGCAGCTTCACTGGATGCACTATCCCAAATGTGGATGCAAGGTGATGAGCAGTCGCTCGTAGCGATGACAAAAGCGGTCGCGCAAGAGCCAGAGTATTATAAAGGCCTCGTTTCCGATCGGAACGTCAACATGGTGAAGCATGTAAAAGAATATTTGAATAGTGATAAAAAAGCGACTTACCTTGTCGTCGTTGGCGCGCTGCATATGCTCGGTGACGATGGTATCGTGACCCAATTGCAAAAAGATGGCTTTAACGTCGTCAAACAATAATTGTTTTAGCTAAAATAAACAAGGCTGTCTCTTAGTCATCTACGATGATTTTGAAGACAGCCTTTTATTTTCACTTTTTTTAGCTCAATCTAAAAGTAGAAGTTGCTTAACGTGGGACAGAGCGGAGGGCCCTCCGGGATTCTGGAGAAACGCACCCTCCGAACTCATAGCCGTTTGTTCATAAACGGGCTACTTCAATTTTATTAACTGATCTACCTTAACTGGAAGTCCAGTAGCTATTGAACGATTTGCCGCAATCCCGGTCATAATAGACAACGCCCCGTCCACATGGGAAGCCGCACGATTAAAGCGATCCTCTAGCGGACGTTCAAAAATATCACGCAGCATCACAGGATCTCCGCCCCCGTGCCCCCCAACTCCTTCTTCAATCTTCACTTCATAAGGCGCTGCGAAATGAGGAAAGACCGTGATCCGCTTGTCTTTTAACGCCCCTTCATCTTCCTTGTTTCCTCCGGCATTTACATAAGACTGTTCGACGACCTTTACTTCCATCCGCCCCTTCGTTCCATTAAATACTACAATGAAGCCCTCCCAAGGCAGATAAGCATTAAGTGAATAATTCATAATCGTCTTATTTTTGTATTTGACCATAACCGCCATCGTATCCTCAATGCTGATATTATCACCGAACACACTTTGGTCTCGCAGGTAACCATCCTCATGCTCCGTATCCAGATACATCTGCTTTAACTGCTCATTATTTTTAAGATGCAGGGCAAACGGATCATTTTCTGCCGCACTGCTACCATGAGCACGCTGATAAAACTCAGTCACCCCGCGCTTCTCCGCGTTTTCTCTGCCATAAAATCTTAGATCACCCATCGCATAAACCGTATCTGGGCGCGAACCCAGCCAGAAATTCATCAAATCGAAATGATGTGTGGATTTATGAACCAACAGACCACCGCTGTTCCGTTTATCACGATGCCATCTGCGGAAGTAATCCGCCCCATGCTGCGTATTTAGCAGCCACTCGAAGTTGACGGAAAGCACTTCTCCAATCGCGCCGTCCATAATAAGTTCACGGATTTTGGTGTTGTGTGGTGCATAGCGGTAATTGAAGGTCACACGCAGCTTTTTCCCAGTCCGCTCAATCGCTTCAAGAATTTCCTGACATTTCTCTTCATCCACTGTCATCGGTTTCTCCGAAATAACATCGCAGCCAAGCTCCATCGCCCGGATAATGTAACGATGATGCGTGCGGTCAATACTCGTGACAATAACCGTGTCAGGTTTGGTTTCCTCAATCATACGGTCAAACTCATGAGCTTTATAGGTAGGAACCGCTTGATAATTATATTTTTCCTCCAGCAAACGGTTCGCATAATCCATTCTTGCTCCGTTCACATCACAAAAGCCTACAATTTCAGTGGTTTCACGATAATTCGTCGTGATCTCACCATAAAAAAACTCCGCTCGGCCGCCAGTTCCTACGAAAGCATATTTCTTGTTGGACATCAGGATCACTCCATCACTTATTGATTTAAAAGCGTTTTCTTCTTATAGTGTATAGTATAAAATACATCTGAATCTAAGCGATTATTAGCAGAAATAACAAAAACTTTGCATATATTATCCTCATGATCAGAAAGGAGCAGATTTAGCATGGAACAGGAGCCTCAGCCTTCTTTTATGATTGAGCAAATAAAAAGAGCCGGTCCATTCAGCATGGATTCCGACCATTATCACGATACTTATGAAATTTATTATTTACTCGCCGGGGAACGCAGTTATTACATTAACAATCTGATCTACACCTTGCGTAAAGGTGATCTGATTTTTATTAACAAGAACGAGCTCCATCGTACCACCTCTAAAGGCTCTGCAAGCCATGAACGGATCTTAATTAACTTTGAGGAAAGCTTTCTGCAAAAGACATTGGCGCACTTCGAGCTGCATTTTCCATTTATGGCTACACAAAGTTTGCTTTTGCGGCCCGGAGTACATGAACAGGGGGCCATTGAATATCTTCTTTTCAGCATGCTAAAAGAACAAACAGAACCACGGACACAGCAAATCCCCTATCTTCAGACGCTGCTCATCCAACTATTTATTGAAATGAACAGAATACAGGAAATCAGCCGCGAGCCCATTGCCCCTGAGAGCAGTGAGAAGCAGCTAAAAGTCTACGAAATTATCGATTTTTTACAAGCACATTATGCTGAAAAGCTTACATTGGAGCGGCTATCTGAGACTTTTTTCATCAGCAGCACCTATCTCTGCCGTGTGTTCAAGCAAACGACTGGCTTCACCATCGTAGAATATCTAAACTACATTCGGATCAAGGAAGCCCAACGTCTCTTGCAGAGCACCAACGCTAAAGTTACGAACATCGCCGAGGATACCGGCTTTGACAGCATAGCCCACTTCGGGCGTGTGTTTAAACAAATCGTTAAACGTTCGCCTTTGCAATATCGTAAGCAAAACCGCTGATCCACAGCTAGAAATCACAACCGATTCTCTATGTAGCCGCTCCGTCGATCAAAAGTACCTTATGTGAACTGTCATGGGCATACGGGGCATCGATGGCATCAGGAGCATCAGGAGCGCCGGGAGCACCGGGAGCACCGGGAGTATCGGGAGTATCGGGAGCATGGGAGCACCGGGAGCACCGGGAGCACCGGGAGCACCGGGAGCACCTGAGTAACAACAATACCCCGTCACTAGATTATCTTTTCGCGCGAACAAAGTTCATGAGGCTATCGGACCCAGTGGACCTTATTCGCAGCATAATCGCTATTTTGGGATTTTATCGGACCCCATAGTCGCTATTGGCATAAAAAGTTACCTATATTGAGCGTTTTCGAGGGAATAACGTCACTGGAGTCCGGAAATGGCCTCAAAAAGCGATTAATCTGCAAATAACGTCATCTGAGTCCGCATAACTTTGTCTAGCAGGAGTAATCGGCGGTTTCAAGGGGGGCCGGGGGGGTTCGGGGGGTTAAGCAGCACTGTAACGCATAACAAGAGCAGCGATCCCCACTAATGGAGAATCGCTGCTCCGCTGGCATTTTGTGATTAATACGGTCGTTTCATTCCTCATCATGCCATTCATTTTGCTTCGTTATGTGATTTCATTTCCAAATCTCGTACGAGCCTGTGAACCTCAATTCCGGCCAGCAGCACGATGCCAATCCCATGTGTATCGTTTAATTGCCAGGTCAATTCATCTTTATAATACAGTTTGTTAAACGAATAACCCGAACCGCGGCAGACACCGTAAACATTGCCTTGTTTGTCAATACAATGACGGGTTAAGCCGCTCCAGCCGTTGATTGCAGAGGTTACGTATGACTCTGGTTCCAGCAGCCAGCCGCAGCGTACGCCTCTAGCAAAAGCATAAATAAACATAGAGGTACAAGAAGCCTCCGCGTAAGACTCAGGATCCGTCAACACTTGATGCCATAAGCCCCGCTCATCTTGCAGCTTAAGATAGCCTTTACTAAGCTCACGGAAATAATCAAGCAAATCAGCCCGCAACGGATGTTGCTCAGGCATAACTTCAAGCAGCTCAGTCAGCGAAAAAATCACCCAACCATTACCTCTGCCCCAAGGCACGCCATTGGGTTTATTAAACTTATAATCATATACATGATGCATAATGCCAAGCTCCGGCTGGAACAGCCGCTCCTTGTAATGTAAAAACTGCGCCGCCGCATCATCAAGATAAGCCGCATTTCCGGTCAATTCATAATATTTGCTTAGAAATGGCGTGCTCATATACAGATCATCACACCACATCGTCCGCTGCATGAAATCAACTGTGCCACTGGTCCGATACAGAGCTCCGTCAGGCAGCCTGCTCTGCACTTTAGTAATGTAATTGGCAATTTCAGCAGCAGCTTCCGGTGCGCCCTGTAGTGGACGAAGCTTATTTGCTTCCAGCATCGTTGCCCCGAAGGATCCGCAGTCGTCCAGCGAATCCATCAGCGCCAGCTGATGATTGATGCCCGGAGCGCCATAACGTCCAAGGTCCCATAAGGCATATTCATGCAGCCCTGTACATTGCTCAATATGGTGTTGTGCATATTCGGCATAATGGGTAGCCTTAAGCTCTACTCCTGTTCTCAGCAATCCGTACAGGGTTACGCCTAGAGGGTAATTCCAGCGCCCAAACATAACATTCTCCAAATAAGGCCTAACCCAGCTATTCGGTTGGTCCACCCGCCAAAAGGTTACTTCATCCGCTTCCCCAAATAAAGTATCCATAGAGGGCAGTTCTAAGACTTTCGGCGCTGTCCCCGAGGTGAATAGTCCAAGGTACAACCAAGGATCAGTTAATCCTTCGACTGAATAAGGTTGCACGAGACAACACGGAATACCGCCAGACCGTAAGTTCAATTCAAATCCCCAGTTTTCCTCTCCGCAGACGGACTCCACGACGAGATCATGTAGTCCATAACCAAGCTCCAGTTGGATATCAAGCATGCCTGTCGTGTTCTGGTGCTCAGCTACAAGTTCCCCATTCACATAGATAGAGAATTCAACCATTCCACGATAGCTACCTTGCAGACGAATGTCGTCTTTCTGTAGGCTGTTAACTTCCAGCTTACACCAAGCAAACGCCTTGGCTCCCAGCTTTTCCCCAAATATACGTGAACAGTTGCCAGATGCCTGTTCCTGTGGCGACCATTGCTGTATCGGAAACCAAGCGCAGCGAGCAGTCATTTGCTCTTCAGTGAATTCAGCCTTCAGCCAAGCTGCCCAAGACGTCTGCTGGGGTCCACTATATATCCAACCTTCACAACCGCTTAACTGCGCCGTTGGAGTAAGAAAGTGTACCGGTGCACCTTTGACACTGCCCGTTCCAAAAACCCCTCCGCAACCTGTACCTGTTGCAACATACTCCAGTACAAGATGGTTCCAGCCTTTATCCATGCCCGCCCGAAAAAACGTCCTCCGGTCCGGAAACACATCATCATTTAGATTGGAGCTAAACACCAGACGTCCATTTATGTAAACCTTAACTGGACTGTAGCAACTAACTGAGAAAGGGGCTTCTACCTCATTGTCACTCCACAGCTTTCCCCATACATATACGAATTGTCCCACCTCTAGCTCCGGCAGTCGTTCTTCCAGATTCATATCGTAACGGCAGTCGCGGAGCCGGTTGAAACCACTCTGTGAATGTACCCGGTAAACCGGAGGCTGCGGGGGATAGGCACCGATAAAACGGCTGGCCACAGTGGCCAGTACATTTTCGATTTTGCCCCCATTAGATTTGGCAATACAATCAGGATCAGGAAAGTATTCTGGAATATAAGTACTCACTAAGCGTATCCTCCTTCACACCGTTATTTCTCCACCAGGATACAGCGTCGAGTTGTACAATCTTTTAGCGTGAGGTAACGATTTCTCAGAGGCACAGGTACTAATATCTATCCTCTCGCTTGAATATACCGTTGCTGACTCATCATTATAAATTACAACCTGTTCCCTGCCACATCCCAGAAGATCGCCGTGAACGGCATAACCTTCCTCCTTGAATTCAGCTACAACCCTCATATGTCCATCGTACAAAGCAGGATATACCCCGCCTCCCCGGCGGTAAGCGAGAATATAATCTGGAGAACCCTCTTGCCAGTTGCTCACGGCTTCCACTATAGTCAGCCAACCGTCGGTTGTACGTTCTTCTTTCCACAGTTCCTTGCCATTACAGTCTAGAAGAAACAACGCATCCTTGCCCTTCAGCCCTTTGCCATCATCTTCGCGGATCATTCGGTCCAGACCGGCAACCTGAAGGCCAGGCAGTTCAGGCCGGAATCGGCCTAACGCCAGATGCTGTGACTCTATGGAACCGTCATAACGCCAAAGCTCTTGCCCGTCCCGGTCATACATCACCGTTACGCTTCCGCCGACAACCAGTTCAGGATAACCATCTCCATTCACATCGCCAACCCAAATACAGTCCGCGTGGTCATCCAGATCGTGGCAGCTCCATAATAAATTACCTTTAGAATCAAGCAGATCATAACCTGCCATCACTTGATCCTGTCCATTTCCATGAAGATCGTGAACCCACGGATAATGTCCTACATTGCCTGTATGCGTCCATAATAAATTGAAATCCTTATCCAAGGCCCACAGTTGATGATAACGGTCCTTCAGAATGATGTCGGAAGCATGTTCTTGCCCTGTTAGATTGGCGATGATAATACAATCATGTGCATGTTCAGCAGGTAAGTCGTATATCGACTTAACCGTTCCTGTTGAACCTTCAAGAATATGAAACCGTCCATCCATTACACATAATACTTCCAGCGCCCCATCACCATCTATATCATAAATTTGCGCTGGATAGTCCGAGCCTTGGCTGCCAGCGTCAGGATCAGGTGTGCCCACCTGCCACAGCAGCTTGCCATCCATATCAAAAGCGGTCAGGCATTGCACCTGATGGGGAATATAACGAACATCCTGGCGATTATCCGGCTGAACCAGCAGCATTTCCGCACGTCCATCCCCATTCAGATCGCCAATAAGCATTTTGCAGCGTGGACCGGCAGCGGAAATATCTACTTTTGCCAGCTGATAGACTAATTGTGTGTCCTTCGTTTTCATTAGAATCCTCCTGTCTTCTCTCTTCGATTAGATCTCAGGGAAACGGACGGTTTGTCCGCCTGCTACTTCTATAATCATACCGTCGATTTCCAGCCAGACAGATACCGCTCCCGGATTATATACAAAATCCCGAGCAGCGGAGATAATAAGGGCTTCACAAGCCTTCATATAATGAACGAGTTCAATATTTGTCGCGTACCAGATTTCCTCTAGTCCTCCCACTACTTCACAGAAGCTTTCCATCAGCTCCCAGTTATTATCGTTATCAAATTCATAACTATGACCCCACACATACATCAGATATAAATACTGCCGTTTATGCAGTTTCACGAACTGCTCCGCATGCTCCAGCAAATGATCATTATGATGGCAAGTCCCCCGCCATTCCAGCCAATCCTCCGGCAGCCCAAAGCCGCCGCCAGTGGTCTGCACCACACGGGCATATTCCATGCCTAAATGAGGCAAAAGCTTCTTTATCTCCTTGTTAAAGGAACCGTTAGGATAAGACATCCCCCGTATCGGCACCTGGAGCAGCGTCTCAAAATACTTTCGATCCTCCATAATCTCATGGATGATTTGCTCCTGCGGACAACGGGCCAGCGTCGGATGGTGTTGCGTATGGACAGATACCTCATGTCCCTGGTACAGCTCAGTTATTTCATCTGCCGTAATACGATCACCTTCACCCAGCAGACCAGAATTGAGATGAAATGTTCCTCTAATCCCATGGCGGTTAAATAGTCCTACCAATCTTTCGTCAGCCCGTCTGCCGTCATCATAGCTCATTGTAAGCGCCTTATGTCTGCCCTCAGGGTAACAATAATAAATAATAGACATCCATCTGAAGCCTCCTTCGCATTACTGTCCAAAAACCGTCAGATTCGAGTATTCAGCAATCAGGGGTGCCATCTGTCGGAACCCAATTTTCCCGCCTGTCAGTAGCGGCCCATAGGTTTCACCATCATCTATCCATGTAAAAATCGGCAGTTCATTGATTGCAAAAAACAGCATAGGGCCACGTTTCACCACTAACATCCGGTAGGGCTCAGTCATGTCGCTGACGTCCGGAAGCGGATCGGCTGCCTGCGTAACCAGATGAAAACCATAACTTTTGCGCAAATTACAGGTATGAAATTCACGTTCTTCCACCCAACGCCTGCGAAAATACGAGATATGATACGTGTCTATCTGCCCGTGATGGTATTGATCATATTCACCCGTACGGCGAGCAAGCGTGGAATCAAATAAATCCTTCCCACCCTCTCCTTTGGCCGCTACAAACAAAATCGCCAACCCCGGCTCACGCAATGGCCGGAAATTCCAAGATACGGCGAGATCTGCCGGGAACTCTTCTGGACACCAGAGAACGACATTTGCTTGTTGTCCGGCCTCGGCATGGATAGTACTCTCTAGTCTCATTCGTTGCAAAGGGAAGGAAACCGCTCCCTCTCCCTCCATTTGGAATCCAGCGATATCACTAGTTGAAGCGAGGGGATTATGGTAGATTGGTTTCCATGCTTCAGGGATCAAACCACCTATACCCGTGTCCTGCATCGGCCTAGCCATAAATCATTCCTCCCCACAATGAAGCCTTTAATTCGCGCGTTCCGGTAAAGCACTACCGATTAATTCCAAGGCAATAATCGTATTTAAAGACCACTGCGAGGCTTCATTTGTATTCATCCAATCGATCTCATTTAACTCAGTCATATAAGTGACCCGATCAGCTTCCTCCTGTAGATTCACACAACCAAACGGATTCTCCAGCAGAATCGACCAGCACCGCTCTGCCGTCGCTGGATCCTTGCGGTAATATGCTCCATATGCCGCAATGGCTACGCTGAGTACAGGATGCTCAAAACGGAGTTTTCCTGAAATCAACCCTCCTGTAAATGCGTCCTTCTCTTCTTGTGGCAAATTATAAAATACACCGAACTCAGCCAGCATATCTTCCCAGTCCGGGTCCTCCAGCATTGCCGCCAGCTCGAACCACACCTGCGGACCTCCCATACTAATCGCTAAATGACGCCCCCAGTTATCGTCGCCCATTCCTGACAATAGGCCAGTTGCCGGATCATAACCATATGTGGGACCAGATAATAGCCGTAAATTTGCCCTTTTGATGCAATTCATGCCTGTTATAATCTTGTCACGATAAGCGGTATCCTCGAACCGCTCCCAGCGGGTCATCCAATTAGAGCTAAAGGCTGCCCAGTCCGGACCCACCCTAACATGAGTCGGGAATTCATCCTTCGGAAAATACGCCCGCATCGGGTCCAGAGTAACTGTTGAATAATCAGCATCCTTTACACTGTCCATAATATCGCCGACCCGCTCGTCTCCGGTCAGATAATAATAGTAGCGATGCAGACCCGCCATGGCGATACGAGCCTCTTTGCAGCCGCAGCCCCAGTGGATGACATTATGCCGCGAGCCTAGTCCGGCGTATTCGCCAAAATGATATACATCTACCTCACTCGTATGCCTGGTCATAGCTTCAGCCATTCGGAACACATCCGCTCTCCCGGACCGGAGAAACGTTACCCACAACCACATATTTGGCACCAGCTCGGAATTCTGCCAGGCGCAGCCACCGAGATCATAGTTCCATACATGTCTGACCGGATCGTAGCTGTGCATGAAATCTCCGTAGTCCCAAAAACCGTACCATTTGCGCTGCTCGATCTCTTCCTTGTAAAAGGAGATGATCCCGTCCAGCCGCTCTTCCAGATACGCCTTGGCTGGCGTGCTCCGATCAGGCAAACTCCAGAAACCAAAAGCACCCGCTTCATGATAATAAGTTGGTTCGCAAACCAGCAATGAAGGTTCATCAGCTTCTGCCTGCATCCGCTGCAACAATTCAGGCCCGGGAGTCTGTGCCGTACACCAGAATGTTAGCTCGCTAGTATTAGCGATACCAAATGGAGTGGCCCGTAATTCTTCTGCACCTTCATACGAGGATTCCACATGCGTTTTCGTATCATAATGCCGTAAGTCCATAGCTGCCGCATCAGGTGACCAGAACCAGACAGTAAGAGCTGCCGCGTCTGTGGCAGTGGAACCAATCTCCATTCCTGCCGGATGCTTACGCCAGAAATTCTTCATCCCGACGGCTAGCCCTCCGCCCTCTGCCCCAACATAACCAAGCCCACCTGCCCGGCGGCCTTCTGCTGCCTTGATCCAAGCGCACCCATCCTCTGTCCGCTTCCAGATCCCATAATGTTCGGAAGAATCTTGAACCAGCCGAAAGCTGCCCCAAGTCGCGGAGTCATCCAATAAACTAAGAAAATAGGCATCCTCTTCTGGATCAAATTTCACAGCACATCCTGCTACCTGATCGACGAATAAATCACGGTACTTACCTTTGGTTCGCCGTGTATGCAACGTCTTAGGAGACTCGCTAAACAAGCCGCTATCTCCGGCAAAACGAACATGGCGGTTGTGTAGCGGTCCACGCAGCGGCACTGTGAATTCTATTCCTAATCCTTTAATAAAATCCTGCTGCGGATTACCGTCATAATGAAACGTATGAACTAATCGAATAGATTCCAGCCCAGCATAAAAATATAAACGTAACGTATAGGGAAGCCACTCACGAGCACTGTGCGAAGCTTGGTGGAGTCCCTCTAGCTTCACTACTGCGCGAACGGGTCCGTCTTGTTCAAGGATGGCACTTAACGTTCGTCCTGCGAATCGCTCCTCACGTATGCTCAGGGTGCCAGCACCCTCATCCCTCTGTTCACGTATACATACAAGCTCGCCACTACTGCATACTTCGGTTCCTTCCGTGTCCGCCGGATTTCTGCGCACAATACTGCGGATAAGACCCTTCCCCTGCTTGTTAACCGTGCAAATAATAACACCTGTATCTATAATGAAAGCTTCCTCTGTTTCCTGCACAGTTAGTCGCTCAGTCACTTCCGTAGCTGAAGTCGCTTGATTTATTGTCATTGTCGCTAAGGAATCCTGCTGAATATCCGAATTTTTGTTTACTACTGAGTGCGTGGACCATTTGATGCTCCCGTCTGGCCAAAAAGCTGCTGGCCAGCTTTGCAGCGGCATATGCTTTTCGTTCTTCGGCATACTTAAGCAGAGATTCTTTAACGATTCCCTGTCAAGCGCTCCTTTTTTCCAAGGAACCCCCCAGGTAACACCCACATCAATAGCAGGCTTGTTTAGCCAAAGCAGGCTAATCGGCAGAGCCGTAGGCACAACAACCATCTCCTTCATACGTTCTTCGCCGCACGTCCTCTTTACTTTTAAAGAGCTTCATTATTATGGCTTAGCTCTCTATAGCGGCTTGGAGTTATTCCCTCTTGTTTCTTAAAAATCCGGTTAAAATAGCTATGCTGATAACCCACCTGTTCAGCTACATCGTTAATTCGCAGTGAGGTATCACGCAGCAGCTCCTTGGCTTTATCAAGCCGTAATTCGGTCAGATAATCGATGAAATTTTTCCCGGTGACCCGTTTGAATGATTTACTCAGTAAAAATGGGCTGATCCCTGTATAATCCGCACATCCATCCAGCGAAATATTATCCATATAATGCTCATTGATATACATCATGGCATGCTCAATCGTCCGTTTGATTCCGGCATCCGAACGCTCACTCAGCTCCGTCAGATACGGTGCGACTACTTTTTCCTGAAACCAGGCAAGGATAAGCTTCGGCTCATGAATTTGCGACAGTGCCGCATACAGATTAGCCCCTTTGAACAGTTGGTTTGGATGAATGCCTGAGACCATAATGGCATGCTGAATACTGCCTAACAAATGAAGCATGCCCTGCTGCACATCAATCACTTTTGCCCCATTGGCACACAGTGCCTCCAGAAATTCCTCCAACAGCCGGTAAGCCTCTTCCGCTTCTCCTGTGCGCAGGGCCTGAATCATTCCGCGCTCCAAAGTGAACGAATATTGCGGTTCAGGCGTACTTTGCCCCTCACGATCCAGTAGCTCCATATTAATAATCTGGTTCTCACCACCAAACTGGCGATAACTAGCGGCTTGCTTCGCAGCCTCGAACGCTAGCGGAATACCGGATATCCTTCCAACCGGTGCACTAAACGCCACTGTTACCCTCATTTTTAACATGCGATTAATCGTTCCTGTCAGTTCTTCGCTAAAGGCTTGCACCGCTTCCAGCGATGGATTCGCAACGGGTTCGATAAGAAGTAATCCTGCCGTGAGATCATGGAAATTGATAATATCAGCCTGGTTGAAGTGCTCGGCAGACAATTCTCCGATAATATTGACGGCGGCGAATGATACAAGACTTTCATCACCGTTGCGGAACTTTCCCTCCTGGCTGGAGATGCCTGTAAGCTGAATATAAAGAATAATATAATGACAATCCTCTACTTCCCACTTAAAACGCCGCATCCGGCTTTGCAGATCCTGCTCAGAATAAGAATATAAATACCCCTGAAACAGCTGATGCAGGAAGCTTTCCTTCACATGTGGAAGCTGCTCGGAAAGAGTGTACTTCAGAGCATGGCTCTCCCCGTGCAAGTTCTGCCAATGCCGTTCAATCAGAATGAACTCATCCTCCCTACTCGCAGCCGCTGCTTGGTCAGGCAACAAAGTCTGCAGCAACCGTCCTATCGGTGAATAGATTTTACGGGAAGCAAACCAAGACAGAATCGCCGCCAGCAGCAAAGCACTAAAGCTAACTAAAAATATCAGTCTTGAAATGAAGACGACAGGTGAAGTTATGCTGGTTATCGGTGAAGCGGACACATAGAGCCAATCTGCGGAGAGTCGGGAAAACTCACCATAAGTCACTGCATATGTAGCCTTACCCCAGTCGAAGAGAAAAGAGGACTCAAGATTTGACTCCTGGTTCGCGCCCCGTTTCACAATCTCATTATGCAATGCGGTTAGTAAGGGAGAATCCTCGGCACTGTCTCCAGCAGATACGTACAAATCCCCCGTCGTCTGCAGCAAAAATGTCTCGCCGCTATTATAAGGTGTCATAGTTCGTAGCATCGCAGCTACTTTCTCCGTATCCATGCGGAGCAAAAGAGCCCCAAAGGGCTTCAAGCTTCCGCCCGGAATATGATGGACAAGCGTTAATTCTTTGACATTTGGTTTATTGGGATCGAATGCCCACTGCGTCCAATAGGTGCTTTGTTCAGTTTCAATTAATCTGTCATATTGACCAGATATCGCGTTGGAGTCAATCGTGCCATATTCGGGATTAAATAGTAATGGATGATCTCCTGATAGATAGAGTTCAACGTTACTCGTCATCGTGTTTGAGCCCTGCATCACTACGAGTGTCTTCGTAATATCCCAAGCCCGCTCATGATCCTGAATAAAATCAACGCCATTCAAGCTGTAATCAAACTTGGGATCAAAAGCCCAATGTGCCAGCATCAGCTCCAGATTGGACAGCTGATCATCAATATTAGCCGCCCGCTGTTCAATCTGCCTGTTATGCATCTGCAGCAGCTCGCTCTCCAGACGTCCCCCTGCCATCCAGTAGACAAGCGCACCAATAATAAACCCCGGAATAGATGACACCACCAGCATAATGATCAGGTTTTTCCGATAATACCGGCCTTTACAGCCTGACCAGCCTTTTGTATAACGCTTCCATTTCGCCACATTTCTCATCACTATGCTCTCACCAGCCGAATCAGATAAATTTGAAGTGCAATCGAACCACATTCGTTTTGCTCCTCAGATCCTTTCCAGCCGGATAAAAGCACTAGGAAGGATCTAGTGGTCAGCCTTAGCGTATAATTCGTTCATTTCCTTTACTAAATCATCTCCACCTGTTTTTCTCCATACGTCAAATGCTGATTTCAATTCAGCTTCATCAATTTGTCCTACAATATACTTTATGCGTGCATCATTAATTACATTGTCGAGTTGAGCACCCTTTTGCGAATATACTGTGGAAATAAAGGCCTCTGCCGGATTAACTACGATCGAAGCTTCATTTGCCTTTTGAACTTCAGTTTGTTTAAGACGCAGCGGTGTTTGTGCTACAGTCTTGGACTTATCCTCAGGAATATAGGCCAATATTTGATTTAGGCCTTCCACTTCTGACTCCACAAGTACAGTGTCTTTGGAGCGTTCAATAAAACCATCCACCATCGTGTAGTGAGTACCTTCCAAACCAAAACCTAACATCGTTTGTAATTCCGGATTATTGATTTGATCTAGAAAAGCCAGTACCCGTTTCAGTTCTTCTTCGCTCTTCACAGATGATTTTGGAATAGCCAGCATGCCCGAGAAACCAGAGGTCGGCAATGTGTGTAGCTTGCCATCCGTACCTGTTACGCCCCCGCTTACATCTACATAATGTTTATCCGGTTCGTCTTTGCCTTCTTTTTCTAGCGCAGCGTGAATTTTATCATCCACCCGGGCGCCTGTATCGACCACATCGACGATTACTCCTGCCTTATTGTTCACGATCGGATCTGTCCATTTGGCACTGTCCATCACAGCGAAGTCGGAGTTGATCAATTTCTCATCATACAGCTTCTTCATGAACTTAAGCGCTTCCAAATATTCCGGATATTCATGCTCAGGCACCAGCTTGCCATCTTGCACGCCCCATTTATTCGGTGTTCCAAACCATAACTTAATGGTATCAAAACCGCTGGCCCATTGGCCGCTCCATTTGACCAGCACCATGCCATAAGTATCCTCTTTACCATTGCCGTCTGGATCTTTTTCCTTGAACGCTTTCAGCATATTGTAGAAATCATCTACTGTCTGCGGTGTTTGCAGCCCCACCTTCTCTAACCAATCCTTACGGAAAACCATACCGTTACGGCCGAGTACACGCCCCCGATAGATTCCGTAATTCTTCCCATCAATAGCCGAGTTTTTCAGAATAACCGGGTTCGCTTGGCTTAAATTCGGATAATCCTTAAGATAAGGCCCTACTTCCCAGAATGCACCCGATTTGGCAGCGTTCACAAAACTAGAAGCCTTAACATCCCCCACGTAGATAATAGTCGGCAGCTTCCCAGAAGCTAGCGTAATATTAAATTTATCTGCATAAGATGCGTTCGGGACCCACTCAAAGTGGATTTTTGTGTGGGTCTGCTTCTCCAGTTCAGCAGCAACCGGACTGCCATCCTTCGGATAATTTGTTTTGAATATCGGCAGCATGAGGGTCAGATCCAGCGGGGACTCGCTTTTCTCTTCTCCAGTATTACTACTCCCCTCACTTTTGCTGTTAGAACCAGCAGATTCATTACCTGAGCAACCTGCAACAACAGTGGTAACCATCATAGCCACAAGTAAAAGTAACAACCAGCGCTTCTTTTTTACCGAACGATTAGCTTCCATTATTATACCTCCAAATTGGAATAAGTTAAGTTTGCTATCCTTTAACAGAACCCAGCATCACCCCTTTAGCGAAATGTTTTTGCAGAAATGGGTACACACATAAAATTGGCAGAGTACCTACTACAATAACCGCCATTTTAATCGACTGCTCCGGTGGCTGCACGAAGCTCGGATCCATAGAACTCATATCGCCAGCCGCAGATTGGGATAACATTACGATCTGTCGCAGCATCACCTGCAGAGGCCATTTTGTCGGATCCGTAATGTAGAGCAGTGCCGAGAAGAAATTGTTCCAATGTCCCACAGCATAGAACAACGTAAATGTAGCGAGAACCGGTTTGGATAAAGGAAGGACAATCTTCCACAACAAGCCCAGCTCAGAACAACCATCAATACGCGCCGCTTCTTCCATTTCTATAGGCAGCTCCTGAAAAAAGTTTTTGACAATAATCAGGTTAAAGGCGCTAATTGCTCCCGGTAAAATAAGAGAATTGAGCGTATCCAGCAGATGCAGCTCCCGAATGACGAGATAGGTTGGAATCATTCCTCCACCGAACAGCATCGTAAAAATAACTAGGTTGAGTACCAAATTACGGCCCATCAGATATCGTTTTGCCATCGGATAAGCCATAGTTACCGTGAAGAATAAATTAACGACAGTTCCGATTACCGTAACATAAATAGAAACCCCTATACTGCGCATAATCGTATCTGTTGAAAAGATAAATCGGTAGGCGTCAAATGAAATCGTGGTCGGGATCAGGAATACAGCACGTTTAGTAATTTCCGCATCTGTAGCGAAGGAGCCCGAAACCACAAAGAGGAAAGGGAGAATTGCTACGATTCCGATAATCCCTAAAAATATATAATTGAATATATCAAATGCAGTTCCACCCGTACTCTTGTATTGTTTGGCCACGGCAAGCTTCTCCCTTCTCAATAAAGTCCAGATTCACCAAATTTTTTTGCGATCCAATTCGTTCCGAGCACAAGCGTCACACCGATTATTGATTTGAATAATCCAACAGCCGTGCTGTAACTAAAAGCTCCCTGGGTAATCCCCAGTGCGTATACATAGGTATCGAACACCTCACCTACTTCACGATTAAGAGCATTCATCATTAAATAAATTTGTTCAAAACCGTTATCCAAAATCGTTCCCATCCGAAGAATAAGTAAAATAACAATTGTACTGCGGATAGCAGGCAACGTAATATGCCAAATCTGCCGCCACCGGTTCGCACCGTCTACTACCGCAGCCTCATATTGCTCCACGTCTACACCGGCCAGCGCTGCCAGGAATATAATCGTCCCCCAGCCGCACTCCTTCCAGATCGTCTGGAGAATAATCAATGGACGGAACCAATCGGGATTAGCTAGAAAATCAATTTTCCTGCCTGTAAACGTATACAAAAACTCATTTACAGTCCCGCCTTCCGTAGTTAGAAATACATAGCTCATACTGGCCACAATGACCATGGATATAAAGTGCGGAACATAAATCATCGTTTGTATCGTCTTTTTATAGAAGGAAAGCCGTATTTCATTTAGAAGCAGTGCCAGAATAATCGGCGCCGGAAAAAAGAAAATCAAATTATAAAACGATAACAATAACGTATTGCGCAGCAGCATAAAGAAATCGGGATTCTGGAAAAAAACACGAAAATGCTCAAAACCTACCCATTCACTTTTCTGAAAACCAAGAAACGGCTGGTAATTCTTAAAAGCTAACAGCACGCCCCACATCGGAACATATTTGAAAACAAGAAAATAAAGGACTCCAGGGAGCAGCAGAATATATAACCATTTATCACGTTTAAAACGTTTCCATCTTCTTACCCGGATATTTCGATAGGTCTGCGGTTTTGGCTGTTGTTCTGCAGTTCCCGGAACTGTTACGTGCTTCATCCTGTTCACCTCCATTTGTCATGTACAGCTCGCGATTACTGTAGCCATGGATTACTGCAATCACCCTTACTGCGACTCCTATTATGCTGCTAGTGATTTTTTCCAGCAATCGGACTTTTTTGAACGCTCTATATAAGCTAAAAATCCCATTTTATCTAAAAAGTCCAAACCGCGCAAAAGTTTACTATTGTCCGTAAGACATTAAGCACCTATGATTCCAAGTGATGATTTCCAGCAAATGTTTGCCTTAAAGGAGGAACTGAATTGAAGAACAAGCTATACTACGGTGCTGCTTGGTATCCCGAGCTATGGAGTGAAGAGGTGCTTGAGCAGGACATCCTTCTAATGAAAGAAACGGGGATTAATATCGTACGAATCGGAGAATTCATTTGGTCTGCCTTGGAGCCAGAAGAAGATAAGATTGATATTGGTCCCGTCGCGAAATATATCGAAAGGTTACATAGAAACGGAATTGACACAGTAATGTGTACGCCGACACCTACACCCCCCATCTGGCTTACTCATGGACATCCTGAGCGCTGTTATGTGGATGAAAGCGGAACGGTAATGGGACATGGAGCACGGCAGCATATCTGTACGAACAATCCTTATTTTCGTAAGCGGGCTGCCATCATTACGGAGCATATTGCCAAGGAGACCGGAGCACTTCCGGGGTTAACCGCCTGGCAGCTCGATAACGAATTCAAAGCGCATGTGGCGGAGTGTATGTGTGAAACCTGTAAAGGCTTATGGCATATCTGGTTGCAGCAGCGCTATAGCTCCATTGAAAGGTTGAATGAGGCATGGGGAACAGCCGTCTGGAGCCAAACTTATCAACGTTTTGATCAGGTGCCACAGCCAGGGCCCGCACCTTTCCTCCACAATTCATCCCTGCGGACGATGTACCGCTTATTTTCAATGGAAAAGATCGCTGAATTCGCCGATGAGCAGGCTGATATTATCCGCCGCCACTCCACTGCGCCAATTACCCACAACAGCAGTGTCGCTTTTCATCTAGATAATGAGCGGCTATTTCAAAATCTCGACTTTGCTGCCTACGACACCTATGCCTCACAGGAAAATATGCATGCTTATCTGCTTAACTGTGATCTGTGGCGAAATTTCAAGCCGGGAAAAGATTTCTGGATAATGGAGACCGGACCCTCGTTTGCCGCATCTCTAGTGAGTTTTGGTGTGCCACATCCGAACGGATATCTGAAAGCAGAAGCAGTTGCCGCCTATGCGCTGGGTGCAGGTGCATTTTGCTATTGGCTCTGGCGCCAGCATACTTCCGGAAGTGAACAAACGCATAGCTCGATCCTTAGTGCCTGGGGAGAACCCGCTCTAGGGTACGTTAATGTGCTGGAGGCCAATCAAGCACGGCAAGAAATTGAACAAATTATGCTCTCCACCCGGCCCCTTCGGGCAGATGTTGCGATTACCTATTCGGACAGAACCAAAGCTTATCTCGCAACTGAACCTCATCGGAAGCTAAATTATCGTAGTCTGCTGGGCGATTTCTACAAAAGAATTCTTCATATGGGCATTCACAGGGATCTGCTGCCAGAAGGCGGAGACTTAACGGGATACAAGCTGTTATTCACTCCATTCGTACATTATTTGTCCCCCGAGTATGTGCAAAGTGCCCTGGACTTCACAGCAGCTGGCGGGATTTGGATTGTCGGTCCTCTTACCGGAGGACGAACGAAGGAGCATACCCTTCACACGAATGCCGGACTTGGGGAATTGGAACGGTTAGCAGGCGTCAAAACTAAGTTTACCTATCCGCTGGAATCAACAGGCACGATTGGACACGCTTTTGGTCTATCTGCTCCCTTGTCCTTGTGGAGTTCTGTTTTTGAACCTGTTTCAGAGTCCGTTTCCAGTATCGGAATGATTACGGAGGGGGTGACGCCGGGGTTGTCCTTCCTGACGGAGCAGCCTTACGGACAAGGCACTATTGTTATGCTGGGTTCAATGCCTGCCGGTGAAGAAGGCAACCTAATGTTATGTAAACTCATTGATCATTATGCAGAACGTGCTGGTGTTACCCTACGCAGTGATGTCACTAAGGGAACCCTTGTCTGCCCTAGAAGCGATGACCAAGCTGCCGAAGTCTGGACCCTTGTAAATATGGATGGACACGGGGGAAGTCTCACACTCCCGCGGGACGGACATGATGTTCTCTCAGGCAAATCCGTGGCCAACGGTCCCCTCTCCCTTGGTGCATATGAGTACCGAGTAATCCGGTTATAAATACTTATCCTTGCAGCATAAAAAGCCGCTAACTCCTTGGTCACCCAAGCGGTTAGCGGCTTCGTTTCCGTTATTTTAACTTTTAATAACGCCTTTTTTAAGAATAACGTTCCCATACAACGCTTCTTCACCAGTAACTATAACTGCATAACTTTGCTTAGAACGGTTATAGAAATCAAAACGTTCCTCATGTTTAATCGTGGCTTCAGCATCATGTTTGGCGATGATTGTCTCATATGTGGACCAGATAACCGGCACAGTTGGATCTCCTGCAACTACTGCCATAAAAGCCACCTGTTGCTCTGCGTAATGATCCAGAGGTAACAACTCTAAGATGGCATCCAGCAGTTCGGGAATACCGATGCCATCATATCTCAGTACCCTCGGATTCAACGAATGTCCGGGATAATTCGCATCAGCCAATACAAGCTCATCCCCATGACCCATTTCCATCAGAATGCGTACCAGCTCCGGAGAGAGCAGCTTAGGAATTCCTTTTAACATAAGGCACCTCTTTACTTCCCATAAAATGATCGCAACGCTACCAGCTCATCAATCCGATGCTGCGGCAATTCTCTCTCCCCGCCAATCATCCGGGTAATGAAGGTGAGCTTGGCGGTATACTCAAGCCGCTCCATGTTCAAGTACGCTTCCATAACATCTTCTCCCCATGTAAGGGCTCCATGATTCTCGAGCAGGACCGCAGTTTTTTTGCCCAAGAAAGGCATCAGTGAATCTGGAATTTCTTCCGTCGATGGTGTTCCATATTCCGCCAACGGAATATCTCCGATCATAATCACCGACTCTGGCATCATCATCTTGTCGAGCGCCTCACCTTTTATGGCAAATGCAGTAGCATACGGGGGATGTGCATGGACCACACCCTTCATCTCTGGCAGCTCATTATAAATTCTTAGATGCATTTTCGCTTCCGTTGAGGGTCTGTAGCCTTCAGCTGCTTCAAGGACTTCACCTTGCAGATTCACTTTTACAAGCATGTGAGGCTCTAAATATCCCTTACTCACCGCTCTGGGGGTAGTCAGAATTACATTCTCTGATAAGCGAGCAGAAATATTCCCATCATTAGCCGCGATAAAATCTTTATTAAACAGGTTTCTCCCGATATCACAAATCTGCAAACGTAATTTTTGTTCCAAGGTATCCATAGGGTTTCTCTCCTCGTATCCTATTTTTCACAAACCTTCACCAAAGAAGGCTGATATGTCTTAAAGGCAAAAGATCTTTCCACTACCTGCTTGCCCTCGCAGATTTCCAGTTCCCCTAGGGCAGCCAGTTGAATAATTATATTGCCAATTGCACTGGCTTCCACAGGCCCTGCTACAACTTTTCTCCCCGTAATATTAGCGGTAAGCTGACAGAGCAATTCATTCTGAATCCCACCACCGACCATATGAATGATATTGATTTTTTTGCCGGTGATCTCTTCCATTTCGTCAATCGTATGGCGATAGGACTCTGCTAAGCTCTCAAGTATGACGCGTATAATCTCAGCTTTCGTATAAGGGGCTTGCTGGCCTGTTCGTTCGCAATATTCTCTAATCCGCTGGGTCATCACGCCGGGTGTACTAAACAGTTCATCATTCGGATCAATAATTGCTGGGGCATGATTTATAGTTTCGGCTAGCTCAACCATTTGGCCTTGGCTGACGTATTTTCCCGCTTCGGCCCAATTCCTTTGCAGCTCCTGCAAAATCCATAGTCCCGTTATATTTTTGAGCAAACGATTAGATTGGCCGTAACACTGCTCATTTGTGAATCCGTATTCATAGCTTTTCTCTGTAATGACAGCTTTAGGCGTCTCCATGCCCACTAACGACCATGTACCACAGCTAATAAATGCTGCATCATCCTTTAGAGAATAAGGAATAGACGCTACTGCTGAAGCCGTATCATGAGAAGCACCCGCAATTACCTCCATTGAACCTACGCTAAGCTCCTCTTGAATTACCGGAAGGATAGAACCAATAACCGTTCCCGCTTGAACCCGTTGTGGCACTAGACCAACCGGAATATTAAGCCTGCTGAATACTTCAGTGGAGACTTCACCAGATACAGCATCCATTAAGCCACTTGTACTCCAAATCGTGCTTTCTGCTGCCGCGATACCAGAGAATAAATAGTGGAACAGGTCTGGCATCATTAAAATAGTATCTGCGACCTCTAGCAGAGAATCATTATCCTGAAAATCAGCAAACAGCTGATAAACCGTATTAATCAAGCTCGGTTGAATACCTGTAATGCTAAATTGCTCCCTTGGTGGAAGCAGCGCCTCCAACCCTAGACGATGGCTTCCCATTCTCCTATCCCTATAATGATGGGAGGAATAGAGCAACATCCCTCTTTTATCAATAAAACCGTAATCGACTCCCCAAGTATCCACGCTTAGAGACCTCAATTTTCCATGCGCCCTATAAGCTCTCTGGATTCCTTTTTTCATTTCGTGGAAGAGCTTCAAAACATCCCAATACAAATGCCCGCCAACATACACCGGCGTATTAGCAAACCGATGAATTTCTTCCATGCGAAGGGTGTTACCGTCATACAATCCCAACATCACTCTTCCGGAACTGGCGCCAAGATCCATAGCCAGAAGCTTAATCGTATCACCCATTTCAAGCACACCTGCTCCACAAGAAGATTTTAATATAGCGGTCCGAGATTCTGACAGGCTCTGTAATCTGCTCCTTCCAGATTCTCCGTCCCAAATAACGACCACACCCGTGGCCTGAAAATACGTGATTCCTCAACGTTATGCATACTTACTGGAATACGCAAAATCGACGCCAGCGTAATCAGATCCGCCCCGATATGGCCATAACTGATCGCCCCATGATTGGCGCCCCAATTATTCATGACATCATATACCGATTGGAATGAACCACTGTTAGTTAGCTTAGGAGCGAACCAGGTCGTCGGCCATGTCGGATCTGTTCTCTGATCCAAAGTATGATGAACCTCTTCAGGCAGCTCTACGGTGTGACCTTCAACAAGCTGAAGAACAGGTCCAAGCCCCTTCACCAGGTTCAAACGAGCCATAGTAACCGGCATTCCGCCTTGGGTTAAATAATCGGTAGAGAAGCCGCCTCCCCGGAAATATTCTTGAGAAGCAGGCCGGAATTGTGTATTGCTTAGACAAGCCTTAGCCTCTTCGTCTGTAATCTCCCAAAAAGGTTTGATTGCAGGCTTACCCTCTATCCTTTGCTCACCTGTGCCATCAAGCGCAGCCGAACCAGAGTTGATCAGATGCAATATTCCATGAGCTGCTTCTCCCTCCAATTGATGCCCCGTCACTCGCTTCACAGCATCAGGACTCCAGAAGGTTCGGACATCAGCAAAGATTTGTGCTGTATTCGTAAGCAAATAATTGAACAGCATCGTTACCCCATTCAGGCTGTCATTCTCTGTCGCTACGAGATAAGGTGCACGTTTACCGTTCCAGTCAAAAGAGGAATTCAACATCGTCTCCATGAAATCGCCGTTAGGGAAATGGTCCGTCCATTGTCTCTGGCCTTGGAAACCGCCAACAATCGCATTGTGGCCGTTAGCTTCCTCCGCAAAACCAAGCTCAGCGAGAACCGGATTGCCGATCATCAGGTCGCGGGCGATCAATGTCATTTTCACACAGGTCTCCCACTGCTTCTCTTTCTCTTCTGCACTGATTTGCAGATGCTGCGGATTATTATCGGCGCCAACTTGGCAGTTTTCTTTAGTCCACGCAAGCGCCCGCTTAAATTCCTCTTTATCATAAATCTCTTCTTCAAAGCGCCGGACATATTCAGACATATCGATATATTCATTGCGCATGCCCAGATACTCTTGGAAAAATTGTTCATTCACAATGGAACCCGCAATCCCCATCGAAACAGAACCCATAGATAAATATGATTTTCCCTTCATTTGAGCAACTGCTAAGCCTGCTCTAGCAAACTGTAGCAATTTAGACTGCACATCCGCTGGAATCTCTTCACTGCTAGACTCTTGAACATCTTCACCATAGATACCAAACGCAGGAATTCCCTTTTGAGCATACGCAGAGAGAACAGCAGCTAGATACACAGCACCCGGCCGTTCCGTTCCGTTAAATCCCCACACGGCATGCGGAATGGATGAATCCATATCCATTGTCTCTGAGCCATAACACCAGCAAGGCGTCACGGTGATCGACACCCCTACGTTAGCCCCGGAGAATTTCTGAGCCGCAGCAGCAGCTTCTTTAACACCACCGATCGTAGAATCGGCGATGATGCACTCTACAGGACTTCCATTCGGATACCTTAAATTCGCTTCAATAAACTTAGCCACCCGCTGAGCCATGCCCATCGTTTGCTCTTCCAGTGATTCACGAACGCCTCTTCTTCTGCCATCAATGGTTGGGCGGATACCAATTTTCGGATAGTTTTCTATCAATGCCGTTCCTCCTCAAGATCATCTTAGAGTCATCGTTAATAGATCCATTTCTCCTTCATCATAAAATCTGCAAGCGCTTTAGTCAACATAAAACAACATATTACCTAAACAAAAGTGTGGTTTTATGTGATATCATTATTATATATTGTGGTTTTATGTGAATATGTAATTATTTTTAGATTTAAACAACAATGTAGTACACTAGAAAGCAGACGATTTATATATAAAGGTGAGTGAACGAATGAAAGCATTTGAACGACGGGATCTAATTATTAAAGAGCTTTACAGACAGAAGAAGGTCCATGTCGCAGAGCTAGCGCAAAAATTCAACGTCTCGGAAGAGACCATTCGGCGGGATCTAGATAAACTGGACAAAGAAGGTCTTGCCAAAAAAAATTATGGTGGGGCCATTCTCAATGCCCATACCAATGAAGATCCTTCCTATATCAGCAGACACCAGGTCAATATTGAAGCGAAGCGAATCATAGCCGATAATGTACTGCAATTAATCAATGATGGAGACAGCTTGGTGACGGATACGAGCTCAACGGTGTTTGAAGCCTTGCGTAGAATTATTGAGGAGAAAAACAATCTGACAATTATTACGAACTCTCTGGTGGTATTATCCGAATTTCAACACTCCGGTCAAAAGCTGATTTCCACAGGTGGAATTTTAGGCCCCGAGACCAGCTCCTTTGTTGGAAATACCGCTTCACAGACGATTCGAAAATATAATGTGGATGTAGCCATATTCAGCTGTAAAGCATTGTCCATGACAGGCGGGCTAAGCGATTCAAATGAAGAAGAAAGTGAACTGAAGGTGCTTATGCAGCAGCAGGCAAATAAAGTGGTTCTGCTCGTAGATCACTCCAAATTTGACCGGACTGCGTTCATTAAGTTGTTCAGCTTTGATAGAGTGGATTATATCGTTACAGATCAGAAGCCTTCTGAGGAATGGACCGATTTCTTAAATAATTACCATGTATCTCTTATCTATGCGCCCGCTGAGTGATCAGTAGGTGCATAGATAAAGAGAGATAATGGCTTTATAACTTAGTTGTTTAAAAGACCACTTTCCAAGACGACCTTCAGCCATTCCCCAGCAATCAGATCATGCCCGGCAGTCGTCGGATGAACGCCATCCCACAGCCAGTAGGCTGCTTCTGCTCTCTCCGCAGCTGCATTGAAAGCATCCTGTAAAGGTACATAGACCGTATCAAATTGCTCAGACAGCTGCTTAACCACTCCCTGATAATGTCTAATCTTCGCTTCCCATTCTGCCCACTGTTCAGCTGGAGCTCCGGTATTTAAAATAAAAGGCTCACATAAAACCAGCTTCGTATGTGGCAGAACTTCACGTGTTTCTTCAAGTACGTGACGGTAAGCGCGTTCAAAACGGTCCGTAACTCCACTTGGTTCCCCTTTCATCATTCTCCAAATATCGTTAACCCCAATCAATATACTAATGATGTCAGGCTGCAAGCTAATTGCATCTTCATTCCAGCGTGCATATAAATCGGAGATTCGATCTCCGCTCACTCCGCGGTTATAGAATACCAGATTCTCTTCTGCCCGCTCATTCCCTAGCTTGCCTCCGATGATATACGCATAGCTATGTCCAAGAATATGATTCGGGTCTTCATCACGACCCCGATTCCCATCCGTAATGGAGTCACCCTGAAATAAGATCACTTTTGATTTTTTAGTAGCTGGATTAGTCATTGAATCTTTCATCTCCTTGATTACTAGTATATTAATCATTCAACTTGAATGTCTCCTATAATACAAGTAAAGTTATCATATAGAATACAAGGAGGAAAGAGAAAAATGAAATATAGAAGACTAGGCAATTCAGGGCTCAAAATCAGCGAGATCGGACTAGGCAGTTGGCTTACATATGGAACAGCAGCAGAGCAAAAGGCAGCCGATGCTTGTATCAGCAAAGCTTTTGAATGCGGTATCAATTTCTTTGATACGGCTAATGCATATAACCTTGGTGAAGGCGAAAAAGCGATGGGGGCTGCTCTACGCTCCTATGAAAGATCATCTTATGTGCTAAGTACAAAAGTCTTTTTCCCCATGGGAGACGATGTTAATAACCGTGGTTTGTCCCGCAAGCATATTATGGAGCAATGTGAAGCCAGCCTCCGCCGCTTAGGCACCGATTATATTGATGTGTATTTTTGTCATCGCTTTGATACAGAGACCCCTGTAGAGGAGACTCTACGCGCGCTGGATGATCTGACGGCTCAAGGTAAGATTCTCTACTCCGCTGTTAGCGAATGGAGCGCAGCCCAAATCTCCAATGCTGCTGGTATCAGCCGCAGACTGAATCTGCGTCCACTGATCTCGAATCAACCTATCTATAATATGTTCGAACGTTATATTGAAGACGAGGTCCTTGAAGTATCCCAGCGTGAGGGGCTGGGTCAAGTGGTCTTCTCTCCACTAGCGCAAGGAATTCTGACTGGCAAATATAAACCGGGACAACAACCTCCAGCAGGAACCCGTGCAGCGGATAATTCAGTTAATGGTGTAATCTCCAGCTACCTCCGTGATGATGTGTTGTCTGTGGTTGGACAGCTGGATGAACTCGCTCACAGTTTAGACCTGAAGCTGTCGCAATTGGCATTGGCATGGATTCTACGCCAGCCTGGTGTAAGTTCAGCATTAATTGGTGCCAGTAAGCCAGAACAAGTTGCAGAGAACGCCAAAGCTGTAGATGCAGTACTCTCCGCAGATACTTTACAGCACATCGAAGAGATTCTTAAGCCGGTAGCTGATTTTGCTCCTGCCAGATAACCTTTTGCACAATTCCATATAATACACAAAAGAGGTTGTGCCAAAAACCATCACCATGGCTTAGGTACATCCTCTTTTTCTTTAGGAAATCAATTTGGACTCTTCGGCTTGTTCAGATGCCTTATGGATAAACGGCTCCAGTGGTTTCTTGAGGAGTAATGCCAGCAAGAATGCCAGCACACCGAAGATAATCAGATAAATTACATCACGAATCGCCACTTCCGGCAGAATTCCCCCAACCGCCTCCCGCATCAGACTAATTGCATAGGTAAACGGCATATACGGATTTAATATTTGAAAAAAACGCCCAGTCGTACTAATCGGAAATGTACCGCCAGAGCTAGAGAATTGAAGCACCATAAATACGATCGCTATCCCTTTTCCCAGGTTGCCAAATACAGCGACAAGGGTAAATACAATGGTTACGAACACGATGCTGATTAACACTCCAAAAAGTACAAACCACACCTTATTCACCACGTAACAGTGCAGAATAAAAATGTTGCCAAGGACAGCCACCAGTCCCTGAAGAATTCCCACCGTAAGGAAGGTCAGCAGGCGGCCAAAATACAATTGATATCTTTTGTACGTTAGGCCTCCCGTATCCACACCTGTGCGGAGAAGAGAGACAAGCAGTGTGCCTCCGACCCATAAGGAAAGTACAACATAAAAAGGAGTCATTGCTGAGCCGTAATTCGGAATGGGATATAACTTATTCTCTTTTAACACTACCGGATTGGCCAAAAAATCACTTTTGCTCTTAATATCTCCTCCGAGCAGTTGCGCAATTTCCCCCAGATCAATCTCCTCTTTAATTTGGCGGATCGTGGAGGCGGCTTTTCGAATCGAGTCTTCCAGTACTGGAAGATCATTTCTCACCAAATCTGCGGCAAGCGCCACTCCTTTATCCGCACGGGGGAGTCCTGTACGAATCAACTCCGAGACCTGATGAACCCGCTCTTCTACGGTAGGCAGATCCTGACGCACGAAATTCGCAGCTTGTTGTATCTTTTCCCCTGCAGTAGGTAAGCTGCTCTCCAATAGCGGAAGTGTATCTCGGATGAAAGCACCAAAGCCCTGGGTCTGATCGGCAACCCCACTGGCTGCTGTGTGGACCGCTTCGCGTATAGCTGGCAAATCCTGCTGCAGACTAGCTAAGCTTGTCTGCCCGAACTCAATCGCCGACATTGTCTCTTCCAGCAGGGTACCCAGCGCGGGTAAGCGATCTGGCACCTGCTGCAATGCGGTGGCTGTGACATCTGCCGCCGAAGTTATTTGCTCCAGTGTATTTTTTATGGCAGGGATAGTCGACGAATCATACCCTGAGATAAGCTTCGCAATTGCCAGCTTCCCAAGACCAGACTTTAGGAACAATGGGTTAATTGCACTGGAATCAGCGTTATCCTTATTCTGAAGGTCAGCCGTCATAGCATTTACCAAGGACTTCTGACTGTTCAAAACACTGTCTACACCTTTCAATGCTGCAAGATCAGCAATAGGCACTGTTTCAGGTGAAAATGTGTTCAATGCATTTAACATAGAAAGTGTGTGTTCAATCACGCTGCTTCCTGCAGCCAACTGTGCTGAGAGTAACTCCAACTGCTCACGTACAGCTTGCGGCTCGTTATCCTCTCCCTTTAACTGTTCAGCAAGCTTGACCACCGAGTTCTCCGTTTGCTGTAGGAGATTAAGATTCTGTTTGATAGCTGCTGGAACAGCTTCAAATGCAGCACTGCTCTTCTCCAAAAATTGTTGAAGCTCCAGAACAAAATCATTTCCGGCTGAAGCAATCTTTTCTGCCTCAGGCAGTGCTGTTAAGGCAGCATTAACGATTTTATGCGCTTCCGTAAGACCTTGCGAGGCCTGAGCCATGATCTGTTCAACTTCACCATAATGGTTATCAAGTTGAACGATTAGCTGTGCCGCTTCTTCAATCTTGGGCAGCTTGTCCTGTAGCCCCCCTAAATGTTCTAAGGTACTCGCGATTTGCGGCCAATGCTCAGCAATTTTCTCTAAAGCCTCACCCGCTTTTTCCACCTCTGGCAGCTTATTCTCCAATGTGGAAATACGCTCTGCTGAGGCATGAATCTGCGGCCAATTTTCCTGGATTTTCAATACTCGTTTACCTGCGGTTTCAATTTCTGGCAGACTCGCCTCTAATTTAAACAATCCTTTTTCTACCTTGCGTATAATGGGCAATTCAGATTGAAATTCCTTATCGATTTGACTTAAAACAGTAAATACCGTCTCACTAATCGTTTCCGTGAAATTCTCACTGATCTGTGTGGTGATTGAAGTGGCACCTTTATCCGTGATTTTAGGAGCAATCGCATTTATTTTTTCATTGACGGTATATTCGATCTCCGGCTTCACAATCGTTCCTTCAAGAATTCCAGTCATTCGTTTGGAGAAATTAGCAGGGATAACAATACTGGCATAGTAGTCTCCGCGTTTGACACCATTATGTGCAGTCTCTGCATCTACAAAGGTCCAGCCCAAGTTTTTATTGCTCCGAAGACTTTCCATGACCTCATTGCCGATATTAAAATCCTTCTCCTGCACCTTAGTACCTTCATCTAAGCTGGTAACAGCAATTTTAATGCCAGAAGTATTGCTATAAGGATCCCATACTGACGCAACGTTCACCCAATCATACACGGAGGGCAATACCACCAAAGCGGCAACCAGCAATACGGCCACAGGAACTCTGAATAAGTTACGCCAATCGTTCCTATAAATCCGTAGTATTCCGCCCATTCGCTGCTCCCCCTAATCTGCATGTTTTGATATTTTAATATGCCCGAGGAGACAAGCTTTTACTATTCATTTTAGGGAACTCGTGACTTCTCATTGCTTTTTAAAAAAACTTTTAAAAAAATGCAACAAAAACTGCTCTTCTCACGTAAAGAGTAATATAAAACCCGTTTAAGAAAAAACAGAGCGGGTAATAAGTTTTATACAGTTTTATACAACGTCTTACATATCTCAAGGGGGAGATTAATAATGTTTAAGAAAAAGTCAGCGTATGTGTTACCGGTTGTTGTTCTGTTGTTTCTTTCCCTCATTACTTCTGCAAGTACCGTTGGAACACGGGTAGATGCGCAAGATAGTGACAAGACCCAGCATCAAACAGTTTACTTTCATACTATTGAATCCGACCATGGCAAGCTCTCCGGTACGACCGATGAAATAAACTGGTATCAGGGTGCTGATGCCGATCGAATCTTTGCTGAAAGAGATCCAGAAGCTGCAGCAGAAATAGGCGGAGCTCCAGACAGTTATTATATTGTAAATGATGTCGATACTCTGACAACTTATCCGATTGCGGATAACGCCACAGTGACGATGCAAATTTTTGATCACAATGGCAATATGGATGACTTGGATATCAACTGGAATGAGTCCATCACCTTACAGCAATTTATGGATCAATTTAATAAAACGGATGTCATCGACTTGAGCCAGTTCCCGTATCACATCACCATTCAGGATGGCGTAATTACTTCTATCGTTCAACAATATATACCTTAAGGTGCAACATAAGAAAGAGAGTTACTCAGCAGCCATGTACATGGCTTATGAGTAACCCTCTTTTTTATATACTCAACGAATTATTGTTTAGCAGCATCCTTAACGGGAACCCCAAAATTCGGCGTACCATCTTCATTCCAATAGAAGACTTGAGCACGAGTATGACGGTTCGGATCGTACAGTGGATCGCCGGTAATTTCTTTATAATTGCGGCAGTGGTAGATGAGTACATCTTCCCCATTTTCATTTACAGTAAAGCTGTTATGACCCGGCCCATATTGTCCATTCTCTTCATTGGTCTGAAATACCGGTTCCGGCAGTTTTGTCCATGAAGTGGCATCCAGCAGGTCGCTGTCCTCATCTGCAACCAAAAGTCCCATGCAGTAATTGAAGTCCGTAGCGCTAGCCGAGAAGCTGATAAAGATACGGCCGTTACGTTTAAGCACTGCAGCTCCTTCGTTTACCTTGTATCCAATAATCTCCCAGTCATATTCAGGAGTAGCAATCATGGTCTGCGGACCGGTTAGCGTCCATGGATTACTCATTTCCGAAATATACAGATTAGAATTCCCCTCAATATTCAGATCCTTCTGTGCCCATACATAATACAATTTCCCTTTGTGTTGGAAGGTGGTTGCATCCAATGCAAAGGATTCCCAGGCGGTTTTTACCTGGCCTTTTTCTACCCATGTTCCTTCTAAAGGATTAGCAGATTCATTCTCAAGAGCAAACATACGGTGATCGAATAATCCATCCTTAGTCTCCGTAGTACGCGCCGCCGCAAAGTAAATGTACCATTTCCCGTCAATATAATGGAGCTCTGGTGCCCAAATATTTGCACTGAGCGGACCCGTCTCATATTTACGCCAAGCTACAACCGGTTCTGCAGCAGCCAATCCCTCGATAGTTGATGCTCTCCGCACTTCGATCCGGTCGTATTCTGGGACAGAAGCAATGAAGTAGTAATAACCATCTGTATGTTTATATACCCATGGATCAGCACGTTGCTCCACCAATGGATTTTTATATTCTACACTCGTATTCATAATCTCTCTCCTCTATTTAAACTTTAACAATACAGAACCATGCTGTGGAAGAGTTTGAGAAATACCTTCGTTAACCACTTCCAAATCGCGGCTTTGCCATAGATCACGTATAGTACTAGGAATTGAAACCTTAAGCTGCTCGAACGACACCTGTAGCGTTAAGGCTTCATCGCTAAGATTAAACAAAGCTACATAATGGTTACCTTGTTCATCCTCAGATGTCCAGATCGCATGCTCCTCATTTAGCGCTACCTGTCTGCCGCCTTTACCATAACGATGCAGATGAAGCACTTCCTTATTGGTCAATAAAGATAATGTCCAATCATCATTGTCCCGAAGTTCTCCTCCAAACATTAACGGGGAGCGGAAAATACTCCAAAGTGTCATCATGGTGACCTGCTCGTCATGAGTAAACCGCGTGAACCGGTCTCCCCCGCCATCTACAGAACGAATGCCCAGATGACCTAACGGCAGCATGTCACAATCCGGCCAATGGCCCGGCTGCACATAAGGAGCCCATTTCTCACAGCGCTCAAACATCCCGCGCAGCAAATGCCAATGATCCCAGTAGTCATCGGTCATTCTCCAAAGGTTAGCGTGTCCGGTTAAGTGTTCAGCCTCTTCCACTGGAGCAGGTCCAGGCGAAAGACTGAGCACCATCTTGCGACCGCTGCGGTCAATAGCCTTACGGATCATAGCAACTTCTTCTTTGTGATATCCATAAATGCGAGAAGCGGCAATATCATCCACTTTCACATAATCCACACCCCAACTGGCATACAACTGGAACAGCGAGTCATAATACGCCTGACTGCCTTCTTTTGAAGCATCTACTCCATACATGTCTGTATTCCATGGACAAATAGAATTTGGGTGAGCCACATCGCGTGCGGTTTGCTCAGATCCTAGAATGGCACTGGCCGCATGAGCAGCCTGACGCGGGATTCCGCGCATAATGTGTATGCCGAATTTCAAACCCAATCCATGTACATATTCAGCGAGTGGCGCGAACCCTTTGCCTCCCGCTGCGGAAGGAAACCGGTTCTCAGCAGGTTGAAGTCTGGAGTACTCATCCATAACCAGCGGTACAAAGTTGCGATACTGCGAAGAATTCGCCCCAGGCTCATACCACTGAATATCCACAACTACATATTCCCAACCAAAGTCCTCCAAATGGGTAGCCATATATTCTGCGTTGCCTCTTACTTCTTCTTCATTTACACTGGCTCCGTAACAATCCCAACTATTCCAGCCCATCGGGGGCGTAGCAGCTAACAAATTTTGTTTGATGATTTTCACGTCCTTTTTAAAAACTTAGTAACTACCAGCGAGGTGCCGAGGGATAAGGGCAAGTAGAGTCCTGCAATCTTGTTCTTACCTCTACGAGACAGCCACAATAACGGCAAGTGCTACCAAATTGCAGGCCAGAGCAATCTCGGCAATGTTCAATACGCAGCAAATATTGCCCCTCCGGCGCTAAAGGTCTTTCTTTAGTGGCTATTTCTATTAAACGCTCCAGTTTTTTTGGGCTTATTCTCATGTTCTCATCACAGCTTTTGCAGCGACGGTTTTTTTCTTGGTTCTCTGACATGATGTTATTCCAGAGTCAAGACTACCACGGAAGCAGGTGGAAGCTCGCAGCTCAGCTTTTCACCTAATAAAGACGCACCCTCAAAAGCTACAGGAGTAACTGTATCCGGTGCCGCAAACGTATTGTGCGCTCCCAGCACGGAATGCGTTAAAATCTGACCTGTCACTTTGCTAAAGGTAACCTCTTCAATACCAATACTTAGCAATGCGCTGTCATTATGGCTCAGGTTACAGAGTGAAACATAGACTTTTCCATTCGTATCACGAGATGCAGAAACGCTAATCTGTGGAATTGTAAGCTCCCCAAACGTATAATCAGGGCTCTCAATAGTAACTTCAAGCAGTTCATTATCCTGATGCTCTTTGTACATTTCAAATACATGATAGGTAGGCGTTAGAATCATCTTGTCGCCCTCCGTCAGGATAAGAGCCTGCAGTACATTGACCACTTGAGCCAAATTCGCCATTTGCACACGACTGCTATGCTTTTGGAAAATATTCAGCGTTACCCCTGCTACCAATGCATCTCTGAGTGTATTCTGCTGATACAGGAACCCTGGATTCGTACCAGGTTCATTTAAGAACCAGGTTCCCCACTCATCTATAATCATTCCAACCCGCTTATCCGGGTCATATTTATCCATAACCGCTGAATGTTTAGTAATTAATTCATCCATATGCAAGGTTTTTTGCATAGTCTCAAACCATTCGGCTTCGTCAAAACCTAAAGCGTAACGTTTCTCTTCCCAGCTTCCAGGAATCGTATACGAATGAAGACTGAGACCATCCATAAACCGTCCAGCTTCGCGCATTAACACTTCCGTCCAATTATAATCATCAACGTTGGCGCCACCAGCGATTCTATAGATCTGATTTTCACCATAATTGCGCACATATGTCTGGTAACGTCTGTACAAATCTGCATAATATTCTGGACGCATATTGCCGCCGCAGCCCCAGTTCTCATTACCTACACCAAAATACTTCAATTTCCACGGCTCTTCACGCCCATTTTCACGACGCCAGTCCGCCATCGGTGATTCGCCTTCAAAGGTCATATATTCAACCCACTCCGACATCTCCTGAACAGTGCCACTGCCAACATTCCCGCAAATATACGGTTCACAATCCAGCAACTCACATAATTCAAAAAATTCATGCGTCCCAAAATGATTATTCTCGACAACACCGCCCCAGTGGGTATTCACCATCCGCTTACGGGTTTCTTTTGGACCGACGCCATCCTTCCAATGATACTCATCGGCAAAACAGCCCCCCGGCCAACGAAGGACAGGAATATTAACTTTTCTGAGTGCTGCTAGGATGTCATTGCGGAAGCCCTTGGTGTTCGGAATCGGTGAATCTTCCCCCACATAGATCCCATCATAGATACATCTGCCCAAATGCTCAGCAAAATGACCATATAGATATTTGCTGATCTTATTAATTCCTTTACCTGCATGTAGCTTGATCGTAGTCATCTATTCTCTTCTCCATTCTTTTGCTTACCCCAGATGGAAATTCCGTTTTCATTTAATCCAGTAAATACAAGGGTCTGAGTTTCTTTCTCCCAATCCCATGACGGAAGCAATTGCACCTTCTCTATCCGGCCTCTACCCTCGACAACATCATTCCAGACCAAGGTCAGGACTCTGCATCCATCAAAAGACCAGCTTCCCTTTCCATTCGCACCTTCCAGCTTAAAGTCAGAGGATAGACTTATGACGGCAGACTGAATCTGGCCATCCGCTGAGGGGTCCATTACAATCCATTCCCACTGTCCTGCGATTAGCTGTTCTGGAATATCCTGTTCGACTTCACCCGCATACCGTTCTGGAGATACAACAGGCCAACCATCCTCTGTCCACAGAATTCGACGAACCTGTAAATAGGACCAATGTTTATCGATTTCACCACGTGCATGATGAACTATATAATAGCTCCCATCCTCATGAAGAACTGAGTTATGACCGGGAGCAATCCAACCTGGATCTTGTCCAAAGCGATAGCCACCCAGTATTTTATTGCCGACCTCATATCGGGGTTGATGCACACTATCAGTCATATCTCGTCCGTTATAATCCACATATGGGCCGGTAATAGTATCTGCACGAGCGACACGAACGTTATAATCCTCAAACAGGGAGTCATAGGAGACGAACAAATAGTATTTTTTGAATTGCTCGTTATACACTATGTACGGTCCTTCAACTGCTCCATCTTTAATGGTATTATCCCGTTTAGCGATCAGCGTACCAAAACCTTCTTGCTTCGGTTTGCCCGTTTGCGTATTCAGCTCAATGATATGAATTCCACCAAAAAAAGAACCATACACCATCCACATTCGTCCATCTGCATCGGTAAGCACATTGGCATCAATTGCATTCAGTGAATCTTCAGCACGCGTCTGAATCACTACACCTTCGTCGGTCCAAGGTCCCTCAATAGAAGATGAAGTTTGAAGTCCGATTAGCGATTGTCTACTTCCGAAAGAGGAGGCCGAGTAATACATTCGGTACTGATCACCATATTTCACCACATCGGGTGCCCATAAATTAGTAGCCCCTGCCCATTCCTTCGCAACTTGGGGAATTCCCGGCAGCGCATAATGAACCCATTCCCAATGGATAAGATCCTGTGATTTCCGAACCATTACGCCTGGACGTAATTCTCCTCCAACTCTTATGTCGGTAGAAAAAACATAGTAACCCTCATCTGTTTTAATAATGCCTGGATCATGTGTGTTGTGAATCGTCCATAAAGACTCGATATCAATCACTGATAAATCATACATTGGCATGTTCCCCGGGGAACTTGGAAAGACAAGATCTGTTGTTTTTTTTACCATTAGATTATCACCTCAGAAATAGCAACAGCTTGAGTAGCAATAAATATTAAATTTAAAATGAAAAAATATGTATTCGCTTACAATATAAAATAACATATATAAAAAGCCTTGTAAATATATTTCTATAAACCTTTTTATATTTATATGAAATTAAACTCAGAATAAATGAATTATGGCGAAATAACAGCCTTTTTCTTTAGATTAATTCTTCATTCATTTAAATTTTACTAAATCAAATAAAAATCACGCCAAAAACCCCTCTTATATTCGTACATTCTACAAAATAAGGAAGTATACTTTATTTATATGCCTTATTAGTTTATAATTTTATAAAATAGTATAATTTATGACGTAATCGGAAGAAGGTATTGATAAAATGATCTATATTAAAGATTTAATGAGTGGATTAGAAATTTTTAAGGCACTAAGCTCAGAAATTAGAATCCTCATTTTAGAGCTCCTGGCCACCAATCAAGCCTTGAACCTGAATGAAATTGCCAAGAAACTAAACCTCAGCAACGGCGCCATCACCATGCATATTAAAAAGTTAGAAGAAAGCGGTCTCATTGAGATAAACACGTCAGTGGGTAAACACGGTATTCAAAAGGTCTGCTACTTAAATAAAGACAAGCTTATTGTTGACCTTCGCAGCAAGGATGTTGATAATCTTTACGAAGTGGAAATTCAAGTAGGTCATTACAGTAACTATCAGGCTGTTCCAACTTGTGGACTGGCTACCAAAGACAGCATCATCGGGGATTTCGACGAGCCGCGTTATTTTGCAGATCCGCAGCGAATTGAATCCGAAATTATTTGGATGGCTGAAGGGTTCCTCGAATATAGAATTCCGAACTACCTTAAAGCCAACCAAACGTTCCGCGAAATTCAGTTCTCGATGGAGATCGGCTCTGAAGCTCCTGGGTCTAACGATAACTATCCGTCCGACCTTTATTTCTATTTAAATGGAATTGAAATCGGATTCTGGACTAGCCCTGGCGATTTCGGAGATACCCGGGGAACATTTAACCCCGATTGGTGGCCTCCGCACCTAAACCAATACGGTATGCTGAAGCTGATCCGTATCAATAATGAAGGCAGCTTTATTGATGGCTGTCGGATTTCTGATGTGACCCTTGATGATATCCAATTGGATTACAAAAGTGAACTCACATTCCGTATCGCAGTAACCGACAAGCCTACAAACAAACGTGGACTCACGATTTACGGAAAACATTTCGGCAATTATAGCCAGGACCTACTGGCACGTGTGTTATATGATGTACATGAAGTTGGAGAGGGCCTTCCTCGTAACGCTGTTATAATAGCAGAGTAACCAACCCTGATTTAAATAAGAAGACCCTAGATTCAGTTAAGGCTGATCTAGGGTCTTTTTGTGCTTCGTATATTTTTTCGATATTGAACCATAATAACTTTGTCTCCCAAACCACCGAGAAGGAGTGTTTCGAATGCGTGAAGGTCTAATTCCCGCTGTTCTTGGAACCGTCGTAACCGCTTCTAGCGCCGCTTTTCTTGGAAGCAAGTATAAGATGGCAGCAACAGGCGTACTTGGATTTGGTCTGGCTCATGTCGTATTGGGTGCCATTGATCTGTTTGAGCATCGGTAAGGATTGGAAGATGCCGGGTGGTATGAACACTGCCCGGTTGATTTTGTATTTCTTATGTTGGCGCAATTACAAGCTGCTCCAACGGATGACGTCATAAAAAAACAGCGCTTCTCCTGATATCGGAGAAGCGCTGTTTATGTTTGGAGCGCTGGCTGGTTGCTCCAACCTTGTCTCCATCATCTCACGTAGCTTACGTATCTCACGTATCTCAGGTATCTCACGTGGCTACGGACCCAGATGACGTTATTTGCATATTTTTAGCTCTTGGAGCATGTTTTCGGACTCCAGTGACGCTATCCATTGGAAAATGACCAATATTGGACGTATTTCAAGCCAATAGCTGCAATGGAGTCCGATAGCACCCAAAATATTGGAAAGTGCTGCGTATAAGGTCAGCTGGGTCCGATAGCTACTACAAATGCGTATATCTGATGGTAGTTGTGCATGCATGTGTGTTGGGTAGTCAAAACCCACACACTTCCGCAAAGGGTGATGCATGAGCATTCGAGAGCAGGAATCCACACACTCACGACAGCGGTGATGCATGAGCATTCGATAGTGAAAACCAACACACTCACGCCGGCGGTAATGCATGAGCATTCGAGAGCGGGAACCTACTTGTTTCCAGCAGCGTCAACCAATGTGCTTCCAACAGCAGCATTCCACTCGCTTCCCCCATCAATAAGCTAAAGTCAAAAAAAGGGGCTGTCCCAGCAGCTATTTTCATAGCTTATGGGACAGCCCCTCTTAGGATTTGAATAATTATTTTATAGCTACATAAAATAATCGTTCAGCATCATCTTCTGCCTCTACCCACTCGAAATCGGCGTAGATCTTCACATCACTAAACCCAGCCTTAAGCAGCTCTTCCTTCATCCAGTTAGGATCGTAGGCACGCTGAATATGGGTCTCTTCGAATCGGCGATAGCGATCGCTATGTCCGTCTTCACGGGCAAAAATGGACAAATGATGTTCAATTTCGCGGCGTGGAACATCCATCTCACAAGTCCAAATATAAGAAACAGATGGCTCGTCCAGAATAAAGGGCTGTTCTTCTTCATAACGAATTAGTGTGTTTGGATGATGCACATCGAACAGGAAGGTTCCGCCTTGCTTTAACCCTGCATAGGTACTGGCAAAAACAGCGCTGATGTCATCCTCTTCCAACACATAATTCAGACAATCACAAAAGGAAATTACAGAATCCACCAGCTCCGGAAGCTCCCATTCCTTCATGTTTTGCCTAATCCAACGAACACTGCCTTCGCGCAAAAAACGCCGTCCCTGGGGATGCTCCTCCATTTTGCGCTGTGCCACTGAGAGCATATCAGAAGATAAATCGATTCCGGTCATATGATATCCTGAACCCGCCAAAGGAATTGTAATACTTCCTGTTCCGCAGCCAAGCTCGGCTACAGTTAACGGTTTGCCGTATTTACTCCATGCGGCTTCAGCAAAGGATATCCAATCTGGATACGGCATATCTGCCATAAGCTCATCGTATACATAAGCAAATTTCCCATAGGAAGACACAATTACACCGCTTTCTATAACAACATTTTATAAATTCCGTCTATTGAATCGTGAACTTAATCCGTCGTTTCTTCTTGCACTTCGGTTGTTCCGTCTTCATTATCCTTAGCAACAAGATAAGTCCAATTCTCTTTTTGAGTAATATGGCCTTCCTTCATCAGCTTCCCAAGTGCACGCTTGAAGGCGGATTTGCTGATTCCGAATCGTTGTTTGATAATATCTGGCGGCGTAGCATCGGAATAAGGCATTGCTCCACCTGGACGAGCATTTAAGAACTCCAAAAGTGCGGCAGAATCTACATCCATCCCCACTTCTTTACGAAGACCCATAGAAAGGTTAACGCGTCCATCCTCACGGATATGAGAGACACGTGCTTCAAACTGCTCACCAAGACGCAGCAGACGGCTCCGCTCCGATGAATGGACCATACCGATAATTCCAAAGCCTAACACACCCGCATCCACAAGTACAAAAGTACCCATTTGCAGCGGCTTATACACTCGGGCTGTTACAGTCTGTCCCATCCAAGATTCAGGTGCAGGCAGAGCTAGAGGAGCAAGCTCCTGTTCTCCGGCCAGCTTAGCACGCAGACGCCCCTGTTTATCATGCTCCATGATCGCAAACACATAGTCCCCAACCTGCGGACGCAGCTCTGGAAGCTCTGGAAGCTCACGGATAGGCAGCAGCAGCTGACGTCCAAGACCCATTTCCAAAAAGCAGCCCAGACGCGGATGAATATCAGCCACTTCCAATAACGCCATCTCGCCCAGCGTAAGAAATGGTTTTTTCATAGTTGCCGCAAGACGGTCCTCGGTATCAAAGAAAATGAAAACTTCAACTTTATCGCCGGCTTTTACCTTCTCTGTCAGCTCCGTATAATGCAGCATAACATCTTGGTCTCCAGCATTCAGAAAAAATCCGTATGGGGAAACTTCCCGCTCTACATGAAGTGTAACCGTAGTTCCTGCAATCAGGCTCATACAGTCTCCACAACCTTGGCATCGGACCACAGACGCTCGATATTGTAATATTCACGCTCATCGCGGTGGAATATATGAACGATAACATCGCCAAGATCCATCAGCACCCAGCGTGCTGAATCCATGCCTTCAATCCCTTTGATCACTCCGCCTGCTTCATGAACCACTTTACGGACTTCGGTAGCGATCGCCTGTACCTGAATATCCGAGTTACCGTGACATACGATAAAGTAATCACTGATTGGTGAAACATTACGTAGATCTAGTGCCACGACGTTCATTGCTTTTTTATCTTCAACAGCCTTAAGGGCCAGTTCTAACAGCTTGCTTGGTTGTACACTCATATTTTATCCTCCAATATTCTAACTAAATCATTACGCGCCAGTACCGTTAAGGGGAAAATCACCCGGCGTTTCTCCAGTAACAAACTAATCGTAGAATCGAACCCAGCGACTAATCCTTCTTCCAAACTTACTTGTGCCTTCTCGCGTATTTTATCAACCCCGGGAAAATCACGCCCAGGCTCGATGTAGTCAGCTAGGCAGACGATCTTTTCAAGTAAACTCATGTCTTCACGGCCTGAGGTATGGAAACGAATCGCATTGATAATATCTGGATCCGTAATCCCATAGTCTTTCTCAGCTACAAAGGCGCCTACTTCCGAATGCCACATCTGCTTGTCATACACCAGAAGATCCAAATTTAATTGATTTTGTTCAATGATCTCCTTCATACGCTCAACTGGCCAATACTTGGCCACATCATGCAGAATTGCTGCTGTCTCTGCACGCTCAGGGTCAGCACCATATTGCTTCGCCAGTTGAATAGATGTCTCCATCACGCCGAGTGTATGCTTCCAGCGCTTATCAGGCATCTGTGCGGAGACCGCCTCAATCAGCGCTTCGCGGCTGTATGCCATACAATCCACTCCTTTGAACATAATCGAACACTGCCTCTGGAACCATATAACGAATAGATTTACCTGCTGCCGCCCGTTCTCTTAACATCGTTGACGAAATATCAACCAGTGGCATATCTGCAAGCAATACCTTTTTTGCTATAAAGTCTGGCAATGCATCCAGATCAAGAGGTGTTCCCGGACGACCCACACCAATAAATGTAAGCCGTTGCACCAGTTCTTCAATCTCGTTCCATTTCGGCAAATACTGGACCATATCCGCTCCAATGATGAAATATAGATCGAAATGCGGATACTCCTCTTGCAGACGTCTTATGGTCTCATAGGTATAGGAGACGCCACCTCTGACAACTTCCCAATCTAATGTGCAAAAAGCTTCGTGATTCTTCACCGCTTCCTGCACCATGGCTAGTCGGTCTTCTCCAGATACACCCGCCTCATGTTTGTGAGGCGGAATATGTGAAGGCATAAACCATACCTCTTGCAGCCCATAAGTATCTCTTGCGGCTTCCGCTGCCATCATATGACCGATATGAAGAGGATCAAAGGTACCTCCCATAATTCCAACTTTCAAGAGGACGACCTCCTCGGTAAGGTATACTTACAGCTATTAACGCGGCAGCTCAATGGTTTTGTTATCACGTGATTCTTTGTACAGAACGACAGTCTTACCGATCACTTGCACAAGCTCAGAACCCGATTGTTCAGCCAGAGCAGCACCGATTTCCTTGGGATTCTCAATATTATTGCTCAGTATACTAATCTTCATAAGCTCGCGCTTCTCAATAGCTTCTTCAATATGGCGTACGAGGTGATCATTTACTCCACCTTTGCCCACTTGAAAAATAGGATCGAGATGGTGCGCCAATGAACGAAGATACCGTGTTTGTTTACCAGTTAACATAAATGAATAACTCCTTAATTAACATATATTATTACCTATTATTACCCTAACTTGATGAATCCATTTCTTACTCATTTCCACCCAAACAATCGACAATGGTCTGCCGCATGATTTCCGTAGGTGCAGGCTGCCCTGTCCAATACTCCAGTGCATAAGCTCCCTGATAGACAAACATACCAAGGCCTCCATGAATCGTACAGCCCCGTTCGAGTCCTTCCAACAATAGCCGCGTACGCAGCGGATTATAAATCAGATCGCTTACGACCATTCCTTCACGAAGCAGTCCAGGATCTATCGGTGTCTCATCCATATGAGGATACATACCTACGGAGGTAGTATTGATCAGCACGTCTACACCACTTAGCATTTCTGCTACTTCGTTCATGCTAACCCCGATGACATTCCCTTGGCTCCGGCACTGTGTCGCCAAGTCCTCTGCCTTATCAACACTGCGATTAGCAATAATGATTGAAGAAGGCTTCTCCTGAAGTAGTGCGGCAACAATTCCTCTTGCTGCTCCACCGGCCCCGATAACCATAATCTTCACACCAGACAAATCAGAAATAGCTTCCGCTTTGAGTGAACGCACATAACCGATCCCATCCGTATTATATCCGGTGAGCACTCCGCTATCATTAACAATCGTATTGACTGCACCAACAGCTACTGCACTCTCGTCTAATACATCCAAATATTGCATCACCGCAACCTTATGCGGAATCGTCACATTCACACCACGGAAACCAAGCGTACGGATCGCTTGCACCGCATCGCCCAGCTTCTCCGGGCGGATGTGAAGCGGTACATAAGCACCCGGAATTTCCAGCGCTTGCAGCGCTGCTTCATGCATAATTGGAGATTTGGATTGTATAATAGGATCTCCCATTACACCGAGGAGAATATTACCGCTATTGTAGCCTTCGACTGCAGTTGTAGACAATAGATTATCCTCCCTCGTTAAATCATCGAAGGGCGGGTAAGCACCTTCACACCACGCGGAACGTGAATGGCCACTACTGCACCTTCAGTCCCATTAACCTTAATCCAGCCCAGACCCGAAATGTACAGATCGGTTCTGCTGCCCCGGTTAATCCGGAACTCATGCCGCTGCCAAGGTGGCAGCTTGTCCATCCGGTCACTTCCCGGTGGAGACAGCATTTCACCGCGATGATCCTGATAGAGGGAATCTGCGCGTTCCAGCTTCGTGCGATGGATTTTTAAAGTACCACTAATAAAGCAAGTGAACGATTGATGCGGGCCTTGTACGAAATCAAAACGTCCCAGTCCACCGAAGAAAAGAGTCTGTCCTTCGTTCAACTGATAGACTGTTGGCTTCAAAGGATTGGCAGGCATAACTGCATCCAGATCCTGACGCTCAACTAATTCACTATAACGCCAAGGATACACAATCCCTGGAGTATCTATAATGTAGTGGCCGTCATCCAGTGGAATTTTGACCGTATCGAGTGTTGTGCCAGGATAACGTGAAGTCGTTAACTCCTGCTCTAAATCGCTATAGTCCGAAATCAGACGATTAATAAGCGTGGATTTGCCCACATTGGTAGCACCTACTACATATACGTCGCGTTGACCGCGCAACTCCGTTACGGCTTCCAGCAAACGGTCAAAACCTTGATTGCGTTTCGCACTGCAAAGTACGATTTCAGCCGTCCGCAAGCCTTCCTCTTTACAGCGCTGCTGCATCCAGTTACGCAACTTGTTCCAGTTTGTAACCTTCGGCAGCAAGTCACATTTATTCACTGCAAGAATAACAGGGTTATTGCCAACAAACCGCTGCAGGCCGGAAATCAGACTGCCTTCGAAATCGAAGATATCGACAATATGAATAACAAGCGCATTCTTCTCTCCTACTCCACTCAGCAGGCGAAGAAATTCATCCTGATTCACCGAAACAGATGAAGCCTCATTATAATTTTTAATCCGGAAACAGCGTTGGCAAATCACCGGGTCCCGTTCAAGTGCAGCCTCCGGAAGGTATCCTGGTTGATCCTTATGATCCGTCTGAAGCTTGATGCCGCAACCGCTGCACTTCTCAGGACGCTGTGTTTCGCTTTGTTCGTTCATTACTATTTATCCTCCTCGTGCCACAATCCTTTTTTGCGAAGCCGTGTCAGAGCAACCCGCTCTACCCGGCGATTAAACCTTGTGCCGAACCCCTCGTCCTTGACGGAGATTGGCAGTACCAAAACAGTATACAGGCCAAGGCGATTGCCGCCGTATACATCAGTAAGCATTTGGTCTCCCACCACAATCGTTTGTTCAGGGGGCAGTTCCATCTGCTTCATCGCTTTGAGAAAAGGAGCATTACTCGGTTTACGAGCCTGGTGCACAAATTCAATATTAAGCGGTGTTGCAAAGCGGGACACCCGTTCCATGTTATTGTTAGATACGATGATGAGCTTAAAGCCCAGTTCCTTCACCTTTTCGAACCATAACAACAGCTCCGGAGTAGCCACAGGCGCTTTGGCACCGACCAGTGTGTTATCCAGATCCGTGATGATTCCGCGATATCCCTGTCTATACAGCTCGTCCAGAGCAATATCGAATACCGTATTCACCCGGAGTTTGGGAACTAACATTTTAAACAATACGTTCACCTCGATTTCATACAAAAAACTATAACATACTCCTTGCGCATCGCAAATAAATCTGTAGCTATACTTTCACGCAAAGTGTTATTTCTTGGATCTCATTTTTCTCCGCACCCACAAAGCTTCAGTATACACGCTCTGCCAGTCTTTGTCTTCAATAACCTCAGGGCTATATTTCGCCTTTTCGAACATTGTTAGTAGTGAGTATAGATGATCAGCCACTGCCGGCCGTTCTCCACTCCAGCGATCTACGGCTTCACGTAAAGTTTCGTGCTCTTCTTTTAGCATTCCCTTGCGATGCAAATACCTTACCCAACGCTCAGTTTCCGCCACTACTTTCTGATCTGGCGTTAAAGGCCGGCCATTGCGCAGCTGCTGCATGAAGAAGCGAAGCTTAAAGCGTCTATGCCAAACTATAAAAATCGTCCAAGACAGCAACACCACTACAGCTGCCACAACAACCCATAGACCTACATGAAACCCTTGATCTTCTTGTGCATTATTCACTGGCGCTGGTGTAGGTTCTGCCTGCTCTTCTTGATCTTCTGGCTCGACTTCAGGGGTTTGCTCACTCTGAGTTAAAAGCGGAATATTAAATCCAGGTGTAGCTTCAACTGGAATCCAACCATAATCACCAAAGTAAACCTCAGCCCAAGAGTGGGAATCCGCATTGGTAATTGTATAGTTATTATTCACTGTGCCGGATTGCTGTTGTGCCGGATTCATTGGGATTTCTGGCTGTTCCCCAGGTGCGTACCCCTTAACCCATCGTGCAGGGATGTTCAGAGAGCGCGCCATAGTAACCAGTGCCGTAGAATAATAATCACAGTAACCTTCCTTTAACTCAAACAAAAACCCTTCTACAAAATCGTTGCTTGTGACACGTGATATATCTGGATTATTGGTATATGGAAAGGTTTGTTGTAAGTATTGTTGCAAAAGCGCTGTTTTTTCATACGGCGTTTTTCCTTCAGCCGTGATTTCCTCAGCCAGCTCCCTGACTCTTTTAGGAAAATCGTTAGGCAGTTGAAGAAACATTTTCTCCAAATCGTTCCCTTTATATAGCTCCTCATACGTCTTTGTTGTCAATTCTTGAACAGGAATTACAGGAACCTCAGACGTCACCTCAAAAGTAGACGGATAAGCGAGTTTCTTCCCATCCACATCCCAGATCAGCTCGCTGTCTCGGCTTCTCCAGGAGAGTCCATCTCCAGCTTTTTCCCCATTTAAAGAATCCACCGAAGATACTGAATAAGTGCCAAATAGTACGGGAAATTCATTATTATTAAGCACGGTTACTGTTTGTTTCAGTGTTCGTGTATTTACTTTAGAACCCACACTGCTCTCTAAAGCTTCACCTACATCCACCGCTTCTAGAGGTCCCCGATTTAACCGATCTCTATCGACCCAACCTCTTCCGGAATATAATCTGCGCGTTTCTCCCCGCATATAAATACGCAAATCAGAAACCACTGTCATCACCGGTGTATAATCGAAGGTAAAGCCGCCACCTAGTTGATCATCATTCAGACTGTAGCCTGACGAAGTATTGTTAGTAGGGGAGACAGAACCCATCTCAGATTTCGTGGTCCCAACTGTGCCCTTCCCAGAAGACTTCCCAATCCCATTCCATTCTTGCCAAGCGGTATAAGGATCGGTTAGGGTAGGCCTTACCCCAGGCATATTCACTCCAATTAGGATGACCAAAGAGAAGACGATGGCAATATTAATGACTATTTTCGTGGGATATTTCAGCAGATGCACCCAACCACGCGGATAATGAAGCTGGAAGCTTCTCAGATGCTGGCTGACCAGCCAGCCCATCCCCGCAAATACCGTCCAGGCTACTTCCTGCCACAAAACAATAGATGTAAAGGAATCCAAGGCAGCCAAGGCCACTATGTTCATTCCTATAAACCATAAAATACGTCTTTTTGAGGATGCCCACCAAGACGACAACAGCAGCAGGGCCGAGGCTCCGAGAGCAAACCAGATATAGGGCACCATATGAACTGCAATATCCTGCAGTCTGTCCGGGAGGGTTGTTGCCCAAGGATCAGTAACGTATATACCATAATTGATAAGTATCCGATAAACGATATAAATAATAGCTGCCGCTTCAATAAAGAGCCTTATCTGAACCTTTACAGGAATTATGATTTCAATCACAGTGATTGTTATTAATGCAGCCCACACAACAGCAGTTGTCTGTCTTAACCAGATAGGCTCCGTATAAGAGACCCACTGGTGGGCTATAATCAAAAGCCACAATAGACCTAAAGAACGGTGCCAGGAGAATTTCATCTGATTCCACCAGTTTCTCATATCAGACTTCCCCTCCTAATACTATGGGAAGCTCTTGCAGTGAGCTAATGCTGTAGCCTGTAATCCCCCGTGATCTTAGAACGTCTGTCCAATCTGTGCTGCTATTCGTTTCTGATGAATTTCCTAAATGAATGTGCGACGGAGTCATCCCTCTGCTGTCAGCCCAACGTAGTGCATCCAGTACAGGCTGACCACGTTGAGGACTAATTAGTACGAAGTATGAGCCTTTAGGGAACATACGGTAACCTTTTTCCAAACGGGAAATGAGTGGACCGTGCCCTTCGGCGTTAAGATCGATCAAATATTGAATCATTTTCTGACGCTCGGCAGCACCTTCAACAGGTGCAAATACCTTCGTGGTCTTATCCAAACAGCAAAGACCGATCCCAATTCGCTCTCGAATGCCGAATCCAAGTAGTGAGGCTGCAACGGAGACTGCGAGTTCAAATTGATTCGAATTCATATAAGCAGAAGCAGAGCCGTCCAGAACTAGAATGGTTTTGGGAATCGACTCATGCTCGAACTCTTTGGACTTCCACGAGCCTGTCTTTGCCGTTGCATTCCAATGAATACGTGTTAAGCGGTCGCCATATACATAGTCGCGTACACCGTTAATTTGGGTAGTCTCACGACGGGATTGAACTACAGAGGTCTGTGGCCCAGAAAGACGGGATTTTCTTTCATATAACTGCCAACGCGGAACATAGATTGCACGAGGCAACACCTGAAACTGTCCTTCAGCCAAAAAAGTACCTTTATGCTCGACAAGGCCGAAAATATCTTGGCTGATGATATCCGTATCTGAAAATGTGTAAGTGCCCCGTTCCAGAACTGGTGTCTGAAACCGCAGTTCCCCAAGTCCTCTGAGGCTGGGAATCAGACTTTCTTCAAATACCCATGATTCGCCATTATGCCGTTTCAGAACTTCCCTAACAACTACATAAGGTAAAGGCAAAATCCCCGGGATTGTGACCTTCAGACCTACACGAAGATACCCACCGGCAGAGAGCAAATCTCCCTTATCCTGTTCGGCATAAAAACTGCGAACACCCTTAGCCCGCCGAACGCCTCCCAAACCTCCAGCAATCAGATATGCAATAAGTACAGAGACCATAATAAACAACATAAATGCAGTTTTACCGCCCTGAAATAGTACATATAAGAGAGTAATACTCCAAATTACAAGAATGCTGGCGAATTTAGTAGGCTGAATGCGAGCTGCCACCGTAGACAAATAACGTCTCATATTATTGCCTCATCGTAACAGGCACATGAATGCTCTGCAGAAGCTTTTGAAGCAGTGAATCTACGCTAACATTATCTAGGCGCGACTCTGGACGCAGCAATATACGATGACCCAAGGCAAATGGAGTAAGCACCTTTACGTCATCTGGAAGCACATAATCTCTTCCCTGTAAGAAAGCATAAGCTTTACAAGCCAGCATAAACGATAACGAAGCTCGTGGACTTGCACCGAGCAATACAAGCGGATGCTCTCTTGTCTGGCGCACAATATCTAACAAGTAATTCAGTACAGGATCACTCATATAAATCTCACGAATCTCCTCCTGAATACTAGCGATCTGCTCCATACTAGTGACAGCCGTAAGCCTGTCCACTGGTTGACCTTCTTGATGGCTCAACAATAGATTTTTTTCGGTTGCTGCATCAGGATAACCAAGACTAATTCTTAGCATAAACCGATCCAACTGAGCTTCCGGCAACGTGTAGGTTCCCTCAAAATCTATTGGATTCTGGGTGGCGCACAACATAAATGGATGCGGCAGCGGATAGGTCTCCCCATCTACGGTTACATTTCGTTCCTCCATCACTTCCAGAAGGGCGGATTGTGTCTTTGTGGTGGCTCGGTTAATTTCATCGGCCAGCAGGATATTCGTCATCACTGGACCTGGGCGGAAATGAAACATCTCATCTCTAGGATGATACACAGATACACCGGTAATATCACTCGGAAGAATATCCGGATTACATTGTATCCGGCGATACTCTCCGGACATTGATCTGGAAAGTGCGCGAATAAGCTGGGTCTTTCCTGTTCCCGGCACATCCTCGATCAAAACATGACCACCGGCAAGCAGCGCTGTTAGCAGCAATTGTATTTCAAATGATTTTCCAAGTATGCAGGATTCTAGATTATTACGGACAGCATTCATGATGTGCATTGATTCTTGACGAACGGGCATATATGATCCTCCTAGGTCAGAATAAGCAGTAATATTTATATTTTACATGATTAGGGGACCCAAAGTACATTGTTGAAGCTTACGAAGTGTAAACAAACCAAAAACCCGCAGGACACAATGTCCCGCAGGTTCTAATCTAAAGCACTATAATCCCATTATCCTTTAGGCCGAACAACCAATGCAGCCAGGAAAGAGAACACAATCGCTGACGAAATCCCTGCGCTTGTGATATCAAAAATCCCTGTAACTACACCGATCCAGCCATCCCGTTCCAGCTCTGTCAATGCCCCATGGACCAAAGAGTTACCGAAGCTTGTGATTGGAATGGTTGCGCCCGCACCCGCAAATTTCACAAGTGGATCGTAGATGCCAAAAGCATCAGCAATCGCTCCGGCTACAACTAATGTACTCATCGTATGTGCAGGTGTCAGCTTCAATACATCAAACATCAGCTGGCCTATAACGCAAATGGCTCCTCCGATCAGAAAAGCCCATAAGTAAATCATCATTAAACTACACCTCCACTTTCTATAGCAACAGCATGAGCCACACACGGAATGCTCTCTCCCTGCTGGTATGACAATGGGGATAGTAAGGCTCCAGTTGCCACAATCAGCACCCGTTTTAGTTCACCTTTTTTAATACGCTTGAGTATATGACCATAAGTCACTACCGCGGAACACCCGCAACCACTTCCTCCGGCGATCACATACTTCTGTTTCTCCAAATCGTAGATAAGCAAACCGCAATCATCAAAGGTTGTTTGCTCCATTGGGATCCCTTCTTTAGCTAATAAGGTTTTCGCAATGGGCAAGCCTACAGAGGCAAGATCACCTGTAACAATTAAGTCATAATGCCCGGGGGATAGTCCGGTATCCCGAAAATGCGCAGTGATCGTATCCGCCGCCGCCGGTGCCATAGCAGTTCCCATATTAAAAGGATCTGTCAAACCGAGATCCATTATTCGTCCAAGGGTAGCCGAGACCACTACCGGATTGTTGCCAGTTCCATCATTCTGACCTACTACAGCACAGCCCGAGCCTGTGACCGTATATTGCGCCGTTGGCGGCTTCTGTGAACCGTATTCGGTAGGATAACGAAATTGCTTTTCTACCGTACAGTTATGGCTGGATGTTCCCGCGAGCACGTATTTGCTGCCTCCGGAATCAACGATCATAGAGGCAATTGCAAGGCTCTCCATGGAAGTGGAGCAAGCACCAAAAACTCCAAGATAAGGCACACCTAATTTTCTTGCCGCGAAGGAGCTGCTGATAATCTGGTTCATCAAATCTCCGCCAACAAAAAACTCCAGCTTCTCCTTATCCAAATTTGCATTAATCAGTGCCAGTAGGGAGGCTTTTTCGAAAAGAGCCCGCTCAGCCTTTTCCCATGTTTTTTCACCCATTTCCAAGGAATCAAATATAAAATCAAAATCTGACGTTAATGGACCCTCTCCCTCTTCAGGACCCACTACAGCAGAAGAGCCTAAAATAACGGGACGGCTCGTGAACTCCCAAGTCTGACTGCCAAGCTGTTTCATGTATGTGCACCTCCGCCTACGCCTAAAAAGAGATAGACGATACCAATTATGAAAGCAGCGACGGCACCAAATACGATGACTGAACCCGCCAGCTTGAACATATTGCCGCCTACACCGAGAACAAGTCCTTCCGCACGATGTTCAAGAGCTGCTGAGCACATACTGTTCGCAAAACCAGTAACCGGAACCGCAGTTCCTGCACCGGCCCATTGAGCCAGTTTGTCATACACGCCAAAGCTGGTCAGGATTACAGAGAGTAGAATCATCGTCGCTACAGTTGGACTTGCGGCTTCTTTGGAGGTCATATCGAATATTGCCATATAAGCCTCCTGAATCCCTTGTCCAATTACACAGATTAGGCCGCCAGCAAGAAATGCTCGCACACAGTTTTTGAATACGGGCCTAGCGGGTACAAAGGGCTTGGACAATTTCTCGTAATCTTGCGGGGTCAGGGTATCAAGCTTCAGCTTGACACCCGATTTTTTCGTTTTCGCCGGCATTAAGGGCACCTCCTGAAAGTTAGGCGAAGGGGGCTGACAAGCATAATAGTAGTACTCACTTTGAGCCCCTCAAGTTGTTTCTTCGCTTAGAAGTTTTCCTTATTGTTTGCCATACCCCGCTTCGTTATGTCCCTCCAATTCAGGAAAAATACAGTAACACAACTATCAGCAGCAAGAACAGCACAAGAATAAGCACTGCTTCCTTTTCCAGAGAGTTGTGGCGCCAGTAACGTCTGCGCGCTCCGCTAACCTTTAGGTTTCTTTTGGAGTATCCTCCCTGCACCCTTCTTTTGGGTACACTACCTGCTACCCTCATTTCCTTCGCATCCTTTCTAAAGCTCCTGCCACCAGAGCCCCTATTGCATTGTATTCGCGGAGCGTTCACCGGGTGTTCATTTGTCTCTTTAGCATGGACAAGTGAGCTCACAATGTTCATACTAAGTGGCAGGAAGAAATAACGTTGTCGTCCATTTTGGATGGCAACCGTTTCTCGTAGAACTATAAGGATAATGTATAACGCAAGGCTTATACGTCCTTATATTTTAATAAAGGAGTGATTTCTAATGAATCAAGAAACATTGGATCTATTCAAAACACTTACCGAATTCCCGGCAGCCCCGGGCTTTGAGCGCGAACTCCGCGCTTACGTCAAGGATGCTATGGCACCTTATACCGAAGAGTTCGTGCAGGATCGTCTCGGAAGTTTGTTCGGCGTATTGCGCGGTGAGGAAAACGGGCCAAAAATTATGGTCGCTGGACATTTTGACGAAGTGGGCTTTATGGTCACCGGAATTACTAACACCGGGATGATTCGTTTTCAACCGCTAGGTGGCTGGCTCGCTTCTGCTGTTGCTTCTCAGCGTCTCCAAATCATTACAGCAAAAGGGACTTTGACCGGTGTTGTTGGCAGCACGCCTATCCACCTACTAAGCGCTGAAGAACGCGGCAAGACAGGCGAAATTAGCAAAATGTATATTGATATCGGTGCAGACAGCCGAGAAGAGGCAGAAAGCTTTGGCGTCAAACCAGGTCAACAAGTACTGCCGATCTGTCCGTTCACCCCGCTTGCTAACCCTAAAAAAATCATGGCTAAAGCGTGGGATAACCGTTACGGCGTAGGTCTCGCTATTGAATTGGTTAAATCATTACATGGTAAAAAGCTGCCTAATACTGTTTATGCTGGTGCTACCGTCCAAGAGGAAGTCGGACTTCGTGGAGCACGTACAGCCGCTAATCTTCTGTCCCCAGACATCTTCTTCGGCTTGGATGCGAGCGCTGCTGCCGATATGACCGGGGATAGCCAAGCCTTTGGCCATTTGGGTAAAGGCGCTCTCCTGCGCATTTATGATCCTACGATGGTTACCCATCGCGGCTTAATCGAATATGTACAAGACACAGCGGATACTCACAAGATCAAATACCAGTATTTTGTCTCCCAAGGTGGAACAGATGCAGGTCAGGTTCATGTAAGTGGAATCGGCGTTCCTTCCGCAGTCATCGGAATATGCTCCCGCTACATTCATACTGCTTCATCAGTTATTCATAGCGATGACTACGAAGCTGCTAAAGAGCTGTTAGTTAAACTGGTAGAAGGCCTCGACCGCACTACACTGCAAACAATTATTGAGAACAGCTAAGTTCTTATTTTTAAAAGAGCAGCGATCCTTTTTGAAAGGATTGCTGCTCTTTTTTGGCTCGGGGCTTACAGACCTGTGTCACTTGCGCCCCAGTGGTGTTTACAAACCCCGATATTACTTTTAAAAACCAATTGCGCTTATGCTTATGCACCCCATTACCCGCTGATCCCGCCATTGATACAACGACGGACCCATGATGCTTACGAACCCACGTTGTTTATTGTTTACGCTCTCAAGTTGCTTCCGGACCCAGATGACGCTATTTGCTAATTTAGAGCCTTTGGAGTAAAGTTCCGGACCCCAGTGACACTATTCCAGAGAAATGGCCTCATAATCGGTGTCATTCATGCTAATAGCGACTCTGGTGTCCGATATTCCCCCAAAAGTGGCATAATTCTGCGTTTAAGATCATCTGTGTCCTATAGAGACTCCCCTTATCTCTTTTCATATAAAAAAAGCCCGCCTCAACGGCGAGCTCTTTAACTGTTATATCAACTCATATCCAGCGGCACTTTCCACGAAGGTATCGGGAAAGCCTCATCCAGCTTCCATCTTTCTTCTTCACTCAGCGTAATTAAACCTGCAGCAGCATTCTCAATTACATGCTCACGTGAAGAAGCTTTCGGAATCGTAATGATCTCCTCCTCGCGAATCGTCCAAGCTAACATAATTTGTAGTGGGGTTGCGTTATGAACACGGGCAATTTCCTGAACTGCCTCACTCTCGATAACCCCTTTGCGGAGCGCGCCCGCTTGTGCAAGCGGAGAGTACGCCATTACGGGCATCCGGTGACTTTTCTGCCATGGCAGCAATTCAGCTTCAATGCCTCTCGACCCTAAATGATACAGCACCTGATTCATAGCACATTGAGTTCCCCCAGCTATACTAAGCAGCTCTTTCATATCGTCAACATCAAGGTTCGATACACCCCATCTTGCTATTTTACCTTGAGAGACCAGTTTCTCCATGCCTTCCACAGTCACTTCAAGCGGAATATCTCCCCGCCAGTGCAGTAAATAGAGATCCAGATGATCCGTATTCAGTCGTTGCAAGCTTTCTTCACAGCTGCGAATAAGATTCTCGTTGCCGGCATTATGTGGGTATACTTTGGATACCAGAAAAACGTCATCCCGAATTCCTTTAATAGCGTCACCTACTAAAAGCTCTGAGTTTCCTTCCCCATACATCTCCGCCGTATCTATCAAATCCATGCCTAATTCCACGCCTAATCTAAGAGCAGCAATTTCTTCCTCTCTACGGGAAGCATCATCACCCATATTCCAAGTTCCCTGTCCTATTCTAGGCACAGAGGTACCGTCTGGAAGCAGCATGCGGTTAGCTCGGTTCACTTTCACAATTTCAGCCAAATGCTCGATTGAATCCTTAGTCATTGTAAAAATCTCCTTACCGATAAATTGTATACTTACTTTATACGACCTTTATGACCCTTTCGAAACATCTGAATCGTGTCTAATTTATAACTTATCTTTCCTTTAGGAGAGAAAAAGCAACAAATTGATTGCTAACTACGCTATCAACTTCAGCCCCACTGCGGCTCCCAGTATCATAAAAATACAGATAACCCGCCGCCAGTCTTTGGCCTCCCCATATAAAAGCATCCCCAAAATCGCTCCACCGGATGCACCGATCCCCGTCCATACCGCATAAGCTGTACCCATAGGCAAACTTTTCATTGCAAATGATAGAAAAAGAAAACTTCCTCCAAAACCAAGGAAGAGCAGCAAAAACGACTGCAGATTCCGGTGTTTATTCAACCTGTTGATCATAGCCACTCCGAACATTTCAAACAATCCAGCAACAACCAAAAATGCCCATGCCATTTAAGACTCCCCCTTTATTTCAGTTTCTTTGATATCTTTGGTTTCGTTAGTTACCATTTTCAGACCTATAACTCCTGCCAGCAAAATAACCACTAGTACCAGCTTCATTAGCTTGAAGGGTTCACCGAATAAAACCATGTCCGCAATGACTGTTCCTGCCGTCCCCAACCCAACAAATACAGAATATACGGTACCCACCGGTAATTTACTGCTTGCTGAAATAATGACATAGAAACTTATTATTATGGCTACAACTGTGATCAGCCACTCCCACACGCTTGAAGCATGCTTTAAACCAATGACCCACATGACTTCGAAAATCGCAGCGCCAACTACCTTCAGCCACTCTGAATTTCTTTTCATTTCAAGCCCTCCTTCAATTCACCCTATCTTATGATTGCCCACGGACAAACAAATAAGCCCGGAAGGTCATCGCCAAATGGCGATACCTCCCGGGCTTTTATCCCTCCGTGTAGACACAAACTTAATGTTCGTGCGTTTTCCCTCGGACCAGACCAGCTGTGCACTCGCTGCGGAACCCTAGAAAACAAATAAATGATTAAGTTACATCGTATGGTAGCAAATCGGGCGTATAAAAGCAACCTTTTTTCTATTTCAAGCGTAATTAAATCACAGTATAAAATTCCATAAAATTATAAAATAGATATAAATTTTATTCGATTATCTAGGAAAAGAGGTTAATTCATGTTCCTTTCCAGACATTTTAACTGCGTCCCTCTAGTGGAAGGCATTTATTGCCTTGAAGCGAAGGAGCAAGGCGGAGCCATGAGCAATGCCGGTTTGATAGATATGGGTGATTACACATTAATCTTTGATACATTCAACACTCCACAAGCTGGCAAAGATCTTAGGGATGCCGCTCTGTATTATTTTAATAAACCTATCAAATACATCGTCAACAGCCATTGGCATGGAGACCATGTTAGAGGGAACCAATTCTTCTCGGATGAAGTAATCATATCCTCCAGTAGGACTAGAGAGCTCATGATAAAAAATCAACCAGACTGGCTTGCCCGAATGAAGAAACTGCTTCCTAATCTTGAAGAAGATCTTACGAAGCTTAATACATCTCTCGAGCTCGAACTGAACGATTCCAAACAACGAGAGCTCCTTTCGCAAATAAGTTATTTACAAGAAATCAAAGAGTCTATACTAACGCTTGAAGTAACGCTTCCCCAACTAACTTATGACCGCAAAATGACCATACATGGCTCGGCTAGATCCGTTGAGCTCTTATCGGTGGGTGCTGCCCATACGGAATGCGATTCTATTCTATTTTCTCCTTCCGATTCTTTAGCTTTTGTTGGAGATATTGTCGCTGTTGATAATCATCCATTATTAGTAGACGGTAATCCCTTATCCTGGTTGGAGGCACTTACTTATGTCGAGCGCTTAGATGTGAATATAATTGTTCCCGGTCACGGGCCCGTTACTCAAAAACATTATCTACAGCAAATAAAACGGTATATAAATGATATAATCCATATTAGCGAATCATTGATACACGAAGACATGAATGTGAATGTGAACCATATAGAAATTCCTGAGCCTTATCAGTGCTGGAATTATGGGAGTATTTTTTACAGAAATCTTGAGTTTTTGACGAAAGCAGCTAATAACTAATTTTTGGAGTTGAAGGGAGAGGTTCGTTATGGTTTTTGGGATACTATTTGTAGGTGTCGCTGTATTTATTATTATACAAGCCGTTATACGGAATGGCTCGAGCTCGAACAGAAGTACCTTTGATAGAAATAGACAAAATGATGCCGCCAACATGTCTTTTATGGCTGCCAGTCATCCGGATCTGCTGGATCCAAACCACTCTAACCACTCTAATCATTCTAACCACCACCATAATCACCACGGAGATCACTCGCATCACCATTCTGGACCTGACAGCGGGGGGCATAGCTGGGGTGGAGACGGCGGACATAGTGGCGGTGGAGACGGCGGTGGGGGTGGAGATGCTGGCGGGGGCGGTTGTGATTAATTGAAAAGAAACGAAAAGGACATCCCTGATCCTTCAGGAATGCCCTTTTTTTTAATACTCATTTATGATACTGAGAATTTTAGCTTGAGTTTGGCTTAATAACTTTTCGGCACCGTGCGGATGGATTGGTTCGCTCCAAGCGAAGCCATCTCCTTCGTATCTAGGGATAAGATGCATATGATAGTGAGTCAGGTCGTTAAACTTCCCGCCATTTTGGCAAATGCTGATGCCAGCAGGTTCAAACAAAACCTTCAGGACAACTGATAGCTTCTTTGAAGCGTCCATAATCGCATACGATGTTTCTGAATCGATATCTTCAAGATCCCAATAATGCTTTTTAGGGAGTATTAAGAGATGTCCTTCGTTAAATGGAGCAATGTCGAGCACACAAGTTACAAATTCATTCTCGTATACTACGTTTACGTTAGCCTCAATCCCGTTAGCGATTCGACATCCCAAACAATCCATACAGGCACCACCACTCCATCCGAAGAAATTAAGAGCGTTCTAGCTTATCTTATTGATTAAATTGTAAACGGCTAAGCAGTACCTCACCATTAAAAATGAGATAAACATCGGTAGTTTCAGATTCCACGGACACTTCACCAGTAAGTGTGTTCCACTGCTGCAACACGCCACCCGACGGTACAGTAACAGATCCAACCAGCTTTCCTGCTGGGCTGCCCGTTCTGATCTCAAGGGTGCCACCTTTTGCAGAGGATACCAACGCTTCAAAAGCACCTGCCCCTTGCTCGAACAATACATCTTTAAAAGCGATCCAAGCGCCATCTTTTACCGGATGTATGGAAGCACCGCCTGCTTTGCACTCGTCCAGATATACGCCTTCGTAGTCATCGTAATTCTCTGCTTTGGTATTGATATACAGATTACGTGACGGAATAACGTCCCCCTGGACCGATAGTTGAGCGGATAATTGGATGTCAGCAGATGAACGGCCGATCAGAACCATGTACTCTCCATTTTCCACGCAATATTGCTCACGGGTAACATCCCAGAATGCCAGCTCGGCAACCGGCAACGTAAACTCTAGGGTTTGCGATTGACCTGCGGCTAGGTTTACTTTTTCAAAACCCTTCAACTGTTTAATCGGACGTTTGACCCGGGAATTCAGAGCTTGCACATATAGCTGCACCACTTCGTCCCCATCAACAACGCCTGTATTCTCTACTTGAACAGAAATTTTCAGCGTCTCATTCGCTTGCAGCTCCTTAGCGCTTAGGCTTAGGTTGCTGTAGGAAATTTGCGCATAACTTAAGCCGTGTCCAAACGCATACAGTGGCTCTCCGTCAAAGTACATATATGTTCTTTTGCCTTTGATAATATCATAATCCATCAGCTCAGGCAGCTGTTCTACAGAACGGAACCAAGTCATGTTCAGCTTGCCGGAAGGACTGTAATCGCCGAAAAGAACTTCTGCCACCGCATTGCCCAGCTCTTGTCCACTGTGGGAGGTATACAATACAGCCGGGATGTTCTCGTCAATCCAAGTGGAAGTTATCGGGTAACTGCCGACAATGACTACAACTGTATTCGGATTCGCTTCATAGACAGCTTTGACCAGTCGCTCTTGCTCCTCTGGAAGCACAATATCCGGTCTGTCGATCTCTTCTTTTCCGTTAAGGAGTGGATGGTTGCCCACAAAAACCACAGCGATTTCCGCAGCCTTGGCAGCTTCTACTGCAGCCTCTATGCCGTTAGTTACAATGTTCTTTTTGAAAAGACGTGCTTCCGCATTGGCATCCTGATCTGCCACCTGCAGCGTTCCATCTTCCGGATTCACCGAGATCATTTTATCATTCCAGGTCCGCAAAGATACCGTATCTTCGCTCTCCGGAACGATGTTAATCGATTCTTTTACAAACCAGCCGTAAATTTCATCAGCAGATGCTGTGAGAGTCTCTGCTTCGCTTAAAGTTACATACTGACCGCGACTTGTCGACTTCAGAGTATTGCTAGTCCAGCCCCAGGCTGTATGTTGGAACAATTCTCCGTGCGCTGCTATGTCATGCTGTACAGCCAGTCTTCCGTCCTCCCCTGTGATTCCAATGGCTTGGCCGTTTGCAGCTGAAGTAAGAATGATCTGATCTGCGCCACTCTCAAAGGTAACGTGTTTACCAGGCAGCTTTTTGCTAACCCCCTGCAGCGGAGTCACTCCATAAGGTAATGTGCCAGAATACCAGTCTCTAAAAGCTTCATCACCAAGTGGACCAATAATCGCCAATTTGCTCAGACTGCCTTTGTTCAATGGCAATGTGCCTTGATCATTCTTCAACAATACTATCGATTGTTTCGCTGCTTCCAAGGAGAGCGCGGTATGTTTTTTGCTAAGTATAACGGAATCGTCGATCGCTGCGTATGGGTTCCCTTCAGCTGGATCGAACTCTCCCAGACGGAAACGAACTCTGAAAGTGTTGGCAAGCGCACGATCCAAATCTTCCTCTGCTAAGAGGCCTTGGTCCAGTGCTTCATGAAGAACCTTGATTGTTTCTGCGGTTTCTTCTGTTACGCTGTCAATTCCATTTTTGATAGACTCAGCCATCGATTGTGCAAAAGATTCATAATACTTGTGATCCTTCACGATCCCAAAAAGATCGCCGGCATCGCTTACGATAAAGCCATCCATTTCCCATTCGCCTTTGACCACATCCATTACTGCCGGATGAAGAATAACAGGCACGCCATTCACCGAGTTATAAGCGGTCATCATGGACTGTGCGCCACCCTCTTGAAAAGCAGGCTTAAACGCTTCCAGATAATACTCCCGCATATTTCTCGGATCGATGCTCGCGGAGCAGTTCCCGCGTTCAATCTCATTATTGTTGCCGAGGAAATGCTTCAGCGTTGCTACCGCTTTCAAATAGACCGGGTGATCACCTTGGATTCCCTGCACAAGAGAGGTGCTGAGGCGGCCGGTCAACTCTGGATCTTCACCGTAAGCTTCCTCGGTTCTTCCCCAACGCGGATCACGTTCCATATCCACCGTTGGCGCCCATAATGTCAGACCGTTCACCGTTGGATTCTTTTTATAAAAGGCTCTAGCTTCATCTCCGATGGCCGAACCAATCTCCTTCAGCAGCTCTGGATTCCAAGTACAAGCCAGTCCGCTCGGCTGAGGAAAAGAAGTCGCTTTTCCAAGCCAAGAAATCCCGTGCGCCGCTTCCGTACCATGCTTGTAGGCCCCAACACCCAAACGCTCTATCGCAGCTTGATACTGAGGCATCAGGCTTACTTTTTCATCAAGTGTTAGTCTGGAGATCAGATCCTGCACTCGCTCATTTAAAGGTAAATCAATCTGTTGAAATGGATATTTAGCTATATCTGTTCCCATCAAAATCGCTCCTTCGTTTCTTGTTGATAGCGGTTTCATTCATTCTCAAGGACAATCTTCGAAAAAAACACCCATACGTCCTATCCATCTAATCATAGAAGATTCCCCTCCTCCGCAACACCTTAACAATCTAAATAGAAATCAGGTCATAATTAGAGATTTGGGGGGCCTCTCTTTCGCCTGGCTCCCACCATTCGGATGATATCTAGGGCATTTTTGCCCTTCTTTTGCCTGACTCCCACCTTTCGGATGATATGTAGGGCATTTTGCCCTTCTTTCGACCAATTCCCACCATTCGGATGATATGTAGGGCATTTTTGCCCTTCTTTTGCCTGACTCCCACCTTTCGGACGATATCTAGGGCATTTTTGCCCTTCTTTTGCCTAATTTCCACCATTCGGATGATATCTAGGGCATTTTTGCCCTTCTTTTGCCTGACTCCCACCTTTCGGACGATATCTAGGGCATTTTTGCCTCTCTTTCGACCAATTCCCACCATTCGGATGATATCTAGGGCATCTTTGCCCTTATTAAAATAGTAGCCTTACCATATCTGATTATCCTTAAAAGAATGCTTATACTCATACCTACAAACTCTACCACTTTCTATAGAAACCACTGGACTAAATATCCCTTTTTCACATAGTGTACCCAATCCTTTTCTAGCCGTACGCGGATGAATGCCAAGCTCTCTCACCAAATCAACAGGCCGAATGTCCCCGCTCGAACGCACCGCAATTTGCAGAATATCACGCTCCAGTCGACTAAACGCCTCCTTCTCTACTGTCCTCAAAGCGAGGTACGGCATCAGCAATGATCTCAACAAAAAAATAGTATTCTCGGGATTCGCTTCCAGATCATCATATGGTATCGCCACTACCCGATAACCCGCGATTTGTAGATAAGTCTCTCGATTCAATTCCTGCCGATAACGCGTCCGATCTGTGTTTTGCACATGTGGGCCGTAGCCTTTTACCTCAAAAGCAAACTTAACCTGCCCAGGCTTCCACGCAAAATCAACAAAATAAGGCCATCCCCGCCAATCCAACACTTCATATTCAGGATGAAGATCATTAAAATGACCCATCATTGGCCACCAAACCTTCTCCGCAAACATTCGCTCACCATGCCCATGTCCCCGCTCCAATCTCCCCCGTCTTTCTCCCGTTCTTCGACTAATATGATCTTCCACCCACTTACGATGTTCTTCCGTAAACCCCATAACATTCCCCTCCTCCTTGGCATAAAAAAATCCCGCACCCAATTATGGATGCGGGACGTACTTCGTCCTATTAATCAAAAGTATAGTATTCGCCTTCTTATGCTGTCAATGACACTCTACATTCAACCTTAGCACTCGAGCTAAATATACGGTTCTATTAAAAAACTCAAATTGGTTAAAGTATGTTGCATAAAAATAAGTTCAGTTAGAGTTAGCTCATTACAGTAAGTTCATTTAGAGTCAGATCACTACAGTAAGTCCAGCTAGAGTTAGATCACTACAGCAAGTCCAGCTAGAGTAGATCATTACAGTTCAGTTAGAATTAGCTCAGCAAGAGCAATCTCGGTTAAGTAACATTTGAGTTAGACAACTAGATTTAGCTCAATATAGTAGGTTTTGCAAAGTAGGTTCAGTTAAAGTAATCTCAGTTTGACTAAGTTCCGCTAGAATAATATTATTCGTCCTACCTTTTTGAAATTGCCCAAAACCGTCTCCCATTCTCCACTATTCACTGGTTATCGACCTGTGATTTTTATATTTAATTGTATTTCATGCAACTATTTAACCCTTATCCCCCTAAAAGTCCATTTAGTTGTACTTTCTACAACTAAAAAGGGAAACATTAGGCAGTTAAGCGTAAATGATCAAATTTAGATGTACAAAGTGCAGTTAACTGTTACTTTTGCTAAAACTACTGAAGTTTAACTGCACAAAATACAATTAAAACTGAGTTCGAGATGAGGCTGGCTGGATCGCGACTTAGTTACATTGACTTAGCGGCTTAGCTACAACATCGCGACTTAGTTACATTGACTTAGCGGCTTAGCTACAACATCGCGACTTAGTTATATTGACTTAGCCGCTTAGCTACAACATCGCGACTTAGTTATATTGACCTAGCCACCTAGCTACAACATCGCGACTTAGTTATATTGACTTAGCTGCTTAGCTACAACATTGCGACTTAGCTACATTGACCTAGCCACCTAGCTACAACATCGCGACTTAGCTACATTGACCGAGCCACCTAGCTACAACATCGCGGCTTAGCAACATTAATATATCGACGGGAAATCAATGACCCTAAATCCATTATCCTTCACAACAACCTTTCACAGGAATGTCGGAGAGCGTTCTTTTGTTCCCTAACAAATCACCGTTTACCGCATATAGCTTACGAAATCCCTGCTTATAAAGAATTCTCGCAGCTTTATTTCTTTTATAGTAGCTATCAGCAAGAATTAGAACCGAATCTTCCAGAGATAGACAGTGCTGCCAGACATAAGGTAACCGCCCCAGCGAAATATTTATCGAACCACGGATACTGTCCTTCTGGTAATCAACGGCATCCCTGACGTCGAGCATTTTCATATCCAGTGATTGATCCGCTAATTCACGAACCTCACGGACTTCTATATAAGTAAGTGAACGAACAGGCCAAGCGTAACGCAAAAACCTCACAATACTAAAGACTATTAAGATACTCAGTAGAATCCGTACCATCATGCTCATGCCATTACTCCCGTACCAAAAAATCATCCGTCCAAGCGCCTAATCCACCCGTCATGTTCACAACGTTATACCCCTTTTCACTCAGTAGCTCACAAGCCAGTCCACTACGGCCACCACTTAAGCACATCACAATTATCTCGCCATAAGAATCCAGTTCATCTGTGCGCATCAATAGCTGTCCAAGCGGAATATGTTTAGCACCCATTACATGTCCCTCCACCCATTCGGCTGGTTCGCGTATATCCAACATAGTAAGAGTCTCGCCATTCTTCAAGCGTTCCGCCACTTGCTGTGGGGTAATTTCCTTTGAAATTTTAAAAGACATTGAGCATCTCTCCTTCACCTTTATAAAAATAACTTGATTTTCATATCACTATATCATAATATTACGATATAAGGATATTGTAAAGCGAGGTGTTCGTTACCATGGACAAAAATTTTAAAGCTTATAACCAAACCGCCGAAACCTTAAAGGCTATAGCTCATCCCGTGCGCTTGTGCATCATTAAAGGACTTCTGGAAAAGGGCAGCTGCAACGTGAGCTTCATGCAGGACTGCCTCGATCTTCCACAATCTACGGTGTCCCAGCATTTACAGAAGCTTAGATCATTAGGCATCGTTGAAACCGAACGTAATGGGCTGGAGATTAACTATTCTGTTAAAGACGAAAAAATTAAACATCTGATTCAGTTATTTTTAGGGGAGGAATAAGTCATCATGAGTAAAAAAGTATTGATTGTTGGTGGAGTTGCAGGAGGCGCGTCAGCAGCCGCTCGACTTCGGAGATTAGATGAAGATGCCCATATTGTAATGTTTGAGCGTGATCCGTACATTTCTTTTGCCAATTGCGGACTTCCTTATTATATCGGTGGGTCCATTCAGGACCGCTCCAAGCTGCTGGTGCAGACGCCGGAGGCGATGCATAAACGTTTTAACATCGATGTTCGGATTCAAAGTGAAGTAGTGGCTATCGACCCTGTGAACAAAAAAGTGCGAGTAGAAAGTATAGAAAAAGGCTCCTATGAAGAGAGCTATGATGCGCTTATTTTATCGCCAGGTGCTAAACCGATTCGTCCGAATCTGCCCGGTATCGAGAGTTCCCAAATACACATGTTGCGTAACATTCCCGACACTGACAAAGTCAAAGCTAAAGTCGCTGCGGAAGGCACACGTTCGGCCGTGGTGATCGGTGGTGGATTTATCGGTGTGGAAATGGCTGAGAATCTTAGAGAAGCTGGTCTGGAAGTTTCCTTAATTGAAGCAGGACCACAAATATTAGCTCCATTCGATACTGAAATGTCTTCTATTTTGGCAAAAGAACTTGACGAGCATGGTGTTAATCTTATTTTTTCCGATATGGTCCAAGGGTTTGCTGAGGTGGGAGAACAAATACAGGTGCAATTAGCAAGTGGCACTGTACTGCAAAGTGATATGGTTCTGCTGGCTATCGGCGTTTCTCCGGATACCTCTTTTCTGAAGGACAGTGGCTTAGAATTCGGTCCCCGCGGCCATATTTTAGTCAATGAGCGGATGGAGACCAATCTGGATCAAGTGTACGCTGTAGGTGACGCGGTTGAGGTGGTTGATTTCGTAAACGGAACAAAAACCGCCATTCCACTAGCTGGCCCTGCCAATAAGCAAGGGCGGATTGCTGCGGACAACGTCAGTGGTCTCGGCACAACTTACAAAGGATCACAAGGGACTTCTATTATTAAGGTTTTTGGAGTCACAGGTGCTTCTACCGGAAATAACGAAAAAACACTACAACGTCTGGGTCTGCCGTATCACGTGATTTATATATATCCAAGCTCACACGCAACCTATTATCCGGGGGCAACTCCGATATCTATGAAGCTGATTTTTGATCCAAAAGGTACGGTGCTAGGAGCACAAGCTGTAGGTTACAGTGGTGTAGACAAACGTATCGACGATATCGCTACAGTTATTCGTTTTAGAGGTTCGGTCACTGATTTGACGGAGTTGGAGCTATCTTATGCCCCTCCTTATTCTTCCGCTAAAGATCCGGTGAACATGGCTGGCTTTGCCGCTGAAAATATTTTGCAAGGTTTGACTACGGTATTCGTCCCTAAGGATTTAGAGAGTCGTGACAAAAACAATACCATTTTAGTTGACGTACGTTCGGAAATTGAACATGCTAATGGTCATATTGAAGGGTCCATTAACATCCCTGTGGATGATCTGCGGGGTCGGCTAAGCGAGCTTGACTCTAGTAAAGAAATTTGGGTGTATTGCCAAGTTGGACTCAGAGGCTACACCGCTTCCCGGATTTTACAGCAAAAAGGTTATCGTGTGAAGAATCTGACCGGCGGTTATAAAACCTATCAGATGAGCCAATTTACGCCTAAAAAAAAAGATAACTTGACGCCAAACGTTGATACACCAGCAGCCCGTAAAGAAATCGCAGCAACGGGAGTAATGACGGATCCAGGAACTGGGATTGGGTTTGGAACTGAGACTGGGACTGGGGCTGGCACAGTTACACCCACTGTTTACGCTGCAGCTTTCACAGCACCTGATTCCGTGCTTGATGCCTGCGGACTGTGCTGCCCAGGGCCGCTGATCCAAGTTAAAATGAGCATGGACCCGCTCTTGGACGGGCAAGTCCTGAAGGTCACTGCTTCCGATCCCGGATTTTATGAGGATATCAAGGCTTGGGCTCGTATGTCCAACAATACGCTTTTGCAGCTCACAAAGCTGCCTACTGGCATGATCGAAGCTTATCTGCGCAAAGGAGTTATCGAGACTTCAGCATCAGCACCAACCGAAGCAGGCGCACAAGTAATTCAAACTAGCAACGCAAGCACAATGGTTGTTTTTAGCGGGGATTTGGATAAAGCGATCGCTTCCTTCATCATTGCCAACGGAGCAGCATCCAGCGGCAAAAAAGTCACAATGTTCTTTACCTTCTGGGGTCTCAATATTATCCGCAAGGATGAGAAGGTGCCTGTGAACAAAAACTTCATCGGTAAAATGTTCGGTGCCATGATGCCACGCGGCAGCCGGAAGCTGACGCTTTCAAATATGAACATGATGGGCATGGGCTCGAAGATGATCCGCTCTCTAATGAAGAGCAAAAATATCTCTTCCTTGGAGGAATTGATTCAGATGGCTATCGACCAAGGTGTGGAAATCGTCGCCTGCCAAATGTCCATGGATCTTATGGGCATCACTCGTGAAGAACTGATTGACGGTGTCGGAATCGGCGGCGTTGGTTATTACCTCGGCCAAGCCGATCAGTCGGGTCATAATCTATTTATCTAAATACCTTAACACCGCAAAGAGACTCCTCTATTTATATAGAAGAGTCTCTTTCTTATATAAAAATAAACTCACGAGAATCGGTGATATAGATTTAAATAACCAAAATGCAAATTGGCTAGATCTGGATACAGAATCTAAAACCTGCTATCCTATTTAATAGGCATTCATCCGAACAACGACCTATTTCAGGTAAAAAAAGGAGATTAAATGAATAACCCGATACATATTCTTGTTGCTGAGGACGACAGCGACATCAACCGATTGCTATGCAACATTATTAAGAAAAGCGGCTACATTCCCCAACCTGCTTACTCGGGAACGGAGGCGCTTCTCTATCTGGAGCAACGTCAATGGAGCATGCTGCTACTGGATCTGATGCTGCCTGGCATGTCGGGTGAGGAACTACTTGAGAGGATTGCCGGGCGGGACGATATGTCGGTAATTATCATTTCTGCCAAGGGTGAGCCCCAGACCAAGGTGTCTGCTCTGCGGGCGGGGGCGGATGATTTCATTACGAAACCCTTCGACGTTGAGGAAGTCTCTGCAAGGATCGATTCTCATCTACGTTTGTATTCGCGGATTACGCAATCGGCTTTGCCTAACCTGCTCCAGCATCAGGGTCTTGTACTTCATCGAGATGCAATGTCGGTTACGGCAAATGGTGCGGAACTGACGCTCACAGCTCTAGAGTTTGAGATTCTCTCATTACTTTTGTCAGCCCCCAAAAAGGTGTTTACGAAAGCGAATTTGTATGAAAGAGTCTGGCACGAGCCATATTACGGGGACGACAATACAGTCAATGTCCATATGAGCAATTTGCGCAGCAAGCTAGTCAAGGCCGCGCCAGGAAGCGATTTTATCGAGACGGTATGGGGTATAGGTTATCGGCTCAAGCCTTAAGACATTCTTAAGATTTGGCTTTAGCTCTTCTTATGTTTTCAATTCTATACTTGGTCTATCACGAAAAGGAGGCCAAGACGAGATGTACGAGTATGTATTAAAAACAAATCAGCTATCCAAAAAGTTCAAGGGCCATACAGCGCTGGACAAAGTCAATTTGTCAATCCGTAAAGGCTCTATTTATGGTTTTATTGGGCAAAATGGAGCTGGAAAATCAACATTAATCCGGATTGTGACCGGACTTGCTTTTCCGACTCAGGGGACAATCGAGCTGTTCGGAGCCAGTGAAGAGCAGGCCTTAATCCAGGCTCGTAAGCGAATCGGCTCGATTATCGAGAGCCCCGCTTTGTTCCCCCATATGACTGCGAGCGAAAATTTAGAAGCAAACCGGATTCTACGTGGTATTCCCGGCAAAGATTGTGTTCCTAGAATGCTAGAGCAAGTTGGACTGCAGGGCGCCGGCAAGAAGAAAGCCAAAAATTTTTCACTTGGAATGAAGCAGCGGTTAGGTCTTGCCATCGCCTTACTGGGGGATCCGGAATTTCTGATTCTGGACGAGCCGACCAATGGGTTGGATCCGATGGGTGTCGTCGAAATGCGCGAACTGCTCAAGCGACTAAACCGTGAGCTAGGCATTACGATAATGATCTCAAGTCATATTCTAAGTGAGCTGCATTTAATGGCAAGTCATTATGGCATTATTCATCACGGTCAGTTGCTTGAACAACTCACTGCGGAGGAATTAAACGAGAAATGTCAGCAGTATTTATTTATCAAAGTGGATGATCCGGGCAAGGCAACAGCCGTCATTCAGAACGAGCTGGGTACGACCGATTTTGAAGTGATGCAGGATGGAACCATCAAGTTGTATAGCCGTATTGGGCAGCCAGGCAAAGTATCAACAGCGTTATTCAATGCCGGCCTCGAGATTGAGAAGTTTATGCCTATGGGTGAAGACTTGGAGAGTTATTTTACGAAGCGAATTGGAGGGAATCCAAATGTATAATCTGATCAGAGTGGAGTTTTTCAAGCTCCGAAAGAATAGATCATTTTGGACTTTTCTATTGGCACTTTCCGTCCTCTCGCTTGCGTACCCTTTGCTATATTATTTTGATCATCGCTCCAATGGGGAACCTCAGATCACCGGCGCTGAATTTCTGACTACCTTCATTTCAAGCAATGCCTACATTATTAAATTCGGCGTAGCCATTCTGGCTGGATTCTTTATCTCTAACGAATATTCCACAGGGGTCATGAAGACGATTGCATCTTCGGGCAACACCAGAGGCCGGCTGTTCGCAGCAAAACTAATCGTATTTGCAGTTGGAGCCATGGCGATTTCGCTCGTCTTTCCTATTCTCAGCACAGTGGAAGTCACGCTGCTTTCGGGCTTCGGTCATCTGCCGGAAGGAAGCACTACACTTTTCATACCACGAGCCCTCGGGCTAACGTTATTGTACACGGCTGGTTATGCAGCCATCGGGGCGCTGTTCACCGTAATCCTAACCGACAGCGGCAAAACTATCGGCTTCTCAATGATTTTCTTCCTTATGATCGATACGGTTTTAGCTAGTATAGGTTCGAAGATCTCTTTCTTTAGTAATTTGTACGATTATTCCATCTTCAAACGGGTGAGCGATATCGGTAAGCCCAGTATCGACAGCGGAGATTGGCCAGCGCTTTTACTTGTACCGTTGTTGACAATAGCCGTTTCCGGGGTACTCGGTATTCTCGTATTCCACCGAAAAGAAATCAAATAACAAATAGGAGGTGCAGGAGAGTGTTGCTTATTCTGACAATCATATTGTTTGCGGCAGGAGCTCTCCTGCTTTTCCGTTTGTTGATGCTAAGGCGAGAGCTAGGGCGGATAACAGGGCAATTGCATACCTACAATGAGCGAGCAACCGGTAAAAAAATTGATGTGGCTCTATTCGACCAGAAGCTTGAGGCGCTTGCGGGACAAATCAATCGTCAATCTGATTTAATCGTCGAAGCGGATGCCCAGCGAAAACGTGTCGAACAAGAATTCCGTCAGGCTGTTGCAAATATTTCACATGATATCCGTACACCCCTCACCTCCATCTTCGGTTATATTCAACTGTTGGAGGATGATTCTATTACCCCTGGTGAAAAGCTTGAATATGTTGCCATCGTTAAAAATCGGACGAAACGGCTGCAGGCGCTGCTGAATGATTTTTTTGAGCTTTCCTTGATCGAATCGCTAGATTATCCTCTACATTCCGAAAAGCTTGGGATGACGGCCCTACTCTCGGAAATTCTGGTCGGATTTTACGATTCCTTCAACGAACGCAATATTACACCGGATATACGGCTACCTGAGGAAAATGTATCCGTATACGCCGATGAATCTGCTGTGCGGAGAGTTGTCGAAAATTTGCTTGTCAATACGGTCAAACACGCGGCCGGGTATGTGGAAATCCGTTTCGAACGACAGCAGGAAACAGCTGACTTAACGATAGTAAACGATGCGAAGGAACTAGCCGGAAGCGATGTTAACCTCTTATTTGACCGATTCTATACCGCAGACCGTACCCGATCTTCTCAAGCCTCCGGGCTGGGTCTCTCCATCGCCAAAAGTCTAATGAATAAAATGGGTGGCACGCTGACAGCCGAACTGGAGGGTGAGCAGCTGAGAATGACCTGCCGTTGGAAACTAGGTGATGCCGGCATTAGCTTGGCTACTTAATTCATTTTATAGTTGGTCTAGACTAACCATTGTTCTAAGCCGTTTATGGAAGGTAGCCCAACAAAACTTTATCGAGAAATTATTCAATAAAATGGTCTCTGAATTTACGAAGCAACCTCCCGGCTATGAATTCTATCTGAACAAAAAAATCTTTGAAATTGTTGACTATCTCAACCGTTATTACGACCAACATCATTCCATACGCGATATTGCCAACAGATTCTATATCAGTCCTTCCTACTTCTGCAAAACTTTTCGTGATAGTACAGGCTTCACCTTTACAGAATATTTGAATAATGTGCGGATAAAGGAAGCTCGTGCCTTGTTAATTAATACTGCCTTTAAAGTAGCCAAGATAGCTGAAAATGTTGGATTTGATAATATGACTCACTTTGGTCGGGTATTTAAGGAAATCACCGGGCTTTCTCCATTAAAATACCGCCGGACTTATAAGGTAGAGAGTCCTTGATATCTACGCAATAGGAGCAGCTGCAATCATTTTTATTACAATATCTAAACCAAAAAGACTCCTCTATTTATATAGAAGAGTCTTTTTGCGTTGCGGCAGGCTAACGGATTATGTTTAAAATCTAACTCAGCAAGTTTAGGCTTGCTTCTTCAAGCGAGGGTATAAGAAATTTATGATCGATTGGCGATGACATCACGATTAGAATCGTGTAAGTTCCGTATTTGTCACATTGATTTCCGAACTCCTCGAGGGCTCGTGTAGAGTCGGTTACTACCTTCAATAAGTAGTTGTGTTCCCCGCTTATACGGTAACATTCGACGACATCAGGACTTGAGCGGCAGAAATCAAGGAATGCATTACAATCCCTAGAATGAAATAACATGTAGGCAGCAGCATGTTTCCCAATCTTTTCAGGAGAAATTATGGTGCGATATTCGCTGATGATGCCTTTTTCCTCCATACGCCTAACTCTCTCCGTAACCGCAGGTTGCGATAAGCCGACACATTTCCCCAGCTCTGTCATAGAAATTCTTGCTTGATTTTGAAGATGGAAAAGAATTTGCTTATCAACATGGTCCATCAAAATCGCCTCCTTTAAATTTAAGGTTTCCTATATTAACTAGCTTGTAATTAACCGTTATAAGGCTAATTTAACTTAGTTGCCTTATGTAATCAAGATAACTCGTTATATATAATAACCCTACAATAGTAAAGTGTTCTTGGCTTTAACTATTCCGAAGGGATGAAGACCGTTGAGTATATTGGTTTCAAACAAAATAAATACAGAATGTTTATCAGATCGCATCGATAGAGTAATCGATCGAACCCTCGCTGACAAGCGCTTGGTCGGTGCTGTCATTAAAGTGGCGATAGATGGGGAACTGGTTTATAGCCGCGCTGCCGGTTTTGCCGACCGCGAGATAGGCCGACTTATGCGAGAAGATGCCTTATTCCGGCTAGCTTCAGTTACTAAACCTATCGTTTCAACGGCAGCCCTAGTATTAGTTGCGCAAGGTCGCCTCCAACTGGACGACCGCGTTGATCGTTGGCTTCCAGAGTTTCGGCCGCGTTTGCAGAATGGTGAGTTCGCTTCCTTGACAATTCGTCATTTGATGACGCACACCGCAGGCCTGTCTTACCGATTTTTCCAAGAAGAGAAGGGTTCCTATCAGTCAGCAGGGGTATCAGATGGTATGGATCAGTCCGGCATCACGTTGGAAGAGAACCTGCGTCGTCTCGCCTCTGTCCCCCTCCTTTATACGCCAGGTACCGAGTGGAAATATTCCATCGCGACAGATGTGCTAGGAGCAGTAATTGCAAAGGTGACAGAAACACCGCTCAATGAGGCTGTACATTCACTCGTGACCAAGCCGCTTGGCATGAACGACACGGGTTTTATTGCAGTTGACCGAGAACGGCTGGCCACTTCCTATGCCAATGATACTCCAGAGCCACGACCCTTACTTGATCCCGACAGTATTGCCTTTGTGGAGGGAACGGCCGGGTTCCTGCTTGCTCCTAGCCGAGCACTTGACACTACTGCCTATCCTTCTGGAGGAGCTGGCATGGTTGGCAGCGCCGGAGATTTTTTGCAACTGCTGGAAACATTACGTAAGGGCGGAGCGCCGCTGCTACCGGAGTCACTGGTTCACGATTTGACGACCAACCAGATCGGTGATCTGCCCATGGCCTTCTGGCCAGGACGAGGCTTTGGCCTAGGCATTACGGTACTAAAGGATCCTGTCGCCGCAGACACTCCGGAATCTCCGGGTACTTGGCGCATGGGGGGTACTTATGGTCATTCGTGGTTCGTAGATCCCAAGCAACGCCTCAGTGTCGTCGCTTTCACTAATACTGCATTGGAAGGCATGTCGGGTCAGTTTACTATTGACCTTTGTGATGCCATTTATGATAGACGTAATAAATAGAGCAATTACACAAGGTTCCTGGGTCCGGAATGAACCGGCCTAGGCTCTCTGTCTAATAGACCTATTCGTCGTGTATATCATTGAGTTTGCTAAAATTATATAAGAGAGGGGCTTCTCTATGAGCCAAAACACATCTTCTGCCACACAAAGTGCCTCCAGTACTCCCTCTTCTGAACGTCTGCCATGGGCTGGATTACTCGCCTTAGCTATGACGGGGTTTATCTGTATTCTTACCGAAACGATTCCGGCAGGCTTGTTACTCCAAATAGGTGAGGGGCTTGGAGTCTCCGAGGCCCTTGCCGGTCAGCTTGTCTCTTTGTATGCTCTTGGTTCCCTGTTAGCCGCGATTCCCTTAACAACTGTGACGCGTGGATGGCGGCGGCGACCACTGCTACTAATGTGCATCCTTGGTTTTCTCATATTCAACACCGTCACCACTTTTTCTTCCAATTATATACTTACGCTGACAGCTCGGTTCTTCGCAGGCGTATCCGCTGGAGTCTTATGGGGGATGATAGCAGGTTACGCCCGGCGTATGGTGCCGGAGTCACTCAAGGGACGAGCAATGGCGGTAGCGATGGTTGGCACACCTCTCGCTCTGGCACTCGGTGTCCCTGCTGGAACACTTCTTGGCAACCTTGTAGGCTGGCGCTCTATCTTCGGAATCATGTCGCTATTAGCTCTCATGCTGACCGCTTGGGTATTTTGGAAGCTACCAGACTATCCAGGAGAAGCCTCTGATAAGCGGCTCCCTCTCTACAAGGTTTTCGTTATTCCGGGGGTACGGCCGGTATTGTTTGTCGTTCTGGCATGGGTACTAGCACACAACATCTTGTACACCTACATTGCTCCCTATCTTAATCAGGCCGGTTTAACCCAGCGAGTTGATTTGGTACTGCTTATTTTTGGCATTACAGCGCTTGTTGGCATCTGGGTCATCGGTATTTTGATCGACCGCAAACTGCGTCCATTGGTTCTGATCAGCCTAGCTGCTTTTGCCTTGTCATCCATTGTACTAGGCAATAGTAGCAGCCAGCCCATAGTGATCTATTTAGTGGTTGGTGTATGGGGATTGACGTTCGGAGGAGCGGCTACTTTGCTACAGACAGCCGTTGCCGAAACCGCTGGCGAAAGTGCAGATGTGGCCCAATCGATGTTGGTGACGGCATGGAACCTAGCTATTGGCGGTGGCGGAGTGATAGGCGGAATTCTTATTGAAACACTTGGTGTCCGCTCCTTCCCGTGGGTAATATTTATATTATTGATTCTTGCACTGCTAGTAGCGTGGCGCGCTAAAGATTACGGATTTCCTGCAAGGAAATGTTAAGGCGCACCTATCGAGTTTAAGGGTAACGGTATCCAAACAAGAAATTTACACAAATAAGGCCAGTGAGCATATTAGATAGGACTAATATGTGCCACTGGCTTACTTATATTAGTTTTTTATAAAATCAACTCTAAATAATTTTTTGCAGATCCTTGCCGAATTAAAGATCAGTGATTGCTGCAAGAACAGTATTGTTGAAGTAATCAACATACATATTTTTAAATGGCTTCTGGTGATCCAGCTCTACGGATAAATGAACCGTCACTGTCTGATAAATCGGATCCACGCAGAGGAAAGGACCTGCCGCCCCCCAGTGTGAATAGGCATCTGGAGAGAGCAGATCTCCGCCGTCACGCTTCGTGCCATTAATCGCCCATCCGTACCCCCAGTACGCTTCAGGGAAAACTTCGTCTCTATATTGTGAGGATACGCCCGGAATTTGATTGCGGGTCATTTCTTTTACTGTTACCGGACTTAGCAATCGTACTCCGTTATAAATTCCGCCGTTAAGGAACATCTGGCCAAAAACAGCCATATCCATAGCCGTTGAGTAAGCGCCTCCCCCCGCAGATACAGAATTCAAATTGTATTCGCTGTCTACCCATTCCGCGCATGCTGCCTCAGGGGAACGTCTAACTACTATGTTCCGCACTTCCATTGGCACACGATAATATGTATTTTCCATTCCAAGCGGTTTAAAAATACTTTCCTTTACGAATACATCATAAGCTTGTCCACTAACACGCCGTATAATTTCACCCAACAGCTCATAACCATATCCACAGTAAGACATCACAATACCTGGCTCGTGGCTAAGTGGTGCATCATAACCTCCATCAACCTCAATTCCAGAGGTATGTGTCAACAAATGATGTACGCATACCTTTGTTTTGTTCTCCCCTGTAAATTCGGGGATGTAATCAGAAACCGGCCTGTTTAGGCCCACTTTCCCTTGTTCCACTAACATCATAATAGCGGTTGCAGTAAATAGTTTTGTGATGGAACAGAGTGGAAATATAGCATCCACTGTTAAATCTGCTGCGTCTGCTTCAGGTCCGAATTTCCCATTCGCTTGATGGACCAGCAGCGTCCCCTTTCTTGCAGCAACAATAACTTGCGCAGGTGTGATATTGTCTTCAACCATTTGTGCGGCGGCTGTACGAATGCGCTCCACACCAAAAGCTGAGACACCCGCCTGTTCTAAAGAATTAAATACTAACCCTCTCATCGGTAGCCCTCCAATATGATTCATTTAATACATATATAAACTATTATACAAATATATTAAGTAATCCTGCTAGTTTACTATTATCCTGTGACTGAATTGTTGAGTTTCTATTAACTATTCGCTAAACAAAACTAAAGCTGACCCCGGTTTCTCCCGAAAATCAGCTTCAGCTTTGTTTACTAAGTTACCGCTACCTTAAAAGCATCCACATTAAATGTTGTCCCGTTGATGGATAATGTGGCATTGTAATAACCCCGATCACCATTTGTTTTGCATTTATATTCGCCTGAACACCCGCATACGAAAAATTTAGTTTTGTTGTAACCGGGATATATATTACTAAGCTTTCGGTAAAACAGATGTCCATGATGCGTAAAAATAGCTAGCACCTTATCTCTCACTTTTGTAGGAATGGATGAAAAAAACTTATTCGTCTCCGATGCGCTTAATACATGGGTTGGGTCCACCGTAATCCCACTTACTTTGAGGGGCCAATGAAAATCTATAATATAATAAAAACTATCATCTAAATTTCTCAACAAATTTATACTACCCGGAGTAAACCGTCCAAGCGCACAATTAAGCCATACATACTTGACCTTTCCCTGCGTACCCGGAAAATTCATTTGACCTTCAACAGCACCTAAATATTGTGTGAATAAGGACTGTGTGCTTGCCTCCCAATTTCCTATAGATGCTTTATATGGAATGCTCCCAAGCGTGCTTGTTACCGTATCCTTGAAGTCCTTGTAGTAAGCATTCGCATTATTTCCATGATTAGCTCCCGCTTGCGTATTATCTCCTCCAAAAATAACAAATCTCTTATTCCCGCTATTCACAGCTTTAGGCAAAAGATTTCTAAAAATGCTTGCGCTGTTTCCATACCCCACATGACTATCACCAATAACCGCAAAGTTAATGATTTGCGCTTTTGCTTTGAGAATTAAACTACGTTTAGGCTGCAGTCTGGAGGAAGGTCTTCTTTTCCTACTAGGTTTCACCTGTCTTTTCATCTTAGATTCACCTCTTTTAAAATGGATAAAGGATCATAGTAGTATTTATATTCGCTTGACCTTAGGGACTCTTGGACCAATGGATTCATCTAGGAGATTAGTTTCTCTTCTACTTTGTGGTCATTTATGCTGCTTGTCCCAAAGGGGAGATGTTATAATTAGTCCCATAGAAGTGAAGAATATAATACCATTCATAGAATTATAGGTAACGGAGGCTATGGAACCTCAAATCTGCAAGGCCCGCAATCAGATGTTTATTCCCGTCGCAGTATTGCTGGGTGGTTGGTTGCTTCTGATCGCGGACACCTTTGGCCGCAATCTCGTCTCCCCTGATGGCATCCCGGCTGGGATCATGGTAGCGTTGATCGGCGTACCTTATTTCGCTTATTTATTGATTAAGAAATAAATAAGCATATAGAAGATCAAAAAGAGGTAACTCAGAAGCCATGAATGGCTATTGAGTTACCTCTTTTAGTTAGAACACTCTTTATTAAATCTTCATATCCTTACCCGTATAGTCTACAAACATGAATTGACCTTCCGGTGTAGTCCGCTTCTCGATCAAGTCCATGATGCCCTCAGCACTTTGGGTCGGATTCGTTGGCGCCTCTGCCCCGCCCATATCCGTATGCATCCAGCCGGGATGTACGCCGAGTACTTGTACCCCGCGTTCTTTTAAATATACATGCAGCTGCTGTGAGAACATATTAAGTGCCGTTTTGGAGATGGAATAAGGATAGTCTCCCGCATAAGCATTAGTGATGCTGCCTGCTTCCGACGATATGTTGATAATTGAAAGCTCGGGTTCAGTGAGTAGCGGCAAGAAATGCTTAACCACTCGCATCGGTCCATAAAGATTAATATCCATCGTGGTAAGCATATCTTGGAGATCCAGCTCTTCAATCTGTGTGTCCCTTGCAGTCAGTACTGCCGCATTGTTGATAATGGCACCAAGCGTCCGGCCTTGTCCTTGCAGATTCGCAGCTAAAGCCGCGATTCCTTCTTCGTCCGTCACGTCCAGCTGGGCCACAGTCAGCTTCTCCCCATAGGTTGCAGCAAGCTGGGATAGTGCTGTTTGTTCCTGATCGGGACGGCGAACCCCGGCAATGACCCCATGCCCCCGCTTCAATGCCTCAGCCGCCAGCTCATAACCTAGTCCACGTCCGGCACCAGTAATTAGAATATTCACTATACAACCTCTCCTTTATCCTTATCGTTCTCCAGCAGCTCCACAATCACCTTTAACTCCTTGAACGTGTCCATATAAGCATAACGCCCACCGGTATACTCACCCTTTTGCTGGAGTGGGAACCCTTTGCCTTCGAGCAGCATAATCTTCTCCTTCATTCCTTCAACCACAAAAGCAATATGATGAGGTCCCTCACCATGCTCATTCAAATAATCACGCCACGTACTGGGCTGCTGATCTGGCTCAATCAGTTCAAGCTGCAGGGAGCCCATCTCAAAAAAAGCCAACTTAGCCCGCGCCACCGTCGCCTCGCCATTATACCGAGTCTGCGCCTTATCTTCTGTATCTGTAACGATAATTTGCGGCTTTTCCAGTCCAAAAAACTCCGCATAAGCCGTGCTTACCTTTTCAACATCATTCACCAAAATTCCAATCTGCGTAACAAAATGATTTCCCAGCCATCCTGACATGTACCCTACCTCCCATTTGTCTGACAAGTCCACCATACCGATTCTTTGAAAAGGCTGTCAAGCCTGAAAAGAAATCGCTCCGGGGCAGCGAAAATTATCCAGAGAAAGCTCAGCCGACTTTCGGCGCTATCAAAGGCTTTGTGACCTCTCTTTCCTCCAAATCGCACACTTTCGGCGCTATCAAAGGCATTTTTACCTCTCTTTTCTCCAAAACGCCCACTTTCGGCGCTATCAAAGGCATTTTTGCCTCTCTTTTCTCCAACTCACACACTTTCGGCGCTATCAAAGGCTTTGTGACCTCTCCCGATACCGCAACTGGTTAAGAATATTTGGTGCGTGATGTTACTTTTTGTTTCGGTTAATCACCAATTCGGTTATAGAATGAAAAGTTTAAATTAACAAAAGGGGTGAGGAACGATGGACCATAGAAAAAGATCACGCCTGATGCAGCAGTTTATTTTTGTCGGGCCAACTTCCTTGTTTTTCTTTATTATTGTGCTGATTCCTTTCTTTTTGGGACTCTATTATTCATTTACCAGCTGGAACGGAATCTCGCGGCATGTCGAGTGGACCGGACTACGGAACTATCTACATATTTTCACCAAGGATCCTTCCTTTCTTAATTCATTCTGGTTCACGGCAAAGTTCACTTTCTTCGGTCTAGTGCTGACCAATCTGCTTGGCTTCGCACTCGCTTATGTGCTGACGCGCAAATTATTCACACGCAATGTCCTGAGAACGGTATTTTTTGTACCGCATGTGATTGGCGGACTTTTGCTCGGGTTTATTTGGCAGTTTATTTTTGTCAGAGGATTCTCCTCTATCGGGCAGGCCACCGGCTGGTCCTTCTTTAATCTTCCCTGGCTAGGCACCGGAGGGACAGCATTCTGGGCGATTGTTATCGTATTTGTCTGGCAAAATGCGGGATATCTGATGGTGATCTACATCTCTGCTATCAACAATGTTCCCCAAAGCCTAATTGAAGCGTCCAAAGTGGATGGAGCCGGACGTTTCCAGGCCTTGCGCCATGTCACTCTACCACTGGTCATGCCCGCTGTAACTGTTTGTCTATTTCTATCTATCTCCTGGTCCTTTAAGCTGTTTGACCTCAACCTGTCGCTGACCAAGGGTGGACCCTTTAAAGCTACCGAATCTGTAGCCTTGAATATTTACAATGAAGCCTATACCATCAGCCGGTTCGGAATGGGCTCGGCTAAAGCGATGGTTTTCTTCGTCATCGTGGCCGTGATTTCCCTACTACAGGTAAGAGCAACCAAGAAAAGAGAGGTGGAGCTGTAATGGAGACTACCGCCAAGAAATTTAATGTCCCCCTGCTTCTCATCGAAGTGATTGTAATCCTGCTGGGGCTTCTATTTTTAGTGCCCTTTTACTTTTTGCTGGCTAATTCAGTGAAAAGCTATAGTGAAATACTTTCTGACTCTGCTGCGCTGCCTTCCGCACTCCAGTGGAGCAACTATGCGGAAGCTTGGAAAGCTACCAATTTCCCTCGCGCCTTCCTGAACTCTTTTATCATCACGGTGATTAGTAATATTCTGCTAGCATTCCTCTGCTCTATGTGCGCTTACAAAATGGTCCGCAACAACAGCTTGTATAACCGTGTGCTTTATATTGCACTAGTAGCCGCCATGGTTATCCCATTTCAATCTATTATGATCCCGCTGGTGCAGGTCGTCAGCGGTTTGGGCGTCATGGATTCAACCGCCGGTTTGATTTTAGCCTATCTTGGGTTTGGCGCCCCAATGACTGTTTTTCTATTCCACGGCTTCGTCAAATCGGTACCTCTCGATATCGAGGAGGCCTCAAGAGTAGATGGCAGCAGTCCTTATGGTACCTTTTTCCGGATTGTACTTCCGCTTATGCAGCCGATTATCGTCACTGTCATCATACTGAATACCCTGTGGATCTGGAATGATTACTTGATGCCATCGCTTATTTTGCAGGATCCGGTGCTTCGCACCATTCCTATCGCCACTTATAGCTTTTTCGGACAATATACGAAGCAGTGGGATTTGGCGCTTCCAGGACTTGTACTAGGGATTACGCCGGTGGTCATCTTTTTCCTAGTGATGCAAAAATATATTATTGAAGGCATTGCCCAAGGCTCCGTGAAGGGCTAACGATACATGTTGCTTTCAGCCAGAGAGGATGAATGAATATGAGAACAAAACGTGGAATTCTCCTCGCATGCTCCCTGCTGCTGGCTGCCATGACAGCCGGTTGCGGACGCAGCAGCGACAATGCAGATGGAGTCAAAACCGTACACATCTACCAGTTCAAGGTTGAAATATCTGAAGCGCTGGCTTCGCTCAAGACTGAATTCGAGAAAGAACATCCCAAGATTAAGCTTGAGGTACAAAGCGTGGGTGGCGGGACCGATTATGGCGCCTCGCTGCGTGCCAAATTCTCTTCCGGAGATGAACCGGATATCTTTACCATCGGCGGCAACAATGAACGTGATATGTGGCTGGAATATCTGGAGGATCTGAGCGGCGAAGCTTGGGCCAAGGATGTAAAGCCACTCGCAGCAGAACAAATGACTATAGATGGCAAGCTGTATGGGATGCCGATGAATCTGGAAGGATACGGTTTCATCTATAATAAGGATCTGTTTAAGAAAGCCGGAATCACCGAGAAGCCATTAACGCTAACCGCTCTACGTGAAGCCTCCGAGAAGTTAAAAGCGGCAGGTATCACACCTTTTGCGAATGGTTACCAAGAATGGTTCGTGCTTGGCAATCATAATGTAAACGTGCCTTTCGCCCAGCAGCCTGATCCAGAGGCATTCATCGCAGGACTTACAGACGGTTCCAAAACCTTCATCGGAGACCCTATTTTCTCCAAGTGGATCGATCTACTTGACCTTACTGTAGAGTACGGCAATAAGAACCCACTTTCGACCGACTATAATACACAAGTCACTATGCTAGCGAGCGGCGAAGCTGCGATGATGCAGCAGGGTAACTGGACACAAGGACAGATCGACGGCATCGATCCCAATCTAAACCTGGGCATCCTGCCCATGCCCATTGACGACACTCCCGAAGACAACGACAAGCTTTATGTAGGTGTACCCAGCAATTGGGTTATCAATAAAAACTCTCCCGTTAAGAAGGAGGCCAAGGTCTTCCTGAATTGGCTCGTCACCTCCGAGGCCGGGAAAAAATATATCACTAAAGAATTCCAATTCATCCCTGCGCTCGACAACATTAAGGGAACCGAAGAAGATCTTGGAACGCTAGGTGCTGAGGTACTGGCTTATACCGATAAAGATCAAGCGCTGACCTGGAACTGGACCCGCCTGCCGAACGGGATGCCACAGGAATTATCCAGCAGCATTCAAGGGTATCTCGGCGGCAAGCTGACCAAAGAAGGGATGTTGAGGGAATTCCAAATCAACTGGGATAATCTCAGTGTGCAGTGATTTACCTGCTCTAAATACGGACAAACAGCCGCGCAACGATGCGTGGTTGTTTGCGTGTTCATTCAATTCCTCTCCGTTCATTAGTCAGAACCCGTTGTTAGTTCGCACGCAGCATGCTAATTTGTCTGGCAAGATACACAGGCGTATAGGGCATGTCATCTCGGAGCCAAGAAATAACCGTGCCAATTAGAGCTGCTGAACCGTACCAAACGGCAATGTCCTTCTGTATCGGTACCTTTGAATGATCAACGGCCCCCTCCTTTTTCTCCTGGTGTGCAGAAATGATTTCCGCCATCAAATTAAACAGGCGATCTGTAAAAATCGGGCTTCGTTTCGATGTAAGTATGACTTTGTAGAATTTTGCATTTTCCGCAATATGCTTAAGCAGACTCTCTAATATTCTCAGATTCTCTTCATCAACCGATTCATCATGGTTGCTATCGTTGTTCACCACTTGTAGAATGTCCTCCACCATCTCATCCGCCATCTTTTCTAACATATCCGGGAGATCCCGATAATGCAGATAAAAAGTAACCCGATTGATTTTAGCCCGCTCTGCAATACGGTTTACTGATATTTTCTCAATATCCATTTCCTCAAGCAATTCAATCACAGCATCTCTAAGTAATTGACGTGTCCGAAGTACCCGGGGATCTGTACGTTGCGTTGTGTTATTCATGTTCTACACTCCAATCTTTTACTTTCATATTGTAAGCTACATATTTTAAATAATTGTTGTTTTTTTAAAAGAAAAAACTACATTTTTACAACGAATGTAAACTACTTTACATTTTTTCGCAAATTGTTGCTTGATTACATGAAAATTTCATTTATAATCTAATTCATGCATTGTAAACTATACAACACACTGTAAATTTAGTCCATGATCGACGAGTTGAAAGGATGGAGTGGAGTGAGTACAAAGACAGAAGTAACAAGCAGTTCCGTGAAAAAGGGCCCCATCTTATTCATTATGATTTTGGGCGCCTTTCTTGCGACACTGAATCAAACGGTAATGAGCGTTGCCGTTCCGGAGTTAATGCATGATTTTAATATCTCAGCGGCTACAGCTCAGTGGCTGACAACGGGGTATATGCTGGTTAATGGTGTTCTAATTCCGATTACAGCTTATCTAATGCAACGGTTTACGACGCGGGAGCTTTTTCAAGCTTCTATGTTTATATTTTTGGCTGGAACGATCGTATCGGCCGTCGCGACAAACTTCCCTGTTCTGTTGACCGGGCGTATGATTCAGGCAGCTGGTGCTGGGATTATCATGCCACTGCTCACGAATGTCATCTTGACCCTGTTCCCTCCTGAAAAGAGAGGGGCTGCCATGGGGATGGTAGGGTTAGCCATTATTTTCGCACCTGCGATTGGACCTACTCTGGCTGGATATATTTTGGAACATTATTCTTGGGAGACTATGTTTTATGGCATGATTCCTTTGACCGTCATTGTAATCATATGCGGATTTATTTATTTAAAAAATGTATCGGAACGCATCTTTCCCAAGTTGGATATTGTTAGCGTAACTCTTTCTACCATCGGTTTTGGAACCTTGCTGTATGGCTTCAGCCGCGCTGCCAGTGCAGGCTGGTCGAGCGCAGAAGTGTTATTGTCTTTAGCAGCAGGTGTGCTTTCCCTTGGCTTATTTACTTGGAGACAGCTGGCTTCCCAAAATCCACTGCTTGATCTCCGGGCCTTTAAATACAATATGTTCTCCTTAACGACTGTCATCAGTATCGCAGTTACAATCGTGATGTATGCGGATATGATGCTGCTGCCTCTGTACCTGCAGAATGCCCGCGGTTTTACAGCGATGGAGTCCGGCTTGCTGCTGCTTCCCGGTGCACTCGTAATGGGATTGTTGATGCCGGTAACCGGCAAGCTGTTCGATCGGTTCGGGGCAAAATGGCTCGCTATTATCGGTCTACTGATTACAATTGCAACGACTCTAAGCTTTGTGAACTTAACCGACTCAACCAGCTACATGTATCTGGTATACATGTCAACAGGCCGCCGGATCGGGATGGCGTTGCTCCTCATGCCTATACAAACTCTGGGTCTAAATCAACTCCCCGCCAAGCTTAGTGCGCATGGTACAGCGATTTCGAATACCATTCGACAAGTAGCTGGCGCCGTTGGGACTTCCCTGCTCGTCACCGTAATGACGAGCCGTACTACAACGCATATGAAGGATATGCTGGCCTCTGGCAGTACACAGAACGGAACACAGGAACATATGATTATGGAAGCATCCATTCAAGGGATCAATGATTCCTATCTAGTGATTGTGGGAATTGGTATCCTCGGTCTGCTGCTATCTTTCTTTATTAAACGTGTTGGGCAAGCGCCTGACCCTGAGCAAGAACCCAAGGTGAAGCTCAAAAAAGTAATTGCCAAAGAAGCTTGATATATAGAAGTTATCAGCACTGTTTAAACCTCATAAAAAAGAGATCAACGATGAATAACATCGTTGATCTCTTTTTAGTTTGATCCTTACTACAACAGTTAGCGACCAAACCATCTGCTAACTTGCATAACTATTTCAATTTGAAATAGATGGACGTTTTGTCGGACTCAAGCTTACTATCGTTTCTACGAAGAACAAGGCTGTTCTCCTTGCCTTTGATAATTGGCAAAATAACTTTACCCGAAGCTTCAAAAGAACCCGGTTTACTTGGGGTGACTTCAGGAAAATCAGCCAACAGCTTTTCGATATTTTCTCCGAGAGATCCCTCAAAATAATCACTAGAGCCACCAATATAGTATTGTCCACTGGAAGTTTCTGCTCCCCAAATGCTAGGTGTAAAACTTGAAAGGAACTTCCACCCTTGGCCCTGACTACCTTTTACAAGACTGGCGTTCTTCACCTTAAGCGTTACATCAAGCAGGACATAATCTACAGCTACATCGGGATCAGTGACATGTTCTTCAAACCCAAGAGCTTTTAATTGTCCGAGAGTAGTCGACGTAACCTTATTGATAGTGAAAGTATATTGAGCAGATGTTGAATCACCCTTAGGGCTATAATAGTTATCAAGGTCCGTATAAGTAAAAGAAGTACCCAACTTCACTGCATCTGCAAACGAAGCGCCGCTGTTACTGGAAGTTGTAGCGGAAGATGATGCAGCAGGCTTTGGTGTTGCCTGCGGAGTGGACTCGGTTGCAGGCGGAGTAGATACTGTTGCAGGCTTCGCAGTAGCTTGTGCAACAGTATTGTCCTTATCCGGGACAACGGATGTTGATGTACCGCCATTCGCCGATGTGATCACAACAGCTTGACGACTATTGTCCCATTTCACAGTTGCTCCCAGTGCTTCAGATACAGCCTTGGCGGATACATAGCTATGGCCCTCATAGATAATTGGGTACATTGTTCCTTCACTACTCGACAGGTTCACTTTCTGATTATCCACTTCAATACTGATGGCCGCATTCTGATATGCAGAAATCTTCTTCAATGTCGTGTCTGCGTAAGCGACTGCACCCACAGCCAACAGCATTGAGCTAACTGTAATAATTGACATGACTTTCTTGCTTGTTACCTTTAGCATCTTACACTCTTCTTTCATGTTTATGTATATGAATCTCGAAAATTATATCACTTTATATCGAATTTTGTAAATATTGGTATGATAGGATATTCGTTCTTTATTTGTGAATACTTAAAAAAGACACATTTCCATTGCCCAACGCCACATTTCGCCTCAAAATGGCCGATGTTTTGGTAAGCCTTAATAAATATGACCTTGTTGCTAGAGTCTGATAATATCTGAAAAAAGGTAAACTTCTGTTTCGTGACATTTTTTTCCGTTTCAGTTTCAACTTAACGGAACATACACACAAAAAATCGCTGCTCATCTCCACAAGGAGGTGAGCAGCGATGCTTAAAACAGAAGAACGCAAGGGATGGTTGCACACGTATTTCCACTCTTCAGACTAAATATGGCCATGAGTCAATTCAGACTTTTTTCTCTGCTGCCGGGACTACTACTTCCAGATACGGTACAGAATGACTGCCGCTTCTGCACGGGTAAGCGTATCGTTCGGTGCAATTCTATTGCTCTTTCCGTTTACGACTCCGGATTTGATCAACAATGATGCGCTGTCTTTTGCGTAGCTGGAAATGCTTGCTTCATCAAGATAAGCAGCAGCTACAACGCCGCTCGCCTTAACTTGCTTGCCGGCTGCCGCCAGTGCGCGTGCTGTCAGCACCATCATATCTTGTCTGGAGATATTGCTATTGGGTCTAAACGTATCATCTTTAAACCCTGTAGCAATTCCCAGTTCCTTCGCAATGACCAGTTCATCATAATAATAGTCCGTCTTTTGGACATCGTTGAACATTATTGCACTTTTGCCCGTTCCCTTCAGTTCAAGCGCTCTTACGAGGAGAGCAATGAAATCCGCTCGTTTGATTGAATCTGCAGGTGAAAAGCTGTCCGTTGACGTTCCTTTGATGATATCGCGAGCCGCCATAACGTTTATAGCTTGTTTGGCCCAAGTCAGATTCTGCAAATCTCCGAAGTCTTTCTTTACGAAGTTTACTGCATAAGTGCTGAAGTGGGTTGTTTGAAAGACAACCGTTTGGGTTGCAGCATCATATCGGCCGTTCGGAACCGGCAGTACGTTGCCTTTTCCATCGATGTACCAAACGACGATAAGCTCTGGATGGCTTAGCTCCTCCGCTGTCGGCACGTAAGGAATGGCTACCGTTACAGGTGCTTTAGGGTTATTCCAAGGAATAACTTTGTCACCTGCTACTACGCTTAGACCGATAATTGGACGGTTACCAATCATATCGCGGGTAGCAGCTTCCAAGCTGTCCGTGGTGACTTTACTTATTCGTATAGATACTTGCTCAGCATTGTCTGTTATGTTGGACAGCATATTGCTTGGAATTTGAATTGTGGCATTTTCCGTCTTAAGCCATAGTTCAAAGTTTTCTTTTCCCATTAGGTTTTGGGTCGGTAATTGTATATCATACCCTTTCGCGTCCGTTTGCTTTGGCACTTCAATGATAATTTGTTTTTTGCCGTTTGCTGCTACAGTAGCCTGTTCAAGCGCTTTTTTCATGTTGTCGCTGGAGATCGTACCTATAACCCGCCCGTTATCGGACTTTACCTCCAGTTTAATCGTAACAACACCATCTTTGTTTGTAATGGCTCCAGGCTGTGGAGTTGATACTACATTACCCGAGTTACTGCTACCCGTTGGTGCATTTGTTGGTGCTGGCGTCGCTGTTGGAACAGGTGTCGGGGTTGCCGATGGTTCCGTTGGGTCTGTTGGGTCAGTTGGATCGGTTGGGTCAGTTGGGTCAGTTGGGTCTGTTGGACTCGATGGTGTCGGTGTCGGAGCTGTTGTCGGCGTTGGAGCTGTTGTCGGTGTTGGAGCTGTTGTCGGCGTTGGAGTTGGTTCCGGACCTGTAGATTTACCCTTTAGAGTAAGCACACCATAAACGGATGTGTCCATATATCCAGTTCCGCTCGTATCATTCCACGCCGCGACACTTTGACGTGAGCCCTCTTTAGCGTCGTTGATCTGTATATCGAAACCAAGCTTTTTATCGTTGTCCGGTGTGATCCCTTGAAGTGGGATCTTCACTTCAACCGTATAGTTTGTTCCGGAAATCTGGGTTGCCGATTCAAAGCCGGCTGCGATACTTAAAGGATTAAATGAAGTCTCGTTGTCAAAATTAATTCTGTACTGGCCGTCATCATCTTGATAGAACGTCGTTTTCCCATTATTTTGATCCACGAAGATTTCGACCGAATCCTGTTCATGTGCATTCACGCTGCTCTTATCAAGCTGCGTATCGCTCACCTGGATCAGGACATACAAATTTTGATCATCCCAGAGTGCTTTGGCTACTCCACTCGCTCCTTGCCAAGCGGTTTGATACCGATTGACCGGAATCTCAGGGGTCTGGCTCCAGATTTCGTCAACTGTTCCGTCTATAACAGGTGCAGCGTATTTGGCAGTAGATTGATTGGCTTCTACTGATTCAGGCTCATGCTCTTCAATGAAGGTATCAGGATCGATAACGCCATAGTAAGCCGGCTTGGCTTGCAGATTTTTATCGAATAACAACGGATTGGATGAGGCTCTCCAGCTTGTGTTATCATCCATTCCCCAAAAGGTAACACGTTTGATAGAATCAGCGTGATCCCTGAAGATATTTAACAACTGCGCATACAGATAACCCTGCGCATTAGCAAGCTTTTCAGAGAGCTGATAGTTGGTTCCAGCCTGAATGTCCAGCTCAGTTATGCTTACTTCGACACCCAAGGAAATAAACTTTTCCAAGGAAAGCTTCACATTCGCTGGGTTCGTATTAATGCTGTAGTGCCCCTGCATGCCAACACCGTCGATAAGCAATTTGCCAGGGTGAGTCAGCGCGTACCTATCATTGATTTCTTTGACCATACTGTAGATGGCTTGCGCTTTATTCTGATTATCTTCGTTATAATCGTTGTAATAGAGCTTAATATCCCAATCTGGATGCACGTCCAGTACTTTTCTTGCCGCCAGGAAAGCTTGCTCTACGTAATCTGCTCCAATGGCACTTTTCCATGGGGCAGATCGCAGCGCTGTTTTCCAATCGGTTGGGTTGGATGGATTATCGCTCATCGCCTCGTTTACAACATCCCAGGAGATCACCTTGTCACCAAAATGCTCCATAACGGTTTGGATATGGGTCTGCAAATTCATAAGAGCTTCATCCCGTCCCAAGGGGATCGTGTTGTTATCTGCGTCTGTTGTTGTATTCAGCCATGCAGGCGATTGTTGATGCCATACCAACACATGTCCATGCATCTGCATGCCCTCCGCCAGTACTTTATCTACAATTGTATCTGCCGCGGTAAACGTGAAGTTGTTCTTCGTAGGCTGTAACGCATCCGGCTTCATGGCATTACCTGCCGTAGCGACATTGTGATGCATTTTCAAAAGCTCAAGTCTGACACCTTCCAGGTCCTCAGCGGTTATCGCATTTCCAATCAGAAAATCATTCTGATAAGCATCCTTAATCGGTATCAGATCTTTTTCAATATCGACCGGGCCAGAGCCTACCTTTTCAAAATTAATATCATCGATATAAAAAGAGGCCGTGCTGTTACTGGAGCTTTCCACATAAATGGTCAAATACTCACTGCTTACATTGTTATAACGGTAGGTTCCCTCGAACTGAATCCAGCCATTGCTTGCACTGATGGTTTTAGGAGCGAGCTGCACATAATTGGCACTGCTGCCATTGCCAACCTGCGTGGACAGCTGGAACTGCGAGCTTGCAGGCTGGATCAGCTTGATCCATAACGAAATTTTATATTCGTAGCCTTTGTCCACATACTTCTCCACACGTAATGTCGGCCCATGCCATGTACTGGTTCTGCCCTCAACCTTCAAAGCATATGAACCACCATCCGTATGATTCGCTTCATTAGTAACCGTAAGCGTTTCAGTACCTGCTCTGCCTTCAAAACCACCTGCCGTTTGATCCTCAAAAGTAACAGTGGTAAAAGGTAAAGCTGGGTCTCTAGGTGTTTCTGGTGTTGGAGTTGGCTCTACTGTAGCCACCTTTTCTGTGACCAGTACATCCCCAATGTAGAACGGAACCGTTTTCCCGTCATCATTGGATTGAACGCGCAGTGTCGTATCTTTGTCCGTATCCACGGTAAATTCTTTCGTCAATATGACCGCTTGGCCTGCTTCATAATTCGCATTTGCCAAAAGAGCGTAGCTGCCTATCGCTTGAAGATAAGCTTGGGCACCGCTAGGTACAATCACATCAGCGTCCACATATACGGATGTAGTTACCGTGTAGGTTTTGCCGTTCTCTAGGCCCATGTCGCTGAATTTAAAATCAGCCGCGTCCCAGTTATTCGCTCTGTTGCTTACATATAAAGCTGCCCCGTCAGCATTGCCCGCAAAAATTTTTCCGGTGACAGGGGTTAGGTTAGCGCTACCTGATTGTGAGGCTAAACCTTTGCCACTCGCAAAAGTTTCATGATAGATTTCTTTATCCGTTTCCGTCACTGTTTTTTTTGCTGTAATGAGGAGCTCTCCAATGTAGAACGGAACCGTTTTCCCGTCATCGTTGGATTGAACGCGCAGTGTCGTATCTTTGTCCGTATCCACGGTAAATTCTTTCGTCAAGGTGACCGCTTGGCCTGCTTCATAATTCACATTTGCCAAAAGGGCGTAGCTGCCTATCCCTTGAAGATAAGCTTGGGCACCGCTAGGTATAGTCACATTAGCATCCACATAAACGATTGCAGTCACTGTGTAGGTTTTGCCGTTCTCTAGGCCCATATCGCTGAATTTAAAATCAGCCGCGTCCCAGTTATTCGCTCTGTTGCTTACATATAAAGCTGCGCCGTCAGTATTGCCGGTAAAAACTTTATCATTCACAGGTGTAAGGCTAGCACTGCCTGCTTGAGCTGCAATCCCCTTGCCACTCGCAAAGGTTTCATGATATACCGTTACCCTATCTGATGATACTGTCGTATCCTGCGCCGCAGCTTCAGTAACCGGAGCGATCCAGCTTGTAGGAATAAGCAAGGCAGCTGCGAGTAAGATCGAGATTACTTGTTTAAGCATTCTACTCATTTAATGCATTCCTCCTCTAGTGATTTTCATAAAAATCAGTTAATGACCTACCTTATTAGCACCAGCCCTATATTCCCACGCTAATTTCCTTACCTGCTAAATCCTCAATTTCAACAGTGGTACAATCATCCCGAAGAGCAGTAGAACATCATCACAAATGAGTCTATTTACTTACAGATCCCCTCCTCATATGTAAACGCTTTCATGTGTACTCACACTATTTTACAGCCTCGCTGCTACGCACTACTACGCTAATATTAAAGGTGTTACCCCCCATAATTATAGGAAAACCTATGTATGATTAAAGATTCTACGAATTTAACCCAAAAAGAAAACCCCGCTTACGGACCGTTGAATGTAACGGAAGGTAACGGGGATTGGGTTTGTTATTTGTTCTGCCGCATAATTACAGGGTCTGTTTGGATAACGCTCCAAAATATTCTACAACTACCTCTCGAAATTCCAAAGCAGCCTGCGAAATATACCGGCTCCTGTGCCACAATAAAGCTATCTCCCTTTCCAATTCGTGATTCTCTACTTGGAGGTATGTGATATCTTCCCGTGAATTCCGTGCCGTGCTTGGTATGAAAGCTAAGCCAATTTCAGCTTCTACAAGAGTGCTAAGCCTTGCAGGTTCATCCCCCTCATACACATATTTAGGTACAAATCCAACTGATTTGCATACAGAGTCTATTAAATCGCGAGTACCATAGCCACTCTTTACACCAACAAACCATTCATCCCTTAGCTCTGTCAAAGATACACTGCTTCGATTGGCCAGCCTATGCCCCTTTGGAACGGCAACAAGGATTGGATCGATAAAGACGATTTGACATTCGATGTCATCCCCTTTTATTGGAGGTGAGGATAAGCAATAATCAACCTCTCCTCTATTAAGAAGTGTAACCATTTCCTGCGTGGTCAGCATTTGCACATGGTATTGAATATCAGGCCGCTTTTTCCGAAACTCTCGCAGGATATTGGGTAATGTGCTTGCGGTCGTCACCGCTAATTCGAGTGTGCCATGTTCAGGACTGGATAAATCGCTAAGCTCCTGTTTTCCCTGCTCCAATTCAAACAATGCCCTTTCAGCTCGGCGAAGGAACCGGCTTCCGGACTCATTCAGTCGCAGCTTTCTTCCTACACGATCGAATAAAGGTACCCCCAGATCCTCCTCCAAACGCTGAATCGTTTTGCTTAGTGATGATTGAGTAACGTGTAGATTTCGTGCAGCTTCAGTCATATGTTCCAACCGAGCTACCGCGAGAAAATATTGCAGTTGCAGAAGTTCCATTTCGCACCTCCGTTCATTCCCTCAAGTCAATGAGATCATAACATAAAATGCGTTGGAATGAATGATCGATTTGAAGTACGATGACATTAATAAGCTTTAGGGGGATTTAAAATGAGTGTTCGCAACAGGTGGTTAATGATTTCAGTAGGTCTGGGGATTTTATTGAACCCTTTAAATTCTTCGATGGTGTCTGTGGCTATTCCAAGGCTGCAAAATGTATTCCAGCTTGACTATACAGGTGTTTCCTGGATTATTTTTTCTTTTTACATTGCAAGCAGCATCGCTCAACCTGTCATGGGAAAGGCCAGCGATTTATTCGGCCGGAGGAAAATATTTCTTACCGGGCTTGTCATATCCTTCATTGCAGGTTTATTAGCTCCCCTCTCCCCAAACTTTGGTTGTCTCATCGTGTTCCGTATTGTGCAAGCCATTGGAACTAGCATGATGGTTGCCGTTGGAATGGCCATTGTGCGGATTCATATTACGGAGAAACAAGCGACCGCACTGTCTGTTTTATCCATCTTCCTATCCGGCGCGGCAGCAATAGGACCCTTTATTGGCGGGGTTATTATTCACTGGTGGGACTGGCCAGCTATCTTTTTCGTCAATATTCCATTCGTGGTCGCGAGCTTTCTATTATCTTGGAGGCATATCCCCAAAGACGAACCGTCAACAACCGTTACCCGGGGAATGTCCCTGCGCAAATGGTTTGATTTGATTGACGCGTCAGGAATCCTGCTCTTCACTGTGGGGCTGGTTGGCGTGCTCCTTGGATTGCTTTCAGCAAAATCATCCGGACATATCTCATTAATACATGTCATTACCTTGCTAACAGGACTCATTCTGCTGGGGGCATTCGTCCGGCATGAGCTAAAAGCGGCGTCACCCTTTATTCCTTTACGTACATTTGCCAAATATCCGGCAATGACTTGGGTTAATGTTGAATTCATGCTCGTTAATGTACTTTTTTACTCACTCTTTTTCGGGATTCCATCCTACTTGCAAATGGTACGTCATGTCAGTGAATTCCAAACTGGGATTCTCATGCTAACGCTGGGATTATGCTCGCTGGTTACTGCTCCAATAGCAGGACGATGGATCGATAGATCAGGACCCCGGCCAGCATTGCTGGTGTCCGGGGTCCTGATGACATTGGGATCAGTGTGGCTTGTGACCTTAAATCAGACTTCACCGGTGATCAGTGTATGTGTGGCTTTAGCTGCATTTGGTATTAGCAACGGATTGAACAATGTCGGCCTGCAAGCAGCCTTGTTCCAAAGTTCTCCAAAAGAAATCATCGGTGTAGCCTCCGGATTATTTAATACATCGAGATACCTGGGAACCATTCTCTCTTCATTGTTAATAGGTATCATAATGGGAGGTAAGTTTAGCTTCGAGGGATTTCAAGTCCTTGGGGTTATCCTCACGATAATTGCATTGTCTTTGGTATTCATGAGTCGGAAGCACCGTGAATCAGGGCAATTGCAGGAGTCGGCTAATTCGGGCGCTAGCAAATAGGAAAGGGCAGACAAATAAGACCTGTCATCAGACAGGTCTTGTTTTGTTCTTTTAACGAGATCAATTGATCCCCCTTCTGCCACTTATAGAGTTTTTAAGCTTACTTTGCATATAAAAGGTATATACGATACCTCCAAAAAACAATCCAACAGTTAGCCCATTTGCTGAAGAATAAATGATATGAAACACGCTGCTATGGTAAAAAATCAACATCACATTCAGAATATATTTAACAATAAAATTCAGTAGAACAATAAATAATGGAAGATAACTTTTCTTCTTGAATACTACTGATTCTATTCTAACAAAGGATTGGTACCTCTTATTTAAAAAATAGCCAATCAGGAAACCTGGGATGATAAAGATCATATAACTCGTCAACGTCAGACCTAATTGAGGAAAAGTAGTTGTTATTGTCCGTAATCCCCATGCCATAAAAATAAGCGGGGCAATAAACATCCGTGAAAAAACAACAGGCCGTTCCTGAGAATTTTTAATCCCCATTATGAACAAAAGAATGAATAATATCCACACCCATGATGGTGTGCTTGAAATTACTTGTGTGACTGTAATGTGCATTATATTTCCTCCTTGTATAGAGCGTTGCAGTTCCACTGTGTTGCCTTACTAATAATAAAAAATCATAGGGACTAACACATCTACACAGCGATTGATTTTTAAGCAACGATACCTCTATCTAGAGATATACAATGTTTGAGCAGAACCCATAAACAAAACAAAAAAGACCGGTTGTGGCCGGTCTTTCTAACTACATGGTTATTTTTTTATAGAACAACTTCTCCCTCTATTACTCTACCATCCCTGTCCGTATAGCCAACACAACAGCTTGTGTACGATCTTCGACCTCAAGCTTTTGGAGAATACGATGAATATGAGTCTTAACCGTGCCCTGTGAAATATTCAAAATTTCCGCAATTTCAGAGTTCCTGCGCCCGTATGCCATTTGTTGGAGTACATCAAGTTCACGTTCGGTCAGAGATTCAGAAAAATCATCTGATGCTTGCTCTGTTTTGTTTAGTTTAGCATCACTCGAAATGGCTGCTATAAGCGCCTTACTTGCAGTAGGTGTCCTGTAAATTGCATTACCTTGATTCGCCCAGCGTATTCCAGCAAGAACTTCTTGCATATCCGTATCCTTCAACAAGTACCCTACTGCGCCTGCACGTATCCCTTCAATAACATAGGCTTGAACATCAAAAGTGGTTAGAAGTACAATCTTAATTTCTGGATTTACACGGAGAACTTTGCGAGTTGCTTCAAGCCCCGAGGAATTAGGCATTTGAATATCCATTAACACAATATCGGGTTTAGTTTCAAGTGAAACAAGGTAAGCTTCCTCCCCATCACAGGCTTCTCCTACGCATTCCATATCAGGCTGTGAATCTATAATGTACCTTAATCCTTGCCGGACGAAAGGCTGATCGTCAGCAAGTACAATCCTAATTATTTTATCCAAGTGAACTACTCCTTCTCTTCCACAATAGGTCTACATGCAACGGGAACGACTGCCTGCAGGCGAAAGCCATGAGGTTCTATAGACGAAAAAACACAGTAGCCCCCCGATGCTTTACACCGCTTTGTTACGCCATTTAGACCATACCCTAAATTTAAAGGTTCTTCTTTAACAGTTATTCCATTGTCTGTGACCGTAAGGTAAATCGTATCGTTTACTTCTTCAATATCAATGCTGGCAATAGTCGCATTTGAATGACGAAGCACATTGGTTAATGACTCCTGCAGAACTCGATATAACACGATACTTGTTTCAATAGGCCACTCTGTGACTTCCGATTTTTGATTAAGTTTGAACTGTATAGAAGATCTGCTTTGAGTTTGGGATACGAGGCCTTTTAAAGCAACTAGCCCTAAACCCATTTCGTCATTTGACCATTCCTTTACCGCAACTCGAACTTCCGCCATAGCTTGACGAGCAATAGTAATTAACTGGCTGGTGGACTCAGCTGCTCTTTTAGGATCATTTACTTGCATAATCTGAAGGGCTTGCAATTGCACTATCAGTGAAGTCAATTGATGACCCAGTCCATCATGAATTTCGCTGGCAAGCCGGGTTCTTTCTTCTAAAGCTGCATAACGTACCGAATGAACCATAGCTTCTTGAAGTTCGTTATGCGTAGCCTCCAGCTCTTTATGAGTTTTATTTAACTCTTCAAGGTGGAGCGTTGTTAAGTGGTGAGCATCTCTTCTGATTTTTATACTTCGCGCTACGAGGATTACACAAAGCAGCCCTAAAAAACTGCTTAAGGACAATGAATAAATCAGAAAAACAGCAGTAAGTGTAGTGATTCCAACAATAAAAGAAACACGGGGATAAACTCGATTCATAAATAGGATAATAAAATAAAGCGGCCATAGTAAACTTGTATTCGGTGAGCCAAAAACATAATGAAGCATTAATATAATCAAAATCATTATAAAAGTAACAGCATAATATTTCACTTCAGTCCACCAAGCGTTTTTTGCCCAAATCAACACCAGATATAGCAACAACACGATCAGGCCACCTAGAAGGTTAATGAATCCTTGACCGCTATAATCTTTGTAATAGGAAATTGCTAAGAGCAATGACCCAACGAAACGAACCAGGTTTACATATATTTTTTCTTCCTTGAATGTAAACTTCACGAGGTTCCTCCAAATTTCTATCTAGTTCAGAACTCAATTTATTACAAGGTTCGACAGTATTAATACTATACGTCAAGCTCAATGCTCAGTCCAATTTCAAGCTCAAAAGACACATTTATAATATAAAAACAGTTTAAGTAGCTCGATATTTTGAAACTTGTCCCGGCTTGAACCGTAATTTTTAAGAACAAAGACACAGCACAGCAGAGAGGAGCTATCCTTAGTGGAATATTACCGCAACAATGTATCCGACAGTTTACAGGATGTTCAGAGTTCAGCTAACGGGCTTACTTCGGCAGAAGTCGACAAACGTCTGAAAGATTATGGTTTTAACGAATTAAAAGGAAAGAAAAAAGATCCTGTTTGGAAGCTTTTTCTTGAAAACTTCAAAGACCCTATGGTAGTCGTACTGCTTATAGCGGCCATTGTCCAGATTGTTATGGGACAAGTTATGGAGTCGCTTATTATTTTCCTCGTCTTGATTCTCAATGCAGTTATAAGTGTCATCCAGACCCGTAAAGCGGAGAGTTCACTTGATGCCTTGCAGCAGATGTCAGCACCCGAGGCCAAAGTGCTGCGTGATGGAGCATTACAAACCGTCCCGGCAAGGGAACTTGTACGCGGTGATATCGTATGGCTGGAAGCCGGCGATTTTGTACCCGCCGATGGCCGGATTATAGAATCGGAAAGCTTAAAAATAAATGAGGGTATGCTAACCGGAGAATCCGAAGCTGTGGAAAAGCATACAAATATCATCGCGAAAGAATCTCCGCTTGGAGACCGGCGTAATATGGCGTTCAGCGGTTCACTAGTTGTATATGGCCGCGGAAGCCTAGTAGTAACGGGAACTGCACTCACTACCGAAATCGGAAAAATTGCTGAACTCATTGAAAGCGCCGAAGCTAAGCAAACGCCGCTGCAGCGAAAGCTCGAAACATTCAGCAAGCAGCTGGGGGTAGCAATTATTCTCCTGTCCATTGTTATCTTTGCCATCCAGGCCGGACGTGTTTGGTTGTCGAATGATACTGTCGATACAACAGAAGCTATCCTGAATGCATTAATGTTTGCAGTCGCTGTGGCGGTTGCTGCGATTCCCGAAGCTCTTTCCTCAATAGTAACTATTGTCCTATCCGTAGGTACTAACAAGATGGCTAAGCAACATGCGATTATTCGTAAGCTACCCGCTGTCGAAGCCCTTGGGTCAACCAGTGTTATCTGTACAGATAAAACCGGTACCCTCACCCAGAATAAAATGACTGTTGTAGATTTCTTTCTACCAGAAGGGGAGCGTGATCAATTCAACCAAGCGCCTGAAGAATGGTCTGAAGAAGCCCGGCGGCTCCTGCATATTGCCGTGCTCTGTAACGACTCTAACATTAATGAGGATGGTAAAGAGCTGGGTGATCCTACAGAGGTAGCACTTATTGCCTTCAGTAACAGCAAGAATAAAGATTATAAGGAAATACGCGATAATTTCCCGCGCGAAGCCGAGCTACCTTTTGACTCGGATCGCAAGCTGATGACGACCTTGCATACTTTTAACGGACAAAAAGCAATAATTACTAAAGGTGGACCCGATGTGCTCTTTGGTCTATGCTCGCATGTACTGTTAAGTGGAAAAGAAGTGCCGATGGCACCAGAAGTTCTTGAACGCTTCTTCGAAGCCAATGAGGAGTTCTCCAGCAGAGCACTCCGTGTACTTGCCTATGCCTACAAAACCGTACCAAATACGGTTACTGAAGTCGGATTGGAGGATGAACAACATCTGGTGCTCGTAGGTTTGACTGCTATGATTGATCCACCTCGGGAAGCTGTCTACGGCGCGATCGCAGAGTCTCAGAAGGCTGGAATCCGAACCATCATGATTACCGGTGATCATAAGACAACCGCACAAGCGATCGGCCGCGATATCGGCCTGATGACTGAGAATGAAATTGCCGTAACCGGCCAAGAACTCGATGCCATGTCTGATGAGGAACTTGATCAAAAACTTGAACAGATCGGTGTCTACGCCCGTGTCTCTCCGGAGAACAAGATCAGAATTGTCCGCGCGTGGCAGCGGAAAGGCAAAATAACAGCCATGACCGGTGATGGTGTAAATGACGCGCCTGCTTTGAAGCAAGCAGATATCGGAGTTGCCATGGGCAGTGGAACCGATGTTGCCAAAGATGCGGCTGCCATGATTTTGACCGATGATAATTTTGTATCTATTGTCAATGCTGTATCTGTGGGCAGAACGGTATTTGACAATATTAAAAAAGCGATCGCCTATTTGTTCTCAGGTAACCTGGGTGCAATTATCGCCATCCTCTTTGCCCTTATTTTCAACTGGATTAATCCTTTCACAGCGATTCAGCTTCTATTCATCAATCTGGCGAATGATTCTCTGCCCGCCATAGCTCTTGGGATGGAAAAACCTGAACCTAATGTGATGAACAGAAAACCAAGAGAGCTCAAAGAAGGAATATTCGCAGGAGGAATGATGCAGGCCATTGTCACCCGTGGTCTACTCATAGGTATAGCTGTTATCATATCCCTGTATATCGGACTTCAGGATTCGCCTGATATGGGCGTAGCTATGGCATTCACAACCCTGATCTTGTCTCGTACATTGCAGACCTTTGCCGCCCGTTCGAATAGTCAAACTGCTATTGAAGCTGGCCTTTTCAGCAACAAATACGTCATCGGAGCCGTTCTGGTCTGCTTTGCCTTTTACGGCATTGCTCTTCTGCCAGGGGTTAGAGAAATCTTCTCGATTCCGGCTTCCTTTGGAATGTCAGAGTGGCTGATTGCAGCAGGCTTAGCCCTTGGCTCCCTCATCCTAATGGAATTAACGAAGGTTGTTCGAAGAGCTTTTACACCCAAATCTGTTGAACAGAACCCTGTAAATTCCTGAGTAAGCTATAATCGACTGAAAAGACAAAACAGCGATCTCCAATGATGGAGTATCGCTGTTTTTTTGACATCTAGAGTTAAACCCAGAAAAGCTTCTTTTGATTTTAATCAAAATAAAATAATTCTTCGAATTTTTTATCCAACGCAATACATAAAATCAAAGCTAATTTTGCAGTAGGGTTAAACTGTCCGGTTTCAATCGAGCTTATAGTATTTCTTGAGACACCCACCATTTCTGCCAATTGTGCTTGCGATAATTTTTGTTCTGTTCTTGCTTCGCGCAGTTTATTTTTTAAAACCAAAGGTTCACTCATACTAATCACTCATCCCATAAAAGTAAATAAACAAAAACGAAACACTTATAATTAATCCTAAAATGAAATTGAGTAAATGCATCTTTTTCTTAGTTACAGAATACATCCCAAGACCTTCACAGCTCAAATATCCAAAAAACATGGCTATCAAGGCTTTTAATGCAAGATTTGTTTCCTGACTATGATTATATAAACTGAAGACACTCAGAATGCAAAATACAATCAACATTCCAATGAATCCGCTTTTTCTGCCTTTAGCAAATACAAATTCTTTTCCTTCGTCTCCTTTTTCATTTCTGCTTTTTTCTAATATTTCTTCCTTTTTCATAAAAATTTCTCCTTTCAAAGTGAAAAGATGATGACAAGTTTTCTTGTCATCATTATTATAATACGCCAAGTTTTCTTGTCAAATATAAAAAAGCTCACTCCAATCCAAAGATTGGTAGTGGGCTATTTTCTATACCTTCATATATTGGTTATATAATTGCTCGAAAGTATTGTATCGTTCGACTTTCCTGCCTACCTTGTTGTATTCCTCCAGATATTCATCCATGACCTTCAGAAACTCATTTTTAAAGACTTGAAGATGGTCAGAATCAAAATACTGCATGATATCAAACTTTTTAGTTCCCTTCCATTCTGTCATTTCATCAAGAAAACCTTGTATGCCCATTCCTGCAAGATACGCATACGATCTATCACCCGATTCTACACTTGCTATAATCTTATTGCGGTAGTTGCACCATAATTCCTCATAAGTTCCGCCAAGATTATCATAGCTTGGGACAGGCTGTACTACAAAAGCCTTATACATTTTATTATATAAATCATTGATGTTTTTAAGTGCCTTATATGCTGCACTTCTGATTCCATCGATAGTCTTCGCCTCTATCACAGCCATATATGTCTTTTCAAAATCATCAGGAACATAACAGTACGTAGCTATTTCCTCTAAATATCTCTTAATTCCCCGTTTGAAATAAGTATTGTTCAAATGAGTTAGCGCATTTAACAAATTGTATAAAACTTGGCTTGAAGCATACCTTACTGCTCCTATATCTTCACAAAGTAATGTATTCGCATATTCCTGTTTTGCTATGTCTATACACTTTTTCGCTCTACTGATACATTCTCTCCCTATAGGCATTGCCAGAGCATCGAGTGCTCTCTGTTTATATAAATTTAGCTTTTCCAAATATTCGGGTTCTGCACAGTATAATACCTGTAAATCCACCAGACATGAAATCATTGGACTCTCAAGATTGGCTTGATCTTCTATCCTTGTTTCCCATGGCGTACAATATAGATCGTATCCAATATCATCCAAAATAAAACACGAAGATATCCCCCAGCCTTGCTCTGTGTTATTAATTATGATTAGATCAAGATCGCTTTTTTCATGAAAATCCCCAGTACTAAAAGAACCTGTAAGCCCTATAATTGCAATATCATCAGAAAAATCTCTCTTAGCCCGTTCAATGACCATGCTAATAAGCTTTTCATTTTTGATTAAAATCTTGTCTTTATGAACAGCATCCATATCCATGTCCCCTCTCCAACCTTATTAATTCTATTGTATAAGCATGTTGTTAAAGTAGGTATTCCGACTTTAATTATATTAAATCTATACCAAGCCTTTCCTCTCCTTCAAAGAAAACAAAAAACGCGCTGGCAAGAGCATAATTAGCTTCTCTCCAACGCGATTTATAGTCATTAGTGAATATTTTTCTTTTTGAAACTGCCGCCCTTAACTTCTGCAACATCGTAGACTACTACAAAGGCATTAGGGTCAATTTCACGAATAATATCTTTTATTTTACTTTCTTCCAGACGGTTAATGACACAAGTGATTTCTTTGAATTGTTCATTTGAGTAGCCGCCATAAGCATCTGTATAAGTTGCTCCACGACCCAATCGGTCACGAATAGTCTCGACCATGATTTCCGGTTGAATAGTGATGATTTTAAACGTTTTAGAGCCACTCAAACCTTCTTCAATAATATGAATGACCTTAGAAGCAATAAAATAAGCAAGCGCTGATAGAATAGCTCCTTGTAGGCCAAATACTGTTGAAACAACAATAAAGACAAACATGTTTAGAAATAAGATTAAATCACTGGTCCCAAAAGGTAATTTTCGTGAAAGTAAGACAGCTAACATATCTATCCCATCTAATGCTCCACCATTACGTAAGGCTAAACCCATACCAAAACCGATAATAATCCCGCCAACAACGGTAATTAATAAGGTATCACCTTCTATAATCGTCGGTACATGATGCATAAGACTAGTGCCAATAGCCAGTGAAGCAATACCGATAACGGAATAAAGAGCAAAGCTTTTACCAATTTGCTTATATCCTAGCCACACAAAAGGGATATTAATTATGCCAATTAGCAGCCCTAGCGGTAAGCCAAACAGTTCAGAGCCAACGATGCTTAGACCTGTGACACCTCCATCTGAGACATTGTTGGGTATCAATACCGATTCTAGACCATAGGCAGCTATTAGCGCCCCAATAATAATCATGAATACTTTTGAGAATATCTTGAGTTTATTTGATTTCTGTTTTCGCGTTTCAATCATTGAATTTCTCCGTTTCACATTGCTTAATTTAGTCCATAAAAATTTCCTCTAAAGGTCTTCCGTCACCTGGATTAAAATCAATCCCTAAAATCTTTGCCATCGTGGGGGCTATATCTACCATTTCGATGTCCCCTATAGGATGCCCATTTCTAATCTTTTCCCCAGAGACAACCAAGTTGCATCTATAGCCGTCTTTATCAGGAGAATAGCCATGCGTGGCAAATTTAACGCCTTGTTTGTCCAAATCAACAATCGTTGGTTCATCCATACTTTCGTCGAAACAATAACCTCTCTTAGCCTCAAGCATATACTTTGTGGTTTGGCCCACATGAAAATAATCCAGTTCATCTCTAGCATACAATTTCTCTATACCTGAAGATTCATCTCTCATATTATCTCCAATAACAGCTAATGCTATTTGCTCAGCTTCTTCATCGCCCTGCCGGATATGCAAGTAAGCCGCTCCACCCCCACACTGAAAGTAAGCTCTCCACTTCATTTCGCCGTTCTCTTCATAGATCAGGCCCTTTTCCTGCAAAAGGTTGTTCAAATGCACTCTGTACCTAACATTAAACTGGCCATGGTCCCCCAAAATCAAAAAAATCGTATCATCCTTCATCCCCGCTTCATCCACTGCCTGCATAATATCGCCTATCCTATTATCCATACGTGTGATTACCTGCTTCACTTCGTCACTGTCAGTTCCATAAGCATGTTTAGCATCATCCAGATCGATCAGATGCATCATTAGAAGATTAGGTTTTTTGCGCTTAATCGTGTCTATAGCACATTTGGTCGTGAAGTCATCCAGATAAGGCTGCTCAATCCCCTTGCGGATCCGGCCATATTTCAGCTCCATATCCACGCAGTATAAGGGGCTTCCGCTTTTTAATATCTTCAGTGCCTGATTTTCGTTTTTGATGGCTCTGATTTCAGGTATATTGTATTGGATGGAGGATTTACCCGATACTGGCCATAGGATTCCGGCTGTGCTCATCTTATGCTCGCGCGCAACATCGTAAATCGTTGGCACCTTGATCGCATTTCTAAACCAGAACCAATTTTGCTCCTCTTCCTTAATAAAGGGCTGAAACGGATTGTTGTGGTGGATGCCATGCTTATCCGGATATACACCGGTTGCTATGGTGGTGTGCACTACATATGTGAGTGTCGGATACACACTTTTCAATTTATGGCTATGAGCTCCGTTTTTAATTAATTTACTTAAGTTTGGAAGCCGGCTGGCCAATGCCCAGTGGTCTTCTGAAAAGGCATCGTAAGAGATGACGATTAAATGCTTGGCCATAGCCGTTTGTGCTTTAATTGACTTCATAGAATAAGCCCCTTAGGTTCGTCATGTTCAGGCTGCTCTTTAGGTAAAGTTATAAATACGAATAATCCAATAATAAAAAGTGGGATAATCGCTAAAATACTAAACTTAGCATTACCTGTTATTGTTGTTGTTAAAGACATTACAGCAGGACCAACAATGGCCGCGAACTTACCAAAAATATTGTAAAAACCAAAGAATTCATTGGAATTCTCCTTTGGAATGATCTTCGCATAATAAGACCTGCTGAGCGCCTGAATGCCTCCCTGAGCGGAACCAATTAGCGCACCTAAAATAAATATATGCCACACTGAAGTGATAAAAAAAGCCGCGATGCAGGAAATGATATATGTAACAATTCCCACGATTATCAAAGTCCTGGCGGAGTATTTTTTGGCGAGATTACCATACAGGATTGCACAAGGAAAAGCGATGATCTGGATAACTAATAATATCCCCAGTAAGGTGAAGGTGTCAAAAGCATCCGCACCCAGAACCGATGTGGCATAGGGAACCACCATTTTAATAATCGTATCTACCCCATCAATATAAAGAAAGTACGCAATCAAGAAAACAAATACAACTTTATGCTGTCTAACATTCCTAAAGGTGTCTCCCAGTCTTTTGAAACTGTTGATTACAGGTCTTGGTTCAGGCTCAATGTAATATCTCTGCTTCACATCTCTGATCATGGGTATGGTCAACAGCCCCCACCAAAGAGCAGTAATGATAAACCCAATCTGATAACCGATCGACTTATCCATCCCCATAAACAGAATCAATAGTAGGCTGATGCCAAATGGAATGACGCTGGCGATATATCCATAGGCAAAACCTTTTGTGGATAGCTTATCCATCCTTTCATCAGTGGTTATATCCACAAGAAAAGAGTCATAAAAAATATTGGCTCCGGCAAAACCTATGACAGACAGGATGTAAAACCCAATCAATAACTGCCACTGCCCGCTCGCAGGTGCAACGAATGCCAACGAAGCCGTAGCCAGCACACCGATCAAAGAGAAAAATAAGAAAAAGCGCTTTTTCTTATCTTTGTAATCTGCGATCGTGCCTAAAATCGGACTAAGGATAGCCACAAGAATACTAGCAATGGAGTTAAAGTACCCTAAATCCATGCTGCTGTTAACATTTGAAAACATGCCAAATACAATAGGCAATAATGCAGTTGTAACCGCCATCGAATAGGCTGAATTCCCACAGTCATATAAAATCCATGATTTTTCCTCTTTGCTAAGTTTCATCTAACAGCCACCTTTTCACCTATTTGTAACTGTTATATCATTTCAGCATAAGAGCCATGTTAAATGAATGTTAATTCCATCACAATTTCTTCATAAAAAAACGACCTTTTAAAATCGAAAGGTCGCTTACTCGCTTTTATATATGAATTTAATATTTGATGATATATTCGCAATATTCATCCCCATTAACATTACATTTTATTTCCCGGACGGAAACCCGCTTTCCACGAATTTTAGTAAGTGCTCCTTCGATAATGGCCCCCTCCAGGTCACAAACCATTTTCCCTTCCATAATAGGTAACCCTTCGCAGAAACAATCGTGCACTGCAATTGTCATCCCCTTGTCATCTTCATGGGTTATTATAGGGATCCCTATCTTCAATTCTTCGAATAACTCGAATAGTTCATTAACCGAGGCAACACCAAATTCTTCCCCAATTTTTCTTCCTATAGTCAACGTTGTACCCTTACCATTCATGGGTAACGCTTGATATAAACCAATAAGTCTGATCGTTCTGAATAGCTCTAAAGGTACGACATTACCTAAATTTTTTCTCTTTATTTTTTTCATATCTGTAAAAGTAAATTGATCCATGCCAGTAGCCTCCAATTGCTTATGTAATTTATATTTCAAATTTAATTGATATATTGAGTATAAACGTATCCAATAATTGCTTTGTGATCTTACGCACATCCTAATTTTTTATAGAACTATAACAAAAAAAGCAACTTCCCAATTGGCAAGTCGCTCCTTCATTCCTTAGATGCAGCAGCATCTCAAATATGATAATCATAAACCCAAGGCAAAATAACCATCACGCTAGTTCCAACCTGAACCTCTGAATCTACCTTAATATGCCCCCCATACATTTCAATTAATTGTTTACAAATCGATAATCCAATCCCTGTCCCTTTTTGCTTGGTAGTAAAGAAAGGGTCAAATATCCGTTTTAATTTATCCTGTGGAATTCCTTCTCCATTGTCTTTAAAGAGTAGAATAATTTCGTTTGTCTCAGCAGCTGTGGTAACAGAAATATCTATTCTGCCTCTAAAAGCTGTGAAGGAATCGATACTATTTTTCAAAATATTAAGAATTACCTGCTCTAGCTGAGAGGCGCTTCCAAACGTTAGTACTTTTTCTAATGAGCACTCTACTGAAAGTATAATATCATCACTAAGTATGAGTTGATTCACAATGTTATTAACTCTATGTATAACCTCCATAACGTTAAATACTACGCCGTTATTTTTTGTACTGTCACCTTTCCGAGCCAGTATTAGAAAGTCCGTTACTAATCCATTCAGAGCATCAATCTCTTTGATAGTGATATCCAGATATGCACGCAATTCATCCGCTTTGATCTCCGGCTCATTTAGCCTGATATTTACAAGCTGAGCAAAACCTTTAATCGAAGCTAGCGGATTTCTTATTTCATGCGCCATTCCTGCTGCCATTTGTCCCATAACAGCAATTTTTTGTTCATGTAGATTGTCAATCTGTTGATTTTTATTAGACAAATAACCTTGTGCAAAGCCAGTAAAACGGGTCCAGTTGCATTCCATTAAACGATTATAAAAAAACAATCGGATCGCGGAATCATCTACAAACTCTTCAATGATCTTAAACATAATATTCTGAGCGGTTAAATTCAAATCCTTGCTCATATCAAGTAAAATATCAAAATGATCACCGAATATTTCTGCAGTATAAACCCCTTGCTCAGCCCCCTCTTTTTCTAGCAGGTTTAGGTATTGATCGTAACCAAAAGAATCAAAAAACAAGGCTTCTACCATACTCATTAATATCGTACTGAATGATGAATCTAACAATTCCTTATGCGCCTCTACAAACCAGGAGAATTCGATGTTTTTCATAGTCATAGAATGATAATGCCTGTTTAAAATGATTGGAACTGCTAAGGTTAATGACGAACGCAATTCATTTTCTTTGTATGACATTTTCATCCTCCTTCTTTGTAGTTTGTATTCAAGATATGTGTATATTTTCCTGCTTCAAAAACACAGTAATTCACTTTGTTTTAATACTATATTATATTCTGACACTTGACTGTTAGAGTAGCATCGAAGATAATTACAACCTCACCAAAAAAACTATAATTAGGAAGATCATTGATTTTGAAAAGGGGCGGTCGTCATTAGCTGGTTAAGTGATCTCTATAAATTACAGAAGCAGGAGCTAAAGAAGGACATCGAGCCCTCTTTAGTCAATGCTATCTTTCGCATGTATGATAAATTTTCCAGGATTGGACTTAAAGAGCGGATCGGCCAGCAGGATATGTCTCTAGATATCGCTGATGCCTATATTAATGGCCATAACGCGATGATTGAAGCTGGAGTCGGCATCGGCAAGTCCTTTGCCTACCTCATTCCCAGCCTGCTTATTAACCAAATCTCAAGACAACCGGTTATTATTGCGACATCCTCCATACAACTTTCAGAACAAATACATAAAGATCTGAGATTCATCGGAAGTCGGCTCGGATTTACAAGGGTACGTTCGGTGGTTGGAAAAGGCATGGGGCAGTATGCTTGCCGGTATAGGGCAGCAGATCTGTTCCAAGCGGAGGATTCAAACACCCCTCTGTCTGCGCTTGCCCAGCAGATTGTGAATTATGAAATTGATGAGCGGGCAGATATTAAGGGCGGGGTTAGTGATGCAGTATGGTCTAACGTTTGTGTGAATGATTGCAAATTTGAACGTTGCCATTATAAAAGTACATGTACGTTTTATGAGATGAGAGCTAAAATTAATGCCAACGCGAGCGACATGGATTTTATTATCGTAAACCAGGACCTGCTCATCCGTGATTTAATCAAGAAAAAGGAAGGAACAAAGGGGTTAATCACCGAACGGCCGGCTCTGATCGTAATTGATGAAGCTCATAATCTGGAAGCAAAGGTTAGAGATGCAAGAACGGTCGAATTTACATACCGGGGAACCTGCCGTATTCTGGATGACGCCTTACAGATTCTCTTCAAGCAAACTGCCGATACGGAGCTTATGCCGCAATTTAAATTTATAAAAAGATGCGTTGGCCATATTTTTAAACAAGTAGAGGCAGACTTACTGCAAACAGCCAAGCAGGATAATGACCGTATAAAAATATCGCAGATCACAGGACTCCCCTTAAAACGAGCGGCACAGGTTTTAAAAGATTTTAATCTCAGCCTTTCCGTCTTAACTTCACGGCATGAGCGGGAGATTGACAATATTTTCGAAGCCATGAACGGACTTATCGACCTCTTTGATGTACTCGCCGGAGTAGAGGATAACTATCTGATCTGGGTAAGCAATACCCAGCGGGAGAGTACCCTTAGTATCTGCCCTAAAGGGATAAGCCAGTTTCTGAAATATACCTTATTTAACGGGAAAACCTCTGTTATTTTAACGTCAGCAACCATGTGTCAAAGCGGAGAAACGCTGGAGGAACAATACGCTTATCTCACCGAGTCCCTCGGTTACAGGGGAGATTATATGGAGCGCCAAGCTTCACCGTTTGATTATGACAACCACACCATGCTGTATATTGCCAAGGACATCCCCTACTATAACCATCAGCGGCGGGAAGATTATCTTGAAGCGGCATACAAGGAAATGATGAGGCTCTGTAATTTAACAGACGGGCGGACATTGGTTCTTTTTTCAGCTAAAGAGGATATGAAGTATATTCATAAGAAATTAAACTCTGAGAAGCTTGCATGGGCATTACATGTTCAAAGGGAAGGCTCGTCCCAGGACGGGGTGATCGCTGATTTTCGGGGCAGTAAAGGCGTTCTACTTAGCACCGGTGTATTCTGGGAAGGTGTGAATATCGAAGGTTCCGATTTGTCGCAGTTAATCATTTTCCGTCTGCCTTTCCCTGTTCCTGCCGATCCTGTCTATGAATATAAGACTTCGATGGCAAAGAATCCCTTGAAAGAGGTTTTTGTACCGGACATGCTGCTTCGGTTAAGACAAGGAACCGGGCGCCTGATCCGCAGTGAAACTGACCTTGGTGTACTCAGCATACTCGATTCCCGCCTGTCCATTGCCGCCAAAAAGGATTACCGGAATCAGGTACTGGAAGCCTTACCTTTTAAAAAAGTTACTGAGGATTTCAAGGTTCTGGAGAAGTTTGTGAAAGAAAAAGGGATACGGCTTAGTGATACGTAGAGAGATGAAAAAAAGCAACCCATCCGCAGACAAGTCGCTTCTAACCCTATAACGTTATCTGGAAATTAAACTACTTTATGTTTGTATACCCGCATCGCTAATAAATAAGCAACTACTAGAATGGCTATGCACCATATGATGGCTCCCCAAATATCATTGCCGACAGGCTGCCCCATCAGGAGGGAGCGAACCGCCTCTACTATAGATGTAACGGGCTGGTTTTCAGCAAAGGCGCGAACGACTGGCGGCATCGATTCGGTAGGCACAAAGGCCGAGCTGATGAAAGGAAGGAAAATAATCGGATAGGAAAAAGCAGTCGCGCCGTCCACCGATTTTGCGGATAGTCCAGCAATTGCTGCGACCCAAGTTAGAGCCAGCGTAAACAATATGAGGATGCCGGCAACCGCCAGCCATGAGAGCACTCCTGCCGATGAACGAAAACCCATAATCAATGCAACAAGAATGATGACGCTAACTGAAATCGCATTGGATATCAGGGAGGTCAGCACATGCCCCCACAGCATGGTAGAACGTGCAATCGGCATAGAATGGAATCTCTGAAAAATCCCTTTTTGCACATCGTTAAACAGGCGGTAAGCCGTATAAGTTACACCACTTGCAATAGCGATCAGTATGATCCCGGGCAATAAATAATTCACATAGTTATCCGTACCCGTCTGGATGGCGCCACCGAACACGTAAACAAACAACAGCATAAATGCAATTGGCATGATAGTTACCGTGATGATGGTATCCATACTGCGGAGAATATGGCGCATAGAACGTCCGAGCATTACACTCATGTCACTGAAAAAGTGCTTCTTAATCATTTCCATTTACTTTCCCTCCTTTTTGCCGATGATTGCGAGGAATATTTCCTCCAGCGTCGGCTGCTTTTCAATGTACTCAACTTTTGCGGGCGGGAAACGCTTTTTTAGTTCTTCGAGTGTACCGCTCGCAATGATTCTACCTTCATGTAGAATGGCGATTTGATCAGCAAGCTGCTCTGCTTCTTCCAAATACTGCGTCGTCAAAAAGACAGTCGTACCCCCATCGGCAAGCTCCTTAACCATCTTCCATACATCAATCCTTGCCTCAGGATCAAGTCCAGTGGTTGGTTCGTCGAGGAAAATAATCTGCGGTTGCCCAACAAGACTCATCGCGAGATCTAATCTCCGGCGCATCCCGCCTGAATAAGTGGATACCTTGCGATCCGCGGCATCGGTCAAAGTGAAGCGTTCCAGCAGATCGTCCGCAACTTGACGCGGATGCTTCTCATGGCGGAGCCTCGCAATCATGATCAGATTTTCCCGGCCGGTCAGAATCTCATCCACGGCGGCAAATTGACCCGTCAGGCTGATGGACTGGCGTACATAATCAGGCTTTGTGGCGACATCAAATCCGTTCACTGCAGCAGTCCCGCCATCTTGATTCAGCAAAGTGGTGAGGATTTTGACAATGGTGGTCTTGCCTGCACCATTGGAGCCCAGCAGAGCAAAAACGCTGCCCTGCTGCACTTCAAAATCCACCCCCTTTAAAACTTGAAGCTGTCTGTAGGACTTTTCTAACCCAACCACTTTAATGGACTTGTTCATTGCATTCCCTCCCCAAGGTTTTGTTAGCATATCTTCATGGAATTTTCCCCGCAAAACTCACTTCGGAAGCTCAGGCTTATAGGACTGTAACCTTTGTCAAATCAGCTTCCATGCCTTTGAGCGCAGCGAAGGTCAACTTATCCATCATTGCACCGTCAAAGTTGATCGTTTTAATTGCACGATAAAACTTCTTGGATAACGAAAACCCGGAGAGGAATGACACATTTTTTAACGTCGCACCTCTAAACGAAATATCGTTCAGCGCCGACTTTTCAAACTTGACCCCGATAAAGGTCTGGCCGTCAAAACATAATCCCCGCAGATCAGAGGTTTTAAATTCCACACCGTCAAAGATACAGTTCTCAAAGATTGTTTTCGTGAGATCAGTCGTACACAGCTTGACGTCGGTCAGTCTTGCACTGATAAATTTCGCCCCTACCAATGATGATGAGCTAAAGTTGGTGCGAACAAGAATAGATTTGTGAAAGCTCGCATTTGCCAGTTCAATGCCGGACAGATTGCAGTCGGTCAGATTAGCGCTGTCGAACTTGGCCTCGCCTACGTCACTGCCCGCGAAAGAACTGCCAGTCAAGTCAGCGCCTGTAAAATCCGAACCCCGCAACGCGCTCACTTTAAAATCCCCTTTATGGGCGGTAACACCTGCAAAATCGCTCTTCGATAAGTTGCTTGCCCTAAAGCTCGTCACCACCTGCCGCTCCAGTGAACGGGAGAGATTGGCAACCTCCTGCACCGTCTGTTCAATGTCGCCGATGCTGTCTATCGTCATCTTAAACGCCGTTTCATCATCCTTGCCTTCAGCCTTGAGTTCACTGAACCGCTCCTGCAAATCGGAAAGGAGGTCACTCTTTAATTCAGCAACGCTTTTTATCCCGTCATAGGGTGCGAATACGCCATTTAAATACATGTTTAATTTCTCATTCATATTATCAAGTCTCCTTATAATAAGTTTTCAAGCACACGCTTTGCGTACTCCCAATTAGTCTTGTTATTGGCGTAAACAGCTTTCCCCTTCTCGGTAATCCGAAAATACTTCCGTCGTCCCCCCTGAGACTCATCCCCCCAATACCATTCAATGTCACCGTCTGCCTCAAGCCGCCGGACGCTGGAGTACATCGTAGCTTCTTTTAATTCATATTCGCCTCCGGAACGCTCAGCAATTAATTTGACGATTTCATATCCATAACGATCGGCTTCGGACAAGAGCCGTAATACCATCGTATCGGTATGTCCTCGCAGCAGATCGGATGTGATTTTGTTCTCACTCATTTCATCACCTCATAATCACATTGTATATCATACTACTGTGACAGTCAAGGTACTTTGATTATCATGTTTATACAAAATAAAAAAATGCCGTCCTTAGTTGTCTAAGGCAGCATTTTTCTCTTTTAAGTCTGAAGTTCCTATCTACGCTAACCAGAAATAAGTTGATTTACGTCTGCTGGTAATTCACAGCTACCTGCAGGCAACCCTCACACAAAAATGCATAATAAATCCCCTCGCTGTCCTCGGCCTGTTCCATGTCCATTTGGGCAATAAACTTCATCGTCGTCGAACAGCAAGGGCACACAGGATATTCCGCATCCTGAATCCAAGCCGGATGTCCTCCAATCTGCGACGCAGGCGCCTCAAGCATCCAATATGAATTTTCATAGGTTCCCATCTGCCGTTCCGATAGCTGCATGGCATGCCATGCTATTTCTTCCCTGTCTTCATTTGCAGGCAAAAAATCAGGAACGGTATTATTTTCACTCCACGAATATTGGCCATCCAGCTCCGCTTTCATAAACACGGTGCCATAACAATTACAATGCATGCAAGCTGCAATCCTTAACCGCTGGCCGGAAAGCTTCATAAATTGAACCAGTGGATTCTGCAAATCGTAATCAAACAGCACTGTCAACTTACCGCCACACCAAGGGCAGGAATGCTCACCCTCCTGCAGCGCCACTACCGCCGTATGATCCCGATCCATCCCATTTTTTCCGTCCCTGTTTACTTCAAAATGATAACTCTCGGGGTAAAAAAGCAGCCTTTTCCCACCGTCGGGATCTAATTCCCATCCTGCTTCGTGAGCATAGGTTTCCGGAGCCACATTTAACTCCGATGTCCATCGAGGCGGATGCTGCCGCCATGTCTCGAACTGCCGAACAACCTCTTCATCGCCAATCCAGGCCATTGCAAGCATCAAATGATTACGGTTTTCCGAGTCATGCTCTAACTGATGAATGATCTTATCACGGATCTCCTGACCCGCTTCTTTATAGAGAATACCGGGATAATACTTCCCTTTGTGAAAAAAAACCTCCAGCCCCCGTTCAATGCAAGCACTTGAAAAACATATAAGCGACAGTAAAATATCCTCAGCCTGGTCAAAATCATCTTCTTCCATCAATTCAATGGCGTAGGTTTCCAATCGTTCCCTTTCGCTTTCAGTCAGTTGACGATACAACTCCTGCGCGGTTTTGTGATAGGGGATTTCGTATTCAAGCGGGCTCCATCTCCGCGGTTTGTGCATGATTTTAAGAATTTCAACCGGATCATTCACACCTACGTACAAATCAATGTCTTTTCGATTTTGTTCAATATAAGCCTTTTGCTCCAGCGCAAGCTTCCTCTGATGACAGGGCATGCAGATTCCACCTGTCTTTAAAGCAGTTGCAGGAAGTATGCTTCCCTTGCAGCCTGAGGTTTGGCAGGGTATACGCTCGCTCATCGGATCTCTCCTATTCTGTATAAGTTATTCTCAAAGACTATTATTAATAAGCTAAACTGCATTATAGAATTAGCTATATTATAGAATTAGCTGCATTAAATATACCACCGGATTTAGCAGCTTTAAATTCATTTCAGATTTCAATTGGATATATCCCCCACCATCACCTTATACCGAAATAAAAAAGGTTAACCAGATATTTCTGGTTAACCTGATAAACGAAAACTCCCCCGGATAAAGAAGAACCGGTACCCTTGTATTAAGCTTAATCCGTAATCTTCACATTTCCAAACACAGCCTTATTCCTCGAGTCATCCCCGGGATTGCTAAGTGCTATGCCAATATACACCTTGCGGTTCATCGGAATCTGAACAGTTCCGACCGTTTGCCAGTTATTCCCGTTACTCGAAATAGCCCCTTTGAAGGTATTTCCACTTCGGGTCAGCTTTAGCCATCTTGGAGCCGAGGCAGCCGCAGTCTGATCAACCATATTGCCGGCAGTCTCTGCACGATACTGGAAGGTTGCCCCATTTTCGGGGGTAAGCATCATATCTGCATGCTTCGAATTATGACCCAGCGACTCCCGAATCATAATGCCGGCCTTGGCCCAGCCGTCCAATCGGCTAGTGGACTGCACTTTAACAATAATCTCCGCATTGCCTCGCACGGATTGGTATATATAATTCAGTTGATCTCCATTTCCCCAAATATCCGTAGAGCTGCTGCTGAGTGTAAATTGCTTATTGGAAGAATTGTAGGTAACGTTCCCCGGCATGGAACCGATATTCCGCGCCTTCCATCCTGTTGGTAATTGAGCCGGATAGTCTTGTTCTACCGGAGGCGTCCAGCCCGGCGTAGGCCAGGTTTCACGTTCTTTGATATTGGCCAGCTCATCTTCTGGCCAGGCCCCGTAAGCAAAGAACGACAGACGCTTCACACCTGGATAATTCTCGCGGATTCCCTTGTAAATCTCCTGATATTGATCATCTGTCCAGTCATTATCCAGCGTCGCAACAATTTCCACGTCACTGCCGCTAATCCGGTCGCTCGTATCCTTCAGGATTCCGTAAGAAGTGCTGTATACCCAGTCACTGTTGAACTCCCAGTCATCAAAGTACGCCATTGGTGCAACAAAGTCGATATCATCCTTGAATTTCGCCACATTCTGCCCAACTTCAATGAATTCTGGCGGCAAAATATACACGCCGAGCTGCACATCCGGCTTCGAGGACTGGGTGATATCCTGACGAATATCGCCCACATACTGTCCGATTTGATCGGTCCTCCATTCATTCCACTGCTCACGCTGAGGCGAATCTGTCTCGAAGTCAATGCTGAGCGGTGAATACCCGAACTGCGCCTGATACTTCGCAACTGTATAATTACTGACGTCCATGTTGTAATTGTCGAAGCGAATCCAATCCAGCACAACGCCATCCACATCATAATTCTCAATCACTTCCTGAATGATGGAACGCTCATACTGCTGCACTTCATGGTGAATTGGATTGACGAAGTATTCGTTGCCGTTAGAACCTGTAAACGGAGTCTGAACCCCGTCAACCAGCGCCTGCATCTGCCATTCATCGTGCTCCAGGAAGGCCTGCTGATCATGGAACTGTGGAATCCAGGCATGAACCTTGATTCCTGCAGCATGGGCTGCGGTAATGACAGCCTGCAGGGCGTCGAAATTCTGGTAGCCTTGGGCAATTGGTGCGATATCACTCTGATAAAATACACTTCCAGACGGAACCTCATCATCTTCATCCTGCTTCACGTTCATGCTAATAACATCGACGCCATAGCTTGTAGACAGCGCGATGAAATTCTGGACATCCGTCATGTTCTTAAACTGGTTTACGGTCCGTACAATAACTTCCGTTTCGAAAGGGGGGTTACTCTCCTCCTCGGCCATAACAGGAACGGAACCACCGGCTATCGAAGAAACCAACACGATGCTTAACAGTGCTATAAACCTCGATCTCAACGCAAATGCCATAATCTCGCCTCCACTAGTATAAGATTTTATAAATAGTCTTATTTCGTCGCGTTGATTTTCTTAACATTTTCCTGCCATTTTTCGGTTCTGAATTCAAGCAGCTTAGCCAGCCCCGCTTTTTCGGTGTTCTTTTTAGCTGTCTCCAGCGCCGACAGCACCGCTTCATCCGACTTCGCCTGAACCATCTGGGCGTAAGCAAGGGTATAAATATCCCCGATATTCTGTGCGATGATGCCGATCTCCGTATCCGGAATCGGATCGGTATTTACAAACTCCGTGATATCCAACGCGGTTTTCCAGGTCACCGTGGACTGCGCCACGGTCTCCCAGGATTTCTGGTTCGCGGAAAGCAGCGCCTCGAGGCTCATTTTCGCCGTATCAATAAAGGTTGTATTTCCCGCCCAGTTAAAGTCCTCGAATTTCCGCATCGTTTCCGTGCGTTCGTTAGCAGCAGTCGTCTTGTATTTCTCGTTCGGGATTGGCGCTCCGTCCGCATCCTCTTCATCCCAGTACAAGCCTTTAGGACCGAAGAAAAGCACCTTCTGTCCCTCCGGACCCGTAATCCAGTCAAAATAAGCGAAGATGGCCTCTGGATCCTTGGCCTTTTTCGTAATGACATTAACGTTCCAACCCAGCGTCTCAAAGCCGCTTACAAACACTTGTGTTTTGTCTAGTCCGGCTTTATGAATCGGCCATATAATCTCATAACCGCTGTCCGGATTATTCGCTGTCAATGCCCGGTGTCCCTCGGCTCCATACGTAGTGATATTGGATTCGACCATGACTGCTACCCGGTTGGTATTGACCTTTTCTTTGACCGCATCCTGGGTTTGCTGCAGAGCATCCTGCGTAATCAGCCGTTCACGATACAGCTTATTAATATACAACACCATCTCCTCGTAAGCGGGATCGTCCAAGATAGATGACAGCTTGTCGCCATCCGGATATCCCATGAGTGAAATGAACTTACTAGTGGAGTTTTCCTTAAAACCACCATACATAATTTCCAGACCTGCCCCCTTCTCCCCAACCTCCAGAGGTACTACATCCGGATACTTTTCTTGCACCTTAAGCAAATATTGATACAGATCATCGAAGGTCTCCAGCGCAGGTCTGCCGAGTTCGTTATAAATATCTTTATTCACCATCCATCCGCCGTTGCCGAATTGCCCGGATGTATACCAGTTCGGAATTTGATAGATTTTCCCGTCTTCTGAACGGAGCAAATTCAGGGTGGATTCCTTCACATATTTCTTGAAGTTCGGATACTTCTCATAGTAATCATCCAGCGCAACGAGTTGTCCTGCCTGCACCAGCCGTTCCACTGAGGATCCCCGGTCAGTAAAAATGACATCCGGTAAATCACCGCCGACGATCATCGTGTTGAGCTTTTCTCCGGCCGCTCCTCCGGATTGTATCGGTTCAACAGAAACCTTACGGTTCTCCTGAATCCATTTTGTCGCCTCATTATCCCCCCATGGTGATGTCGTAAGCCAGTCATAGTTTCCATAGAAGCTGAAGGTGACAGGCTTGATCCCGCTGCCGTCATCTATGGGGGTCTCGGCATTCAGATTTTTCTCGCTTGTGTTTGGTGAAGTGTTAGAATTTCCTCCTCCGCTACAGGCAGCGAGAAGAAGCACCAGCGAAGTCAGCAAAAGAGATACCCATTTCATACGATTGCGCATCTTTTCCCTTCTTTCTACATAATATGGTGACTGCTATTCTTTCATCGAACCGATCATTACGCCCTTAACAAAGTACTTTTGGAGAAAAGGATACGTCAGGATAATTGGAATGGTAGCGATCATCATCGTAGCCATAGTCAGTGACTTCGTGGTAATCGTCCGATTCCGGTTCATATGATCCAGCGCAATAGCATTCGATGAGCCAATTTGGGTCATGATGTTGGAGTTCATAATCTGGCGCAGCAGGGTCTGTATAGGAAGCAAGTGATCCTTTGTAATATAGATCGCTCCCGTAAACCAGTCATTCCAGTAACCTACTGCGGTGAATAAGGCAATCGTGGCCAGCACCGGGCCGGAGACGGGAATGACGATTCGGAAAAAAATGCCGTAGTTGCTGCTGCCGTCGATTTTGGCCGATTCCTCTAACCCCTCCGGCAGAGCGTGGAAGAAGGTGCGGATGACAATCATGTTCCAGACACTGATGATGCCGGGGATAATCAGCACCCAAAAGGTGTCCAGCATACCCAAAGAGCGAACTAGTAAATAACTAGGGATGAGCCCTCCACTGAAGAACATCGTAATCATGAAGAACACCATATATTGTTTTCGAAAAAGCAATGTCTTCTTGGACATTCCGTAGGCTAACAGTGCCGTGAAAAAGACAGACAATGCCGTGCCGCATAACGTTCTAAGAATGGTGATCAGAAAAGAATTCAGCAGGCGTTGATCCTGAAAGACAATATAATAATTTTCCAGAGTAAAAGCTCTCGGTAACAAGGTTACACCACCGAGCGCCGTATCGCTCCCCAGATTAAAGGAAATGACCAGCGCATTCCAAAACGGGTATAGCATGAGTAACGCCAGCAGTGTCAAAAGGATATAAATACTCCGCTGCATGATTTTGTCGCCTAGGCTTAGTCTCATTGTTCACCCCTCCTAAAAGGTTTATGGAGCATCGGAAGCATTCGCTATGAGTAGTAGTACTACCAGAGACTAACATCTGCCCGGCGAGCGATTTTGTTGGCCGTCACTAGCAGAATGACACTGATCACCGCCTTGAATAGCCCTACCGCTGTCGCATAAGAGAATCTGGCATTTAAAATCCCAACACGGTACACATAGGTGTCGATAACATCGGAGTAGGGTCGCAGAATTGGATTGGTTGCCAGCAGCAAAATGTCCTCGAAGCCCGCACTGAGCAGACTGCCGATGGCAAGAATCATAAAGATGATGATTATGGGGGTAATGCTGGGGAGAGTAATCAAGTGAATTTGCTTAAACCGGCTTGCTCCATCTATAGAAGCGGCCTCATATAGGGTTGGATCAATGCCTGCAATCGCGGCCAGGTAGACAATGCTCCCGAATCCGACCTCTTTCCATACATTTACGCTTACTAGAATCGACCAGAAGTATTTGGGTAACGCCAGGAAGTTAACTGGTTCCCCTACCAGATTGAATCGCTCCAGCACATAGTTCACCGTTCCGTTATCAACGGATAACAGCGAAAATACAAAACCGGATACAATAACCCAGGACAGGAAATAAGGTAAATAGCTGACGGTCTGGATAATGCGTTTAAAGCCCATATTCCCGATTTCATTCAGCATCAGCGCAAGAAGAATCGGGGCAGGAAAAGAGATAATCAATTTAAGCAAGCTGATCACAAGGGTATTTCGCATCACATTCCAGAACTCCGGCGCCTCGAAGAACATTCTGAAATGCATAAATCCAACCCAGGGGCTCTTCATAATGCCGCCAAAAATATCGTATTGCTGGAATGCCATAACAACGCCATACATCGGAATGTAGCTAAAAATGAATACAAAGATAATTCCCGGCCAAACCATGGACTGCAAATCCAATTGACTGATAAATTTCTTCCATCTACGCGGTTTCTCGGCCGTGTTCATCCGCTTTTCCTCCTCTGGACGATTCTAGTGAAACAACGGCAACAACGATTTGTTCTTCTCCAGCATTTCATCCAGCAGTTGTTCAGCTACGGTGACCGAAGGCACGAGCGGATGATGAACCATAGCCTGCAGGGCTATATCCCGGTCTCCGTGCACAGCCGCCTCGATGGTGAGGCTCTCGTATTGCTTGACCGCGGCCAGCAAGCCTTTTACGGACTGAGGAATTATGCGCAGCGGAATCGGCAGCGGGCCTTGCTTGGTTACCATACAGTTCACCTCAATGGAGGCATCGTCCGGCAAGAAATCAATCATTCCGTTATTTCTTACATTCAACGTCTGGATATCGCGGGAATCATTATAAATGGAGCGCATCAGCAGCACTGCCGCCTCCGAGTAGTAGGCTCCGCCGCGCTGTTCCAACTGCTTGGGCTTTTCCTTCAGCTCTACGTTCCGGTACAGTTCAAACAGCTCTTCCTCCACCTTCTTCACTACCTCAGCGCGCGATCCAGTCGTTGCTGCTGCTTCCTTCTGTTCCGCAAGCATCGCGTCCGTCATATAGTAATAGCTCAGGTAATAAGAGGGAATCGCTTTCAAAGCATTCAGAAACCGGTGGTCCCAGGAATCAAACGGCACATTGCTCGCCTTGTAACTCTGAGGGTAATCAATGAGCTCCTGCAGCTTGCTTTTACCGTCAATCACGATATCGGATACCCAGTGCAGATGGTTGATGCCGACAAACTCCGCGTAGATCTTCTCCATAGGAAGCCCGAAGAACTCGGAGAGCCACTTTTGAAAACCGATCGGCGAGTTGCACAGGCCTACGCTTTTTACCGATGAGTATTTGTGAACAGCTTCAGTCACCATACCGGCCGGATTCGTAAAATTCAGCAACCAGGCATCCGGAGCCAGCTCCTCCATGTCTTTGCAAATATCCAGAATGACCGGAATGGTCCGTAGGCCTTTCATCATCCCTCCGGGTCCTGTCGTCTCCTGGCCGATGACATTGTATTGAAGCGGAATTAATTCGTCCCATTTGCGCGCTTCCAGCATGCCTACCCGGATTTGCGTACATACAAAGTCCGCTCCGGCAATGGCCTCCCTGCGCTCAAGCGTCTGGACCACGGTAATCGGCAGTCCGGACTCAGCAATCATGCGTTTGCTCAGTTCTGCAATCGTATGCAGCTTCTCCCTTCCCTCCGCAATATCCACCAGCCATACTTCGCGGATGGGAAGCTCTTGGTGATGCAGGATGATGCCTTCAATAAGCTCAGGCGTATACGATGATCCCGCTCCGATGACAACCAGCTTCAATGTTTCCTCCATGATAGACCCTTCCTTCATCTTTTTCATTTTGGTCTTATAAAAACTAGCCTATTGTGTTCGGTACTTTCCCCTGTGATAGATTATCTAGAACCTTCTGATCTACACGCATACCACTGCTTTCCATAGCCAGAACGACCGATCCTACAACCGGCTCCCGGGTCAAAATCCTTAAAGTGCCATTCGGAGCTGACAACTTCACTCTTCTCTCAATGGCCCGCCGGATGATGCCTGAGCGGTCTCCCTTTGTCAGCAGGCTGCCTGCAAGTACGATGTCGAAGAAGTCCTCCTCCATGCCCAATCGATGGATAGCCGATGTCGCGGCCAAACCCAGCTCATCCCCTTGCTTAACCAGCAGCTCGGTGGCAACCTGATCCCCTTCCTCTGCCGCTTGAAACAATAGTTCAGCAATATGGGGAGGCAGGTCTCTGAAATGATCCAGGTAATCCTCTCTTAATTCCGACACATTGGAATAGCCTAACAATTGCGTTAAACGTTCGGTTAGGACCGTCTCCTTCTCTCTACCCTCATCCGCCCGAAGGACGCTACGGAATACCTCAATACTTAAATCATAGCCACCGCCATAATCCCCGAACCGGTAGCCGAATCCACCACATTGGAATGTAGCACCCAACGGATTTTTGCCACTACAGTTCACGCCCGATCCGCAAATCAGCACGATCCCGTAGTTCTTCTCTGTACCTGACCGCAAGGCAATCCAGGTATCGCAGGAAATCTCAGTTTGGGGAAGATCAAAGCTGCTGATAATCGGTCGCAAAATCCGGAAATCAGCCTCTCTGTCCGCTCCCGCTAAGCCGAACCAGGAGTAATCCAGCTGATCCTTGGTCAGCCCTGACGCCATAATTGCTTCCGATATAGCCTGCTGTAAACTGTTCACCGCCTGCTCACGGTTTATTTGATGATTTCCGATCCCACCCTTGCCAACTCCGATGACCTTCCCTTGTTCATCTGCAATCATTGCGTGGGTTTTACTGCCTCCTGCATCAACTCCCAAAAAATACTTCACGGATGATTTCACTCCTAAAATTCAAGGTAATCTAACAGATGCGGTGGATTCACGAATGAGTAGCTGCGGAGCGAGCTTCGTTACAGCGGGCGGCATCACCTCCCCATTGATCATTTTTAGTAGTAAATCAACGCCTATATTGCCCATTTGTGCCTCAGGTTGTCTGACCGTCGTCAACCGCGGGTAAAATTCACCTACGAACTGCTGATCATCAAATCCAACAATTGAGATATCGTGGGGTACTCGAATTCCCTCTTCCCGGAGAGCCTGAACCATTCCAAGAGCAATAAAATCGTCCCCGGAAAAAAAAGCTGTCGGCAGCTTATCCTCGCGGATCCATCTCTTGGCCACCTCATAGCCGCCGCTTACTGTAAAACTGCAGTATTCCGTTCCGAATGGCGTTAACCCGGCATCCTCGAGCGCTTGGACATAACCGCGCTTACGCTCCGCTACACTTAGAAATACCGAAGGGCCGCCAATATAGGCAATTTGAGTGTGCCCAAGATCGATCAAGTGTTTTGTAGCCTCATACCCGCCTTGATAGTTATCGACCACGACGCTAGGCACATCCTCATGCTGAAACTGGTTATCCAGCAATACAAACGGAATATTTTTTCTTTTCAGTTCCTCTACATATGCCTTTTCTTCAAGTGGGGACAACAGGATAATTCCATCAACGCGATCCTTCTGAAACAGGAAATTATCGCCTTCATCCTCATTCTCGGCGATCGACAGAGCTAAAAAATACCCTTGCGACGCCAGCTTCCGGTTCACCACGCGAATAACCCGGTCATAGAAAGAGTCGTTAAAGTTGGTAATCGACATCCCGATGACTCCCGTTTTGCCCCTCACAAGACTCCGCGCTGCTGAATTGGGCTGATAATTCAATTCCTCCATAGCTTTCAGCACTTTCTGTCTATTAGCTTCCCGTACAGATGGTAAATTGTTAAGCACCCTGGATACGGTCACTACAGAGAGTCCCGACTTTTTGGCTACATCATGTATATTCATTTTAGTTTCCATACCTCCATCACCCGAAAGTTTAAACGATTAAACTTTTTAGGTAAATAAAAAAACCTTACCTTTCGTGATATTTCTATGTTCTGATTGAAAATTGCACACTGAATGTCAGCTTTGCCTTTATCAAGAACACCAAAATTCTTTACAAAAGTTTTAAGGTTTTAACTAATTTACATTCTACTTACATTTCCAATATCCGTCAATACATAAAATACAGCCAAAACAAAAAGCAACTCATCCGCAGACAAGTTGCTTTTTAGACACGCTATTTAGCCCTTCCATTGCTTCTATCATCCTCAGGTTAAATGGTAATTACCCACTTTTGTCGAACAAGAGTAGGATCAAGCTCGCCTAGGGACAGTGTCGACCCATCCGCTGATACTTCGAGCGCTTTCTTATGATGAGCAGAAATAATACTTACGGTACCATCATCATTTTTGTGAAAAATCCAACGCTGATTGTTATATCCGAGATAAGGGTATAACTGAATTTTATTTTGCCCTGTGTCTAGATCAAGCGCCTGACCGGCTGTTGTACGAATAGAATAAGAACCTGAATCGTCCCCCGTCGGCACGAATACCCACTTCTGATCCGTAGAATCATTCGCATCCTTCAGGGTAACAGCTTCACCATTTGCGAGATTTGCTGTATAAAGGGATTTCTGTAGTTCTGCATTTACTAGACTGGAAGTGGTTAAATTGGCAGGTGTTGCTCCGCTCACGTTAACGTTTTGATATGAAACATTTCCGCCAAATACATGTAGTCCGAAGCGGCCTTCTGCAAATGTGCCGTCCTGCAGGTCGATCACTTTCTGCCCGTCTACATAAACTACGATATTCGGCCCCTTCGCTTCGATTTTCACTTTGTAGGTTTGACCCGGCTGAATGAACGTCGGAACTTTTGCTAGAATCTGACGCTCTTCAAAACGGCCGTCGATTTTATAAAACAGACGGATGGACTTCATATTCGGATCCAGATTTAAGTAGTATCCGCTGCGTCCATCTTCGCTGGCACGGAACAACATAGAGCCTGCTCCTCCGGATTTCCCTAACATCATATCTGCTTCATAAGTAAAATCTCCTGCCTGCTTCTCTGCGATATAATTCGCGTCACTGGGGTAATTCCCACGAATCCCATTTTCACCAATGACCCAGGAGGCTGCAGATAGATCTTTAGTCCACCCACTTAAGTTCGTATGAAATTCACCCCCAGATACCTTAACTAATAAGCTAGCTGATGTCTTCCCATTTGGAGTAGAGACGGTAATGATAGACTCGCCTTCTTTTTTAGCTACAAGGGTTGCCTGGGATTTATCCACCACGTTTAGTTCAACAACATCCTTGTTACTGGAATTCCATTTAAGCGGCTGTGCCCCATTACCGGTACCCTTCTCTACCATCGCCAAAAGTATGTCGCTTTGCCCCTTGCTCAGTTCACGATCACTTATATCCATCATTATCTTGGTAGCTGAGCCCGTCTCCTGATTCCATACAGAGCCTAACTGATTCACCTTCAGAGAGACGACTTTTACGTTGCCTCCTTCGGTGTAAAAACTCAAAGCTCTGCTGGCTGGATCCGGGAAAATGACGTCAGAGAAAACAACTTTACCGGTGTTGCCAAAAACCTCAACAGAAGACTCATCTACAAGGATACGCAGCTTAACTCGCTTGTTCTCCGTTTGCATTGGCACTTCATGTCTTGTACTAAATAGACTCGAAAAATCCGACAAACCCGATGCAGACCGATCCACGAAAATTCGACCCTCACCAGGTTTATATCCAACAACCGTTTTTTGACTTCCCCCTACACGAACGTTAAAGCCAAATTCACTAACCTGACTACCTGCTGGAATTTCTACTTCAGCTTCAATTTCGTATGCACCAGAGGTAACCCCTTTCAATAGATTCTGAGAAGAAGGACTCACCTCTTTGTTAGCAGTAGAAAACAGCTGACTACGCAGCGTTTCCAACTCCTTGATCGGACTTTGAGCGAGCTGAATCCCATCTTTTGTCGTTACTAATGAGACTTCTCTTGGGATTGACAGTACGCCTTTCCAATGGGTTGTTGGAAAAGCAAACGGATAGTCCCAGTTTGTCATCCACGCCATCATTACGCTGCGATGATCTGGCATGTTCGAAAAAGACATTGAAGCGTAGAATTCTTTTCCAAAATCTGTTCGCAAAACTTTCCCTGCCGGATTATCATTAACAAATTTACCTTCCGCTGTTAAATGACCCACAAAATATTCAGCATCTGATCCGCCTGTTTTTGAATTCGCTCCTGTACTAATCATCAGAACCCATTTTTTCTGTGATGTTCCGTCTACCGAAAGCTGAAGCAAATCCGGACATTCCCATACACCGCCGCGAACATATTCCCCGTATCCCCAGCTATCTGTTAGGGTCCAATCAAGTAGATTTGTTGAAGTAAAGAAACGAATATGATCTCCACCGGATACAACCATTACCCATCTGTTATTGTCGTTATCACGAATCACTTTCGGATCACGGAAATCCCAACCTCCGGGCTCCCCTCCATTATCGCCTGGATTTCCGATAACCATTGGACGCGTCTTGGAATATTCCCAAGTACGACCTTGGTCCTTGCTGTATGCAAGACCGATACGCTGATTCCCATTCGGGCCATCGGGATTATAGGAAGTGTAGTAGGCAATCAGCCCCTTGCCTCCTGAATCCCCGAATAAACCTGATGCATTCGTCACATCTGCCACAGCTGATCCAGACCAGACATGCCCATGATCATTCCACGGCAGCGCAATCGGAAGGCGCTTCCAGTTCAGCATATCTTTACTGACAGAATGTGCCCATGTGCCTCCATCCTGATGGAATAGATGATATTCTCCTTCGAAGTAGACAAGTCCGTTCGGATCACTGGCAGAACCACGAATTGGCGTATAGTGATACTGAGGACGATATTTTTCATTATAATAATTGCTGGCATCCGTCACATAGGTATCCTGGAAGTAAGCTGTTCCCTGTTTAACGACCATTCCTGCATATCCCTCGGTGTAGGTTTTATCTGTTAGATCGATTGCGGCCGGGGTGTATCCGTCTAGGAAGACCTGAATTCTGTTTCCCTTCGCCCTTATCTCCACATGATGATTTGCTCCGGCCTGACTTAGATAGGTATGCTGTGAACTTGCAATGGTTGTTCCGTTAGCTTTCGTCAGACTTACACGAACCTGGTTTCCTTCCTTTGTCAGGGCGGCTTCATATCCCTTTGTTCCATCCGCCGATGAACGAAAGGCGAGTGCTGCAACAGAATCAGGACGAAGAGATATATTTCCTTCATATACAAAATCAGCAGCTTGTTTATTATAAATTTGCTGTGAAATAATCTGGTTTACTGCCGTTCCTTTTTTGCCGCTGATATTAGGCTGCCATTGTCCTTGATTTGTAACCACAGCACCCAGATTTCCTCTCAGATCACTTACGATTATGTTTTGGAACAAAACAGAACCATCCCATACATTGAGTCCTAGCTTACCTGTACGATACGCGTTATCCTGAACCTCAATCACAGGTTTATATGCATTGTCCCAATATACTTTCAGCGATGAACCCTCTGCTTTCACCTTGAGATGATAGATTTCGCCTGCCTTGACTGTAACTTTTCGCTCCTCTTTTAATTTGCCTTCACCATCCCTTGCATCTCGTAAGCGAATCATACCTGCATTCGGTACGATTTGGAGCATATAGGAACTCCAGCCATCTTCATTAGAACGGAACAATAAGGTCGCGTCCGCTTGCATATCCTTGATCATGACATCTGCTTCATAGATAAAATCCTCTGACACCGTTTCGGAGATTGCCATTACATTTTCTTTTGGATCGGAAGTCAGTAACATCCCTTCAACCGTATCTGCCAACTTCCCTTTTCCTTTTATTTGCCAACCTGTCAAATTCGTATTGCTATTGGTTACGCTTTCAAAAATAGAAAGTCCCTCCTTAGCTCGTTTGCTTACCTCCTGTTCAGCGGGCGCAGCCCACCCAGTGCTGGAATTTGCTACATAAATGCCTGCTGAAGTCATAACAAGCCCCGTTGCCATAAGAAAGCATAAAAGTACTTTTCCCTTATTAACCATCTTCTTCACCCTCTTTTTCTATCATCAATCATTTCTTTTATTGTAAAATAAGAAGGAGGCCAATTCATTGCACTGACCTCCTCTCTATATTCTTTTACAATTGAACAGAACTCTGACTTTCCAGTGCCGTGAGTCCAAGAGCGAGAGCACCGCATAATCCCGCCTGTTGGCCTAGTCCTGGTGGAACGATATACTCATCTATGTGTTCCAAAATAGTACTAGAGCTGACATAACCGTTCAGGTTCTGAAGCACAGCCTGCCGAATAAGTGGAAACAATTGTGACTGCTGCATAACACCACCACCCAGAATGATTTTCTCAGGAGAGTTAAGCAGTATAGCACCCGTAATCGACTGAGCAATATAAAATGCTTCCATTTCCCATGCAAGGTGATCTTTAGGAAGTTCATGTCCCTTCTTCCCCCACCTTGCTTCAATAGCAGGACCTGCCGCCATCCCTTCTAGGCAGTCCCCATGATAAGGACATCCCCCTGGGAATTCATCTTCAGGATGGCGTCTTGTAAGAACATGACCCCCTTCAGGATGCACAAGACCATGAATAAGTTTGCCTTCTGAATACACTCCCACACCAACACCCGTGCCAACTGTATAGTACAAACAGCTGGATAACCCTTGGGCTGCGCCCCATTTGGCTTCACCAAATGCCGCTGCATTGACGTCCGTGTCCCAGCCAAAGGGAACCGAAAAGTTTCTTTTCATAGTGCCCAGCATATCGTAATTTCCCCAACCTGGTTTTGGTGTTGTTGTAACGTAACCATACGTTGGACTATCTGAGCGTATATCGATTGGACCAAACGATCCAATTCCGATAGCTTCTACTGGTTTGTCTTGAAAATATTGAATAACTTTGGGCAACGTCAACTCAGGATGTTCTGTCGGGAAACTGATCTGATCTTCAATGATCCCATTTTCATTCCCGATGCCACATATAAACTTCGTCCCGCCAGCTTCAATCGCTCCTATACGCATATACAAGACTCCTCTCGGTGACTAATTCTTGTCTTGCTCAGCAGAGAGAGTAAGCTCATAGATATCCAGGGAAATCAGCAAGTCATTCTCATTTTCTGCAAATACGGCAATACTTTTAGATTCTAGTCCAGGGAATATAAGATCCGTAATTACGGCCTGACCTCCATTACTAAACACCTCAACGGAAGAGCGATCCACATAAATACGGAGATCATTTGACTCATCAAGCGCTGCGAGTTTGGCTGAATGATGTCCTACGAAATGTTCATGGAAATCATGCTGGCCCGAAGCCTTCCGGTCTACATAAAGTTCCTCTGTCTCGCCGTTGAAACCGATCACTGTTTGTTCATCCGCACCAACTCTTACCTTGAACCCTACAGATTTACCCCGAGTGAATTCAGCTATAATCTCATAAGATTCCAAGTGAATCTCTTTAAGAAGAGTATTGATTTCTTGCACCGTTGCATTTTTTATAGAAAGGACTTGTACACGAGCTGATTCCAACTCTTGTACCGGCTTCTGTACAAGAAAAGTTCCCCCTTGTCTTGATTCGAGCTGAAGTTCTCTTGCAATTGTCATCGCACCACGGAATTCTTCTGCTGGCGTCTTGTTAGCATACATCCAGTTGCTCATCCAGCCGATAAATAGTCTTCTTCCATCTTCCGCCGGTATATCGGACCAGCTTACACCTGCATAGTTATCTCTTCCATAATCAAGCCAGCGAACTTTTATCGAATCTTCATCTGGCGTGAACACCTCTCCATCAAAATCCCCTGTAAAATACTGTGTTCTTGATCCTTCCACAAAAGCGGGATCCGCACCGATGCTCACTAGCATCACCCATTTCGTGTACGAAAGATCGCCATCAATGGCCAGCGGGAACAAGTCCGGGCATTCCCATACCCCGTCATGAGAACCGATTCCTTCTCCGAATTCACTGGCAAATGTCCAGTTCATCAGATCAGGAGAATGATATAGACACACCGTTTGGCCACAAGCTACAATCATCACCCATTTATTAGTATCTTTATTCCAAAATACTTTTGGGTCACGGAAATCAATGAATGTATCATGTTCAAGTACCGGATTCCCATCATATTTCGTCCAGGTTCTTCCGTTATCTTTACTATAGGCCAAGCTTTGACGCTGAATGGCTGGCTTGCCTTCCGGCATATCCAAATGGTGTGTAAAAATTGCTACTAGACCTGGTTTATCTTCAAAAAATCCAGTCGTATTGTTCCAGTCGACTACGGCACTGCCGGAAAAAATCATACCTAATTCATCTGGAGCAAGAGCGATAGGCAGCTCCTCCCATGTAACAAGATCCTTGCTGACCGCATGGCCCCAGTGCATAGCGCCCATAGTCATTCCACCTGGATGGTGCTGAAAAAACAAATGATATTCATCCTCAAAATAAACCATTCCGTTTGGATCATTCATCCACTTTTCCTTAGGGGAAAAATGATACACTCCGCGGTAATTTTGTTTCGCAATCGTAGACATTATTGTTTTCTCCTTTACTCCCGAACACGGTCTTTACCGTATATTATTTATAGTTTATTATTTGCTTGCTCTGTCATAGCCGCCTTGTTTAATTTCAAGCCATTCTTGCAAGCCCAGACGGTCCAATTCTTTCAGGTATTCATCCCACTGCGCTTCAACTTTACCGTTTTGGTACCATTCAGTACGCATTCTAAGCACGTAGGCAAAAAGATCCGTCTCAATTGTCGTAAGGCGATCAAGCTCTTGAATAGAATGGAATACACTCGGCATTACGTTTTCTGCTTTCATTTTTGGCGCCATGATGTTCTTGATAATATCCATTCTGCCTTTGGCATCATCCGGCATGGTTGTGAATTTTCCATAATAGGAATCAAGGATAGCTAAGGGTCCACCGACACTTGTTTTCTCACGTAGCTCTACAGGAGCTGCACCCTCCAGCGGCAAATGCTTCAGCATTTCTTTTTCTTTATCAAATTCGAAGATATTTTGCTGTTTATCGTCTCCATACGTTCCCCAGTTGTTCTGTACAGATTGAATCGGATCGTAGAGTTGATCAACCCATTTCGCTGTCGTTTCTAAGTTCTTATTGGCGCTAGTAACAACCATCTTACCTCTGCCCAAACCAAGCGCGTTCGTTCTTGTTACGTTAACTTCACCATCTGGTCCAGCAAGTGGAGGCATAACCTCGTAAGTGTCATTTGCTCCAGTGATGTTGGCTTTATCCCATGAGAAGTAAAGTCCGTATCTCTGATCCTTCCCTTTTGCAAGGTAAGTACTCCAGTCCTGTGTATAGGCTTCAATATCAATGAGCCCTTCTTTATACAGCTCGTTAATAAAAGAAACGGCTTCTTTGTAGTCATCTTGTGCCGCCGTAAATATTACCTTCCCCTCATTGCTTACAACCGCGTGGTCGGGGTTCTCCCCCAATCCAAATGAAGCAAATAGGAAAACCAGATCTTCTGCTCCAGGCTTGTTAATAAAGGACAGAGGAATTTCGTCAGCCTTACCATTGCCATTTGGATCTTTTGTCTTGAATGCAATTAATACTTCTTTTAATTCTTCTGTTGTTGTAGGCATATCAAGGCCCAGCTTCTCAAGCCATTCCACATTGATCCAAGGCATACTGTCTACCGCCTGGATTCTTTCCTTACCATTGCCCAGCTCTTCGATCCACGGAAAGGCATAAATATTACCGTCTGGTGCCGTAATCATACTCTTGTATTCCGGGGCTTCTTCCAGCACCTTTTTGAAGTTGGGCATATTGTTCTCGATGAGATCATTCAGCGGAATAATGGCACCGTCTTTAGCAAGCTTGAGCAGCTCATAGTCGCTATAGTCCGCATTAAAAATTGCATCAGGAAGATCACCACTTGCCACAGCCAAGTTTCTTTTTTCAACAAATACGTCTTTCGTGAAATTCTTCCAATTAATATGAACATTCGTCTTTTCTTCAAGACGCTTATTAATCAGTTTTTCATTTGGATCAGCTGGTGCAAGTGGAGAGCTTTGCGTAATAAAGTTCAAAGTTACTTTACCGCTGGCGTCCTGTTCTTTACTCGCTGCACTTCCTCCTCCACCGCCGCCACCGCATGCAGTAAGGAACATAAATGAAGCAAGTACAGATGCAGAAGCAACTTTCGTTGATACTCTTGATTTCTTAATTCTTTTCATAGGGTATGACCTCCAAATTAGATATGAATGAATTAATCTTTATCTATGTGCAGCCTGTTTCCTACTTAAGGGAACCGACCATAACACCTTTTTCAAAGTACTTCTGGAAGAACGGATACATAACAATAAGTGGCAAACTGGAAACAACGATGGCAGCGTACTTGATGATTTCAGACAATCGTTTCATTTCCGCCATGGCGAGTTGATCGCTGATCATGCCCGGATCTACCTGATTCTGGATCAAGATGGAACGTAACACGAGCTGCAGTGGATGAAGATTCGGATTATCTAAATAGATCATCGCGTCAAAATAGGAATTCCACTGGCCCACAAAAGCATAAAGAGCAAGTACGAAAACAATCGGTTTGGAGAGCGGTAATACGACACTGAAGAAAATCCGCATCTCCGAGGCTCCGTCGACATTAGCAGCTTCCTTCATTTCATTCGGTACGCCTTTGAAGAAAGTTCTAGAGAGAATGATGTTCCATACATTGACTGCCCCTGGAATAATCACAGCCCAGATGGTATCAAGCAGACCAAGATTCTTAACGAGCAGATAGGTTGGTATAAGCCCACCCCCAAAGAACATGGTGATAATAAACAAGGTCATGAAGAATCCTTTTCCTTTGAGCCTGTCATCAGACAGTGCGTACCCTGCACAGATAGAGACGAGAACGGTAAGCATAGCAAATGAAACAGAGTATAAAACAGAGTTTCCAAAACCTCGGATCATGGCCGGGTTAGAAAGAATTTTTATATACCCTTCTAATGACCAATCCGAAAGGTTGAATGATAATCCTTTACTGAGCAGAACTGATGGATCCATAAAAGATGCGATCACTACATAAATCAAAGGAAGTACAATGATAAGTACGGCCAGTGTCAGGAAGATCGCGTTCAGCACGACGATAAAGCGATCTAATCCGGAATGTTTAATGGGCATAGCTTGTTGCTCCTTTCTTAGTAAAGACCTTCACCCTCATTCAGTTTCTTCACGGTGAAGTTAACGGTGATGAGCAGGACGATGTTGATGATAGAGTTAAACAATCCTACTGCGGCTGAATAGGCATAATCGCCCGACTGCAAACCAATTTTATAAACGTAAGTCGGAATGATTTCTGAGGTTGGCAAGTTCATCGCCGTTTGCATGAGATAGGCTTTTTCGAAGCCAATGGACATGATCCCACCAGCTGCAAGGATAAATACAATAGCCATAATTGGACGAATGGTTGGCAAATCGATATGGCGGATTCTTTGTAGAAGATTAGCGCCGTCAAGATTGGCTGCATTATGTAACTCAGGATCGACATTAGCAAGCGCTGCTACATAAATAATGGATGCCCAACCGGCTCCGGTCCAAATATCGGACAGAATGTAGATCGAACGGAAGTACTCCGGACGAGACATGAACATGATTGGTTCACCTGTAAGCCAGGTAAAAAACTGGTTAATCGGTCCCGTTGGGGACAAGAAGATAAACAACATCCCGACCACAACGACAACAGAAATAAAGTTAGGTGCATACAAGAACAACTGAATGTTCTTTTTGACACCTGCACGGCGAATTTGATTTAACATCAACGCAAGCAGGATTGGGATTGGAAAACTCAGAATTAATCCGAAGAAACTTAATTTAAGCGTATTCATAAAGATAACTTCGAAGTTGGGGGATGACAGGAATTTCTCGAAGTTGTACAAGCCTACCCATTCACTCCCCATAATCCCTTTGATTGGGCTGAAATCTTTAAAGGCGATAATCGCACCATACATAGGACCGTATTTAAAAATCAGGGTCAGGATCACAGCTGGTGCGAGCAAAATATAAAGAAAGTAGTATTTCTTTAGATAGTCTAGTAAGGAGCTCTTATGTTTAGTCACCATTGTTCTGTGTTCAGCTTCTATTAGGTTTTGCAATGCCTTTACCTCCGTTCTTATCAATGTTTATATCTTGATGCAGTAAGGGCTTTCAATTGGCTTATGTCCTGCTGCTTTTACAATTTACCAAACACTTAATCGTTCGTCAATACATTTTGTAAAAATATTTATGTGCATATGACAAAGTATTATGTTCATAAATGATGCATATGATTTTACATAATTACAAATACAGCCAATTTAAATAGGATTATATACTTTAAAGTCAACATATTCTCATGAAGGTGAAAAGAATAATACCTTTTTTGCACACTTATCCACTAATAAAATGTAAACTAAATTGTTCATTTGTAAATATTGTATTGCTATTTTGAGTAAACTAATATACATTAAAGAGAGTTGGAATCATGGCAAATGGTACACTATTTGCGGCGAAGGTTAAGAACAAGAATATAGAGGTGAATTACATAGATGGCCAGGGAAAAAGTAACCATACAAGACATCGCGGATGCTTTAGGTATCTCCAGAAATACAGCTTCCAAAGCCTTAAATGGAACGAATGGTATACCTGATGAAACCAGAAACAAGGTTATAAAGAAAGCGATAGAGTTAAAATATAAACAATTTGCTTTTATGGACACCGAGAGTGTTCAACCAAGAAACTCTGGAAATATCGCTTTATTAACAGAAAACTTGCCTAACACTTCCCACTTTGGATCGAAACTGATCAGTGGCATGGAGAAAAGAATCAGTGCAGAAGGATATAATTTATCCATGCACATTATAAGAGACATTGATCAGGCGTCCCTGTCTCTTCCAAATAATTTTGATGTCGCCAATGTAGACGGAATTATTTGTATTGAGTTGTTCAATTCGGAATATAGTAAGCTGATTACAAGTCTTGGCATTCCAACTATTTTCATCGACTGTTCTGCAGATATCTGCTACCCTGAATTCCAAGCGGATGTACTTCTCATGGAAAACGAACACAGCACATATCAACTTACAAAAAAGTTAATTGATGGCGGTTACACATCACTGGGGTTCATCGGGGACTATAATCACTGTAGGAGTTTTAACGAAAGATGGGTGGGCTTTAATCGCGCATTGATAGAATCTGGAATTCAGCTTGATCTCACACAATGTATTCTCGATGACGACCGACTATTTTTTTCGAGTCCAGAGTGGGCAGATACTAGGCTGAGCCAAATCAATGAGCTTCCTTCTGCTTTCGTGTGTGCTAACGATTATATTGCGGTTACCTTTATGAAGTCACTCAAAAACATGGTTTCCATTCCTAATGACATCGTCATTTGTGGTTTTGATAATGGTCCTGAATCAAGCATTGTAGAACCCCATCTCACTACTGTTCATATTTATAGTAATCAGATGGGTGTCAAAGCAGCCGAAATGCTACTTTCCCGAATTCATGATCCGAAGCAACCCTATCAGGTATCTCATATTTATACCAAACTCATCCTAAGAGAATCTACACCTAATATCAGTTGATGAATTTAAAAAGAACCCAAGCGATTAAAAATTCCGTCGCTGGAGTTCTTTTTTTTCGTTGAATTGTTCCAATTACAATATCCTGTATATATAATCGCCCACAATTAGTTTATGGAAGGATTGTATTCTTCATAGGATAGAACAATATGCTCTCGTTTTAGCAGACAATGCTCTATGATCGCCTTACGTTTCGCTTTCAGGACAATTTGTTCAATATCAGCAAAACTGCAACCGGAAAGACGTTCGCATGCCTCCTCCATCAAGCCAGCTTCACTTTCAAAGTCATTAATTAACAGTTCGACATATTGACGCCTACTTGATTCATCCGGGTTAGCATAAATCATTTTTGTATCAAACCTTCGCCAAATAGCTCTATCCAGTTCATTTTCTAGGTTCGTCGCTGCTACAAAAATGCTATTGTCACCAAAATCATCGAGACATTGCAGCAGTGTATTCACCGCACGGGCCATTTCTTTAACCTCGTCATTACTCTCCCGTGTTCTTGCAATGGCATCAAACTCATCCAGGAAAAGAACACAAGGAGATGCTTTGGCATACTCAAATATTTTCCGGATATTACTTCCAGTCTCACCCAAATGGCTGTGAATAATTGCATCAAGTCTAACTAGGATAAGTGGAAGCTCCAGCATTTGCGCCATATAAAATGCCGTAAGTGTTTTCCCTGTGCCCGGTGGACCATACATAACCACTTTATTGGGAATGGGAACTCGATGTTCTTCAAAGCTTCCCCTTATACCTAAGATCGTAATGAATTCTTCAACAATCTTTCGATTCATATCGGGTAGGACGAGATGTCTAACCTTTTTGGCACATTCTTTGGGTGTATAATAGGTACCCATATCAATCCCTTTTGCTCTGGGTAGACGTTGATTGGTGCTGCTTTTGTTCATTATTTATTGAAGCTCCTTTAAAATGATTATTTTCAAGAAATCCAAAAGATCCTTTCTGAATCCAGTTCAACCTGCTCTAATTGCCGCTCGAAGTCCTCGTGAGGAACGATAGAGTTGGCTTGTGACCTTTCATTCTCCACAAATCAATTCAACTTCCAAATTATATTTATTCGTAATTATTACGATTTAAAATATCATACTTTCTTTTTGTTTATAATGTCAACCAGTAGCACAAAAAAGAGCCTTTATAGTTCCAAGGCTCTTTTGGGATTATATCTCTTAAATCGGCCATCCGGGGAAAGCAGAAGTTCCAGCATTTTGCCTTCACATATTGTAAGTCCTGGCTAGCTTAGACTTAGCTCTGAGCCGGGTGAATTCCTTAGTTACCAGGATTACCGTCCACACTACAACCACAGAATCAATTACTAGCGAACCCCAATATACTCCGGAGACGCCTAACCATCTTGGCAAAACAAGCATCACTGGCACATAAAAAACAAGTTGTCTGGTAATGCCGATAACGGCCGCCGGTTTCCCTTTATTAATCGCAGGGAAAAAGGTCATGGCCATAAAAATGAGCGACAATAACGGCAGAACCGCCATGTTCAAGCGGAAATATAACATTTCGCTGGTCTTAAAGATTTGATCCGGCAGCATCAGCCCCAGAATGGAAGCCGGTGAGATCATGGAAATTATCCAAAAAGGCAAAGTCAGCAGCATGGAGACAAGTGTGAATATTTTATAGGCTTTGATGGCGCGCTCATACTGTTCTGCTCCAAAATTAATGCCGATGACTGGCTGCAAGGCGCGCATTAATCCGAATATCGGCGTCAACAGGAAGGTGAATACACGGAAAACCACACCATAAAATGCAATATCTGCTGTAGTCCCGTATCTCGACAGTGCATTAAATACTACAACAGCCTGTACCAGATTCATAAAGTTCATAATGAAAGAGGACATTCCCAGTCCAACTATAGATTTGATTGTGGCAGCATCCCGATAAATTGCGAAGACATTCGTACGGAATGAGGCGAATCCTTTGCCAAAATAAATCCATCCCAGCAAGGTGTAGACCAGCATCCCGATATTTGTAGCCCAGGCAGCACCCTCTACTCCAAAATCCAGCCAGGCTACCAGAATATAATTGGACAATACATCAACTGCCAGCCCAATGCCCATTACCACGGCTGCCGATTTCATTTTCCCTTCGGCACGCACAATCATGTTGGCAGCCAGTCCATAAATCCAGAAAAATGAACCGATCACCGTAATTCTAAAATAGCTGTCTCCAAGAGCCAGAGTTTCCCCTTCTCCTCCCATAATTCGCACCAACAGTGTGGAGAAAGTTAAACCTAACACCATATAGACAAGCGTTACAAGGATGGACAGATAATTAACATTTCCCATCAAACGCTTCTGCATTTCTTTGTCCTGCCTGCCGAGGGCTAAACTTAAAACAGAACCGGCACCCACCCCGATCAAGGAGCCTAGTCCCAAGCTGATCTGGGTTAAAGGATAAGCTACCGAAACCCCAGCCAGTGCTTCCTCTCCGACAAACCTTCCCACAAATACAGCGGCGATAACCGCATTTAAGCCATAGAGGACCATTGCGATGATAGCGGGCCATGATAACTGGACCATAATATTCCATAGATTACCGTTGAGTATAAAATGCGTCTGCTTGTCTTTGCTGTTGTTTATCTGTGTTACTGTGTTCATAATATGAATTTTCTCTCCTTCTTTTGACTGAATATGCAAAGTCCTCGTTCAAAAACTATACGGGACTCCCTGCATTAACTAGTCTATAAGACATGTTGACTAGCAACTACCGCAAAAAGGATTGTTTCTATCTCATATAGGATTTTATCTTTGAATTTGTAAATCCATACTTGATTCATAATCTTTAGAAGCTTTCACAGCACAAAAAAAGAGCACCTTATACCGCCCGGCTCGGAACTTAAGCCTTAGCAGAAAGGTGCCCCCTTAATACTTCAGAGCAGATTACAGTGCGCTATCTTTAGCCATTGGAGCTAATTTTTCAGTCCCGTCAACGTGATTCCTTCTACGAAATATTTTTGACCAATCAGATAAAAAATGACACCCGGCGCAAAGGACATACACGTAGCCGCCATCGTCAGCGACCAGTCCTGCTTTAGTTGGCCTCTAAAGGCGGTTAGTCCCAAGGCTATCGTATACTTATCGCTTGAGTTTATGTAAATCATCTGTTGAAGTAGATCATTCCATAAACCGATAAAGATAAATAATGCGACGACGATCATAGCAGATTTAATGGCCGGCATAATAATGCTGAACAAAATGCGGTAATATCCAGCGCCATCGATCGTTGCTGCTTGATCAAGCTCTCTCGGAATAGACATGATAAACTGCCTAATCAAAAAGATATTAAAAGCGCCACCACCACAGAAATAAGGCAAAATCAACGGCAGATAGCTGTCATGAATTCCTAAGCCTCTCGTCCATCCAATATATAGCGGAATGAGTGTAACCATGGCAGGTAGAAGCATCGAACCGACACAAAGAGCCCAAATCAATTTTTTGCCCCGAAAACGCAGTCTTGCAAAGGCATAACCGCATAAGGTCGCTGTAAAGGTTCCTGCCAAACAAGCGGGTACAATAATAATCATGGTGTTCCATAAATATTTCCAAAACTTAAAAATCTCTAGCGTTTCTGCATAGTTTGAAAACAACCAACTTCCTGGCAGCAGTGAAGGCGGATATTTGTATATCTCGGCATTCGACATGAGCGACGTGCGAAATATCCACCAGATTGGAAAGAGCACGAGTATAGTAAAAAAAATGACGACGACAAACGAGATCAGGTTCATCCATTGATTATTACGTTTTTTGCTCTTTAATCTTCCGTATGTGGCTACACTCATTTATCATCGCCTCCTTCATTAAAGATCCATAGGTTGGAGGTTTTGAATAATACACCAGTAAAGCCTGCAAGAATAACAAAAATAACGGCCGTTGTCGCACAAGCATAACCCAATTTATAATTTACAAAAGCTTGATCATACATCAGATAAGTTAAAAATCGTGAAGAATTACCCGGACCGCCATTCGTTAATGAAAGAGCCGGCGTAACAATTTGGAGATTGGCAATCAAGCTCATTAGCAAATTATAAAAGATAATGGGCGACATGCACGGTAAAGTGATATGCAAGAATCGTTTCCACCCATTCGCACCATCCATTTCAGCCGCTTCATGGTAGACGACCGGAACATTCTGCAGCCCAGCTAAGAAAATAACAATTAAGTTACCTGACAGCCAAACCGAGATCAAGGATAGAGATGGAATGACATAGCTGGAATCCGCGATAAAAGAAACTTTGTTCAAACCAATCTCAGAGAGAATAAAGTTAAAAAATCCAAAATTAGCTTCGTATAACCAAGACCATCCTACATATATTGCGGCTGCCGGCAAAACGTACGGTACATAGAAAACAGCTCGGAAAAACCCTCTTGCCGGAATTTTACGATTCAGTAGCATCGCAATAAAAAGTGAATAAATCATACCTCCAACTACCGATAAGACGGCAAAGTAGACCGTAGCTATAATAGAATCTTTAATATAAGGATCAGTGGTAAATAGATTAATATAATTCTCGAAGCCAACAAATTTGGGGTCTGAAAGTCCCGTCCAATTCGTTAAGCTGATCCCGAGCACCCCAATAAGAGGTAGATACGTTAGAAAGATCAGGCCAATGAAGGCAGGGATCAATAATATATACGCGGCTCGTGCCTCACCTGCATGAATACGTGAATTACGTTTCGGAGATTTAATCATTTCCATCTCTATCTCCCCACCTGAAGATCATAATATGGCCGCCACGTGTGTGAGCTTAGCAGCGGCCATTCTTTTACGGGCTTTATTTATTGCCTGAATGGGCTGCTTTCAACGCATCGAGATTTTTAGAAATAGCATCCTTAGCGGTCGTCTTTCCAGTCCATACATCCCCTAGAACCGACCCGAGCAAGGTGTTAAACTCCGTCGTATGATTCGTATAGAACCACGCTGCGGGCTTCACAGCAGGTGATTGCGCATAATCGACTACTGCAGATTTATATTCGTCATAAACAGGGAAGTTAGGATTTTCGACCCATTTACGCGTAAGGGTCTCATCCGTGTACCACTTCTCCAGCGTCGGCATCCAGATCCCCGAGCTAATGAGGCCCCAGTTATTTTCTTCTGAGTTGTACCATTTCAGCCATTCCATCGCTTCTTTTGGATGCTTAGTCTGGGAGAAGACGACATTGGCGCCACCCGTGTTGAGAGTAACCTTTTCCTTCATGTAAGGCAATACTGCAACGCCATAGTTCAAGCCTTCATTCTTGGCCGTATTCAGACTAGTTCCCACGTTCCACGCACCGTTAGTAGCCATGGCAACAGTTCCCGCGATGATGGTTCGTTGAATGCCATCATCAGTCTGTCCGACAGACAACGGAGCAACATGATCCTTCAAGTAAAGATCTGCAACCTTCTGAATTCCCTCTATACTGGCGTCTTCTCCAATTCTCACTTCAGTCCCATCACCCGAGTAGAATCCACCACCATTACCAAGCGCCCAGGTCTCAAGCTGCCATGGTAAGTTTTCAACAGATGCGCCAAACTGTACGATACTCTGCTCATTAAAGCCACTCTCATCAGGATGCTTACCATTTTTATCAAGGGTCAGCTTCTTTGCTGTTGTTACAAATTCGTCCCATGTCCACGCTTGGTCTAAAGCGGCAGGGGGATAGGGTACATTGGCTTTGTCGAACATATCTTTGTTGTAATAGAGGAGTAAGATTTCATTGGCAGCCGCGTAGGCTACGGTTTTCCCTTGATATTTGTAGGCTAAGCTATCGAGTGGTTTGCTGTCGCTTCCTTCGTACATTGTATTTACATCATTCAGCATGCCTTGGGTAGACCACTGAACGACCCCATCTTCTCTGAGCATCCCTGTATCAGGCAATTGCTCTGCTGTAGCCATTGTATTCAGCTTGGTCATGTAGTTTTCCCAAGGAATTGCTTGTACTTCTACTTCAATTCTGTCTTGAGAAGCATTAAACTTATCCGCCACTCCCTGGGTTACATTTCCTTCTTCCGCACTTCCCCACATCGAATAGATAATCTTGACCTTCTCCTCAGGCTTGGAGGTTGCGTTCTCAGATGCTTTGGATGCATCAGTTGCCTTGGTTGCTGTGTTTGTCTCTTCTTTCGCGCAGCCAATGACACTTAATGCTAGTGCAGTTGAAAGAATACCTACCCCGAATGCTTTACCTACTTTCATTTCCCTCTCCCCCTTCATAATTACATAGATATGTCCAACCGTTTGACCCCCTAAGTGATTGAGTTAAACGTTTAGTACCAACTTTTTTAATAATTTCAACCTTTGCTTGGAATCCGAAATTTCGGCCAGCGGATACGACTTTTAATATCGTAAATATTTTCAAAAAGTGGTATAGAGTCTTCATGAACTTGGGATGTTTTAATGAAGTAAGCGCTTTATTGTTATTGTGTCATGATTTTCTATTAGGGAAAATAGCATTTTTCAACCTGATTTTTAAAAATTCCAACCTTTAAAGAATCATCTTTTTTATAAAACAGCAGAATCAGCTGATCCAAAATATCACTTGCAGTAACGACAATAAGCAGAGCCGCCCTCCTACCCCAATGGTAGAAGCACTACTCTGCCTATTTAGCATTTATACACTACGCTGCTGTATGAAGCAACGCCGTTTTTCTATTCTAGAAACACAACTACGTGAGATCTCCAGCTCCTTAGCGATTTCCCGCTATGTTATCGAATTTCTTGAGGTTGTGGACACGAACCGACGTCAAGAAAGAGGACGTCTCTTATTCGTTCCCCATCGTGCTGATGTCGATGACAAACCGGTAACGGACATCTGAAGCAAGCACACGCTCCCAGGCTTCATCTATCCGGTCAGCAGAAATGACCTCGATTTCAGATGCAATATTATGTTCAGCGCAGAAATTAAGCATTTCCTGCGTTTCACGGATTCCGCCAATCATCGATCCGGCAAACGAACGGCGGTGGCCGATCAGCGAGAATACGTTAACTGCCAATGGATCAGCGGGCGCACCAACATTGACTAATGTACCATCCAATGCCAGAAGTGAAAGATAGGCATCAATATTAATTTGTGCGCTTACTGTATTCACAATAAGATCGAATGAACCGGCAAGCTGCTTAAATGTCTCCGGGTCACTGGTCGCATAATAATGATCCGCTCCTAATTGCAATCCGTCTTCTTTCTTCTTCAGTGACTGTGATAACACAGTAACCTCAGCTCCCATGGCATGAGCAATCTTCACAGCCATGTGTCCAAGCCCGCCAAGACCCACTACAGCTACTTTTTTTCCCGGAGCGGCTCCCCAATGGCGCAGCGGTGAATAGGTGGTGATTCCTGCACACAAAAGCGGTGCAGCCGCGTCAAGCGGAATAGCGTCAGGAATCCGGACCACGAAGTCTTCTGTTACAACGATGTGCGTGGAATATCCGCCCTGAGTATAATGACCGTGCCGGTCGATAGCTCCATAGGTGCCCGTATTTCCACTCAGGCAATACTGCTCCTCACCTTTTTGGCAATTACTGCACTCTCCACAGGAGTCAACCATACAACCGACCCCTACACGATCGCCGACTGCGTACTTTGTAACTTCGGAACCGACCTGGCTGACAATACCGGCGATCTCATGCCCTGGAACAAGTGGATACTTAACCGGTCCCCACTCCCCGCGGGCTGTATGAATATCCGAGTGGCAAATGCCAGCGTATTTAATCTCAATAAGAACATCGTGCGGCTGCAGATTCCGGCGTTCGATTGTAGTTAGCTTGAACGGGCCTTCCTGACTGAATGTAGCGCGTGCATTAACTTTCATCATAGTGAAACCTCTCTTCTAGTTAATATAAAAAACTGTAATGCCGACTTTACAAAACCTATGTTATTACTTAAAGTTAACTCTAAGTCAAGCACAAAATATAATTAAGACTGGAGATAGATGATGAAGACATACTCCATAAGTGAAGTTGCAGAATATTTTAATATGACATCACATACCCTGCGTTACTATGACAAGGAGGGGCTTTTGCCTTTTATAGAAAGAACCCCCAGCGGGAAACGCGTTTTCAAAGAAACGGATATGGACGCTTTAAAAGTAATTGAATGCCTGAAGTCATCCGGGATGCCGATTAAGGAAATAAAACATTTCATTGAGTGGTGCTCTGAAGGGGACTCCACCTTGCAGCAGAGATATGACATGTTCCTGGAGCGGAAAGCTTCTGTAGAAGCACAGATGGAAGAATTGAGAAAAACGATGGAAGTCATAGAACATAAATGCTTCTACTACAAGACCGCCTTGGATAGCGGTACGGAGGATGTTCATAAAAAAAATAACATTAAGAGTGCATTTACTCATTAAATATGGACCTTCAAATTACACTAAAGGCGGGGCAGATTGGTCTGCCCCGCCTTTCTTAATTTGGACGTTTTTTTGCCAGCAGCTTCTCCGTAAAATTCACATCAAAAAAATGAATAATGGGTCCCAGACCAAGTGCAGACACTAGAGTTCCTAAGCCTATAACGCCTCCTGCCAGGAAGCAAATCAAAGCACAAAGAGCATCCGTAAACATCCGGTGCCAAAAATAAGATACTTTCGGGACGTTATCCCTCATAATCAGGGACAAGCTGTCATAAGGAGCTACTCCCACAGCCGATGTCTGATACAGGGATACCCCAAAACTGCATACCACCACGCCAATCGCTACGACGACCACCCGCTGCCATAACAGCTGAGGTTCGCCCAACAGAGATAGCCAAGTACTATGAAAGAACGTAGCGATATACCCCAAAAAGATTGCGTTTACAAAAGTCCCTGCTCCAATATACCTTCGTCCGGTTATGAATTCGATTACAAACAATACCAGGTTCAGCAAGATCAGAAAATTCGCATATGTTATACCCACGCACTCTGCAAGTGCCATTACCATGCCGCTAAAGGGATCATTCCCCATACCGGACAGCTTAAAAATACTGATTCCCATACCCAGAAATACATTGCCGATAACCATAATAATCAATCGTTTTTTATCAACGTTATAAAGATAACCCTTCATATTGCCCATCCTATTTTTCATATTAAAATTGCACCTTACAACAACCACGTCATTATATCATATATTCTATTGTTTGACGGTTATCTTTATTGATAGTATTCAATGACTTGGACAAGCCGATCGGTCAGGACTATATTGTTTTGATGGGAACTGAAAAAAACAAAAGCAACCCGTCCGCAGATAAGTCGCCTTTGTAAAACTTTAGTGTTAATGGATCTAACTTATGACTTTAAGCTAAGCGCTTAGCCTTTTAAAAATCACGATAAAGCTTCATAAGAGTATATTTCATTCCACCGGGTTCTATAAGTTAATTTCAGACTTCTCTACTTCATGCCATTGAAAAAGCTGTCAAATTCGCAAGCCATAGCTCCCCATTCTCATCTAGTTGCATTCTCCACTTTCCGCTGGCAACAACTTTTTCCTGCTCCATAAGGAAACGAGCCTCATCATATGAAACTTCAATTCCTTTATTGCGCTCTATGAAATCAAGGGCAGCTTGGTAATTACGTTCTTGCTCTTCTTCTTTTTCTGCAGTAAAAGCTGAATCGTATACCTCTGAGAAATCTAAGCCCTTAAGGTCATGGAGTTCCACTAGTTGTTTAAATGCGTCCGTTACAAAAAATTGAACGATAGCTGTTTCCTTTATTTTGAACAGTCTATAATCAACACTACCCAAGCAATCTGTCACTTCTCATTATTTTATTTGTGTTCAAAACTCCCCGTTCTTTGCCAATGATAAGGGTAGAAAAGTCTCCATTGCCCGCCAGCTAGAGGCCGATTCTATCCATCCCTTCAGCAAATGGTTCAAACAAGTGTCTGGCTATCCGCCAGGCAAGTATCGCAGCCGCAACAGGATAATTTAATATAGAAAACTGCGCTGCATCAGTGCAGCGCTGCTGTACCATTGTCAAGTTTGATCACAGCATCCAGCCAACCTCCCTGTAGGCCCTCCAATGCACCTGAAAAGATAGCGACTGTGCCAGGTGTCATTTCGTACAACATTTCTAGCAGCAGGAAACGAATCTCGATATCCATGCCATAGAGAGGCTCATCCAGCAGCAGAAACCATGGATCAGCAAGCATCGCCTGAGCAATCATAAGCCGTTGCTTGTTGCCGCCTGACAACTGCTGTATGGGCATCTTCCACTCGGGAGTAAGCCCGAGACGTTCACATAGCTCACGAGATCGTTCCTCAATGGTCGCCCGTGGCATCAGCTTCATCTCACCCACATAACGCAAGTACGCCTCGACGTTCATATTGTCATAGTATGCTGCCTGCTGTGGCTTGTAGCCCAGATATGACTTGAAAGCATTCCCTGACAACTCCACGCCATGAAGCTGATAGGTAATCAGGCCGCGTACAGGCTGGTATAGACCAGCTATCGCTTTGAGCAATGCTGTTTTCCCACTGCCATTGGCGCCCTCCAGACCATACCAGCCTGGCGGCAAAGCCAGATTCACATCCCCTAGCAGCAGGTGACCATTATCTGCAAGAAGTTCAACCGCGGTAAGTTTTAGCTCAGCTCCTCGCACCACTCTTCCCTCCTATCCATATTGCTTGTAATAATGCCGATGGCGCAGCAAAATACTTGTTATAACACCCAGCGCTATTGCCAGACTAACAGCAACAAGCTTGCTTGCAAGCCAGTGTTCGGACCCGTATTCGCTGAACAATTGAAATACGCCAAGCCTCTCGCCAGCGGAAAACTGGATGACGCCCACTGCGAGGACAACCGCGGTACCAGGCCATGTCCCGAAACGAAGCATTGCAGCCAGCGCTGCAAAAGCGCTCAGGCAGATCGGCAGTAATAGATCTGTGATCAGTAAAGTAGTGTTAGATCCGAATTCACCACTGGTACCCGTCATAACGAGTATTCCATAAAACAACAGCGCTAGAAGGAGGTCATATAGCAGTATGGTTCCTATTCTGGCTACCATAAGCTGTACGGGTGTAACAGGAAAGGTCGCCTCAAGCTCACTCATTGGCGTATGCATGGATCGGAGTGAATAGGCCACACTGGCTACAGGAAGCAACAGAATCGTAAATAAAAATACATCCGGCTTGGCAGAGCTACTGAACCATTCACTTGCTACCAGCCCCTCAACGACTGCTCCTATGCCAATCATAAGCGCTGATGTAAGCCAAAACAGCCAATGCATCGTCCTTACCTGAGCTGCCATGCGTTGCATAAGCCTTACTGGTAAAGATATAGCGACAGTTGCTTGCCGCCCAGGCCTGTCGTGTCTTGCCACTCGCTTGGAAGAGGGTACAGCAACCGCCCACTCAGGCTGTGTGGCATATGTGGCGGCAAGCGCCAGCAGAGATTCCGTCTGCTGGCCGCTGGGACCATCGACGGTATAGCGATCCAGTTGGCTGAATACGGCTCCGATCTGGTCATGCTCCCATCGATCCGCTGCTGCTTCACCCTTTTCCTCTAGTTGCCGCTGCTCTTGCAATTCCCTGTGCAGTTGACTGTCGCGACTAGCCTTATCGGCGCTACCGGCTCCGGATATGTAACTCATCCTGATCCTCCCCTTTCTGCAATGTATGGGCCAGTCGCCTGAACGCCCGATACAGCTTGGACTTGACCGTTCCAAGCGGCAGTTCCAGCAACTCGGCTATTTCATCCAGCTTGAGCTCCTCATAAAAACGCAAAATAACAATTTGCCGCTCCTCCTCAGGCAAAGCGCCAAGGGCAGCAATGACTGCTTCACGCTCATATTGCTTGTCTAAAAAAGACGCTACCGTATCCTTACCGCCATCTGCCGCATCATACACTCCGGTATCCTTAGCCGCTACTTCATAACGATAAGCTCCGGACTTCCATACATCACGGCACAGGTTCGTCGCAATTCGATAAATCCATGGTCGAAACCGTTCAGGCAACCGACCATCTTGCAAAGCCGTGAATACTCTGACAAAACACTCTTGCACCAAATCTTCTGCGAGCTGACGCTTGCTGGTCAGTCGGTATAAATACGCATAGATGGTCTGATGATACCGATAGACGAACAACTCCAGCACGGCTGTATTCCCTTGCTTGTATTGCTCGAGCAGTTGCTCATCCGTAACAACAGCCCTGCTGTTCACTTGACTCCCTCCTTTTTCGCTCAGCACTATTGACTGCACACGAGCCAACCTCTGCCTTTCCCCAATAGAAGCATACAGCAGAAAAGCAGTATTCCAGCTGCCGCAAATAATGCGTTAGCGTTATGCGATTTATCTGCGAACCGGCTCACCGGCCAGGCGGCTTGAAATAAATAGTACCGATTGAGCGGCATACTGGACATAAAATACTCCAGCAGCCACACCGTTACCCCCACTCCTAGCCCGACAGCCATATTGCGCCCTAGCAGACTGCCCAATGCCGCCAGACCGCCAAGGAACATATTCACACTGAGGCTATGTTTAATTATGTAAGCTAGTTGTGCCGTACTTAAAGCGATCGCCCAGCGGTCAATTGCCCAGAGCAACGCTGCTTCATAGATAACTAGCAATAGCGCAGCGACCGCTCCTCGCTCGGCGAACACGAGTAATTGTGAATATGGATAGCTGAAATGATGGGCAAAAGTACCCTCACCGAAATCATCGGCGAACAAGGCCGCACTTAAAGCAATCGTAAGTAAAGGCAGAATAAAAATATAAACCATTTTGACTTGATAAAAACCTGGAGATGGTAACAACTCTGGCAGCATGAGGCAACCAGCTGCTATCAGCGCCGCAATAATAGCTATAGCTAGCAAGTAGCCGCCCCATAGGATGCGCCAAGCATATTTTGCACGGGACAAAAGAATGAGGGCAACCTTCATTGTCCTCCCTCCATTTTCCTTTGCAAATAGCCTCGCAGAAGCGCTTCCATTTGTTCATCACTGTCCTCGATTAGCTGCTCTGTGCCAATACTGTCATAGACAAGCTTGATGACATCGTAGACACTTTCAATACCGTACTGGCTGTATATGGTATTCATAAGGTCATAAACCTGATTCGGTGTACCGTTCAAAAAATAGCTGCTAACAGGTTCGAACAGTCGATCTGGCAGTTCCTCTCCGACCAGCTTGAGCTCGTTATAAGCCTGAAAAAAGTTGTTCAGTGTAAATTGGGCGTTTAAATTTAACATTCTCGCATTTCTAATTTCTCTACGTTTGGCACTGTAATCAAGCCAGTATTGCCCCGTTCTCAGTTGAATGTTCCCATTCTTCCCTCGCTCAATTTCCGTCCCAAAATAACTTAACTCAGACAACTTAGACAAAAAGTGGATATCGCGAGCTTCCGGACCTCCAACTGCTGCATCTACCATGCCCAGGGTACTCATACTCACCATATTCAAACTATAATACGGATAATCGGCAAGTGCCATAGTAACCGTCTGGGGAAAGCTCGTTGCAGCTTCTCCATCCAACATTTTCAAAGTACGCGCTGCTTGGGCGTAATGCCTGGCTGCGAACTGTGCTGCTTCTTCGACAGAACGGGCAGGCAATTGACCAGATGCCAGCAGACGCAACGTCTTGTCGTCTGCTGTCGCTTCTGCAAGTTGCAGATCGCCCCCAAATAATGTAAGTCCGCTTGCTTCATCCAGCTCCAGGCGCGTGACTGTCGCTCCCTTCTCTCCAGCCATCTTACTAGTAATGACAGAGGCGTTAGAGAACAGTTTTAAGCCACTTGGCCCTGTGATAGCAACTTCAAAGCCCGCCATAGGCCGCGGCAATTGTGTGTCCAGAATATCTGTAGCGTGACGCCCCCATTCGTAGTGATCGGTAAGCAATTCCGATAGCCGGCTATTGCCGATAACAGGGTACCAGCCATAGAAAGCTGGCAGGAAAATCCTGTTATCGTCGACAACAGCGATCTGCTCCCAGCTATCCCTGCTAGGAGCGACGGAATAATAATGCCGCCAATCATTTAGGGTACCGCTATATGTCATCTCGATCTCCAGATGCTCCCCTGGCATAACATCCGTTGCAGGCTTGATCCAAAGTACATCTGTAGCCTCTTCCCACTCATAGGCAGCAGCAGCACCGTTCACCTTCAGTTCCTGTACATCAAAGATATGTCGCAGCATGATTGGGAATCGCTCTAGTGTTGCCGCTTGTCCATTGCTTGCTTGCATCGTCGCCTGTATTTCTAACCCATGCCGCGGCAGTAATTCCAACTTCAGCTTGTAGCTGTTAATGTGTAGATCCTGGAACTTCATTCCGACAAGCAGATCTTTAATATGCGATACCGAGAGCGGATTGCTGGTATTCCCGTTTGTGTTAAGGGTGATCCGAGACATTTCCTCAATATCCGCCTCCGAATATTTACCCGCTGCAATTCCAGCAACGAGCAGTTGCTCCAATTCACGCTGTTGCGTGATATCATTGGCTGAAGTAAGACGTTCGCGATAGAAACGTTCATTGGCATCCGCAATATCTGCCCGTTCCTGCAGGTATCCGTACATCGCACTACCTGCCCATAACAATGCTGCACCTAGAATCAGCATCGTGGGATAGACCAGCCATGCCTTGACCCGTTCCCGCCTGCGTCTACATACTACAAGTAGAACAGTCATGACCATTCCTGCTGCTAAAGCTGCAACGATGCCGCGATGCAGCCAAAATGCCGGATCATATATAAATCCCCACATACGTGAGTAAGACTTACCAATATATTTAACTAGTGAATAATCGAACCAAATCTGCGTATGAGGGGGTAATGAAAAAGAAGGGCGATCGGTCTTAAAAAATTCCGGTAAAATAATTGCCAAGCTAAGCAACAGGACGAAGCTGATCAAGTAACTATATCGCTTGCGGATAAGGATACCTACTAAGTAGGCAATTACAGTTGCAAATAACATCGGGATGGCAAAGGAAGCCAATACAGCAGAGGTATACCATTCACGCATTCCCCATGAGATGCCATCATTTACGACCAACCATACATAAGCCCCCATCGGCACGAGCGCAGCTGCTAACGGAAGGGTTACAGCACAGAGCAAGCGTGCAGCCTCCATTTCCCATGTTCGATACGGAAAGGTAGCCATCATGTTTGCTGTCTTCCATTCTTCATCCCGCCGTGCTATCGCTGTTGCCAGCAAAGGCAAAATAATGAGGGCTACAAGGCAATACACCTCAGAAATATCCATCACGTATACTGCACGATCCAATTTGGCATCGGCGGTCTGAAACATCAAATACAGGATGCCGACCACAGTTGCCAGCATTAGATACAAGCCTGGGCCACGCAGCAGTAGCTTGCACTCTGTTTTGTAATAGCGAATCAGGCTCATTGGCTATTCCCCGCTCTCATGAACGCGATATATCCGTCCTCAAGTCCTGCCTTTGCCTGGACTGCTCCAGGTAATGGGACAGAACTGGCAAGAACACGCGCCTCATAGCCGGCTCCTGAACGCTTTGCAGTCACGATGGCTGCAGTTTCTTTGAGCTCTGCAAGCTTCTCATCACCCACTTGGACCGTCCACACTTGTCCCTGCACACGCTGGAGCAATTGTTCTTGCGTACCGTGAAATACGATGCGCCCTCCGCTCATAATCGCCATACTCTTACAGTTATTATCAATATCGGCGACGACATGTGTAGACAGTAGCACAGTACGATCTTTACCCAGCTCAGTCAGCATATCACGAAATCGCATGCGTTCTTCGGGATCAAGCCCTGCCGTAGGCTCGTCCACAATAATGAACTGCGGATCACCTAGCAACGCCTGGGCAATACCGATGCGCTGCCGCATCCCGCCAGAATATTTGCCTATACGCACATGGCGCTTCTCCTCCAGATTGACTCGGCGCAACATTTCGGCTACTGCTTTCCTCCGGGCTTTTCCATTTGTAATGCCCTTCATGGACGCGACATAATCGAGATATTCTGCGCCTGTCAACTTGCGATATACGCCAAACTCTTGTGGCAGGTAGCCAAGCAAGCCACGAATTTCACGTTCATCCCGCCCAAGCTTGCAATGTCCAATTTGTACATCCCCTGATGTTTTCGGTATTACTGTTGCCAATATTTGCATTAATGTTGATTTTCCCGCCCCATTGGGACCGAGTAAGCCGAACATACCCGTACCCAATGTCAGGTTAATTCCGTTCAGTACTTGTTTACTGCCATATTTTTTGCACAATTGCTGGATAACTACATGCATCATTACCTGCCTCCATTCGTACTTGGCCAACTACCGTGCGCACGAGTAGATTGTCGAACAGTATAACGACACTCCCTTCTAAAAGTTTAAAAAACAGGTGATTTTTTAAAATAATAGTATCCTTGCGCTGCCAATATGACATTTGTTCGATGTGTCTACTACGACAAAAAAACCTCCAACCCCGTATATGCGGCTTCGGAAGTTATTCATTAACCTGCATTTCGCAGTTACTCTAAGTACAGAATCCCAAAATCACAGCTTCTATGAAATTCTGGTTTGTTCGAATGAACTTTGCTCCATGTTCCAAAGTGCGGATAAACCGTTTCATCGCCGCACTTGTAAAAGTTTCCTCTTATCCTTTTCCCCGGCACTGCCCGAAAATCCGAAAAATAAGATTGTACCCATGCCCATGAGATCGAAAAGCTTAATTCCCAATACGCTTCCCCTTTATCATTAATCTGATCCGTGGTGGATAGGACTTGGAAAAGTGCTGGATTGATAGTGATTGGGAAGCGATCATACCGATCCGCTCCTATCTGCAAGAGAATTGCGCCATTCGCATTAAATTCGAAATTCATATAGCGCTGGTCCGAATCCGGAGTAGGCTGAAAAAAGAACTCGATGCAGCTATCCTTATACACAGGATCATTCATGTTTCTATATGTTCGTATTGGATTCTGTTCGTAAACCTTAAACTGAAGCTTCAGATCCTCCTGACTGTAATTTAATCTTGCTGTAACGACCGGGTTATATCCTTTAAGCCATTGATACTGTTTAATGATCTGGAAATCTTCTGTAACTGAAACATCCGTCTGATTTATCAGGCGGGAAATCACTAAGGTTTCTAATTTTCTTTCCATGGTTCATTCCCTTCGGTTGGAAATCCCACTAGGCTAACACAGCAAAACAACCCTATTAATTAACTTGATTATTTAGACCCGCGACTTACCGGTTTTCCAATACGCAGTCTCAATCCCCGAAATTTCGCACGGCCGTCTGCCGTTACCTGTATTGGCGGATGATGGAACTGCACACTCTATATCCCCTCGGGCGCATCCCCCACTTCCCGATCGATGGTCAGATCCCCCCGTATCCGTTCTCCTGCAATGCGGCGAAATAGGCGTCGAAATCTACCTTCACCTCGCCGAATGGAACCTCCCGGAATATGGCTCCGGAGCTTACTAGCCCTGCAATCCGTTGATGATCCAGCGGGTGGTACCCGACGGCACCGTATACATCCCTCAGTTCGACTGACTGATGTCGGCTGCCGTACTTTGCATGGGTGTGGACAATTTATTCCTCAGCAGGTGTACACCATGCACCGGTTCATCCCCTGTTACCACCACCATGTTGGTCAACCCTTATTTCGCGCAAGGTAACGTAATTCCTTCATGGATCGCCCGGTCGGCTAAGAGAGCGATCTCCATCGCCCGGCAGGCTTCCTCCATTGCCGGTATAGGGGGCAAGTTGTTCTCCAGCATGGACAGGAAATAGTCCAGCTGGGCACCCGTAGGCTTTACGGAGAAGTCCATATTGATCTGCCGGACCGCTCCTTTCTGGTAGTCTTCGACCTCGATCAGATTCCCCAGATGCTGATCCTCTCGCGGTCGTTCGTTCTTGTATATGATGCGAATCCGGCCTGCCGGTCCGATAAATTCCTTCCGGTTATCAGTCGGAAGTCCCTTGCCCCACCCTGTCTCAAAGTAGCCGATGGAGCCGTCCGACAGACGGAGGGTCATGAGTCCGTAATTGTAAGTATACGGCGGGACTTCTTCGTAGAGACGCTGCCCGATCCCATTGACGCTTACTACGTCCGCCCCTGTAGCCCAACGCATCACATCGATATAATGGACGCCGCAATCCACGATCGGCGAGACGTCCCGGAGCAGGGATAAGTGGGAAGCCCAATTTTTGGAGGGCTTCAATTGGGATAGCCGGATGACCAAAGGGAAGCCGATGGCGCCCTCCCGGATCATCTTCATAACCGCCTGGTACGTAGTGTTATGGCGAAGGATGTGACCGATCAGCACCTTGGTTTTAGCTCCACGGGCCAGCTTCATGAATTCCTGTGTTTCCCGTGCATTGCCCGCCATCGGCTTCTCGCATAGGATATGCTTCCCTGCAGCGAGACAATCTTTTGCGATCCCCAGATGGGAGGACGGGTACGTGGCGATAATGACCAGATCCACATCATCACGCTCTATCAAGACCCGGTAATCCGTGCTCCAACACTCAGCTCCGTATTGGCTTGCCACTAAGGAGGCCCTGTCCCGGTTCCAATCCGCCACGCCGATCAACCGGACCCGCACCTGTCGTGATATCGCGTCCAAGTGGAGAGAGCCCATATAACCGCAGCCTATCACGACCGCCCCGTACCTTTTCATGATGCATCCATCCTATCCTTCTCACTCGCGGAGGTTATTTTATGTTGATCCAAGCTCCTTGTTATGATACCTTGTCACCTTTATTATATAGGAATGATGGATATTTTTATTTAGCAAAGAAAGTTACTTTTTGCACGATTCCGTTATTCCTTCTAATTCTATGTAGGGGAGGGGCTCGGTTCATAGGTTCTTTCTTCTATCGTTTGCCGCAAGGTCTGCCATTTTTGTACGATGTATGCGGAACTTCAACCCTATAGATCGCCAATGCTGGGCGCACATAAAAAAGCAACTCCCTTTTTGCAAGTCGCTTTTAAAACACTCTATAGTGAATCTTAAGTTATTATCTAATATCCTCACCGCTTCGCCTTATAAAACTCATGATACAGCTTCAGAGCCAAGGATATCGATAAGTGTAATTTCATTACCTTCTTTGTCCGTCCCAATTGGATCATGCAGAGATACATCTTTACGAGTTTTCTTGAGCGAACGTAGGTGCATTAGGATTTCGTTTTCAATACAACGTGCTGCAAATGTGGCTAGTTTGGTTCCTTTGTTCGGACGATAGCTCTCGATGGCTTTAATCAAACCAATGGTTCCGATGGAGATTAAGTCCTCCATGTCTTCTCCGGCATTATCGAATTTTTGAGGTTGTGGACACGATACGATGTCAAAATCCACTTTCTTGATAGAAAAGCGTTGATAGAAGTATGAAGGTTTTACCGGATGGATGGCTCTTTTTTGTTATTCATTGTCCTTTTTTAATAGTCACTTCGTTTTCTTAAATTTTCACTTGATATCAACAACTTAAAGAAAACAGTTGAAAGACATGATATTTAACATAGTTTGAACATGTTTACAGTCACATCCGGGAAAGAATTAGCTGTGTTACGATATATCTTATTACTCTAGAGGAGTATTAATAATGTCAACAACTTGCAAAAGAGGTGTGTAATTGAAACTTCCAACAATCCAATTCGGACATATTAAATCGAGAGTTCCTGTTATTCAAGGTGGAATGGGTGTAGGCATATCCTTAAGTGGACTAGCCGCTGCTGTAGCCAATGCAGGCGGGATCGGCACCATCTCTGGTACAGGGATCACTCCTGATGAGCTGAGAATGCATATTCGCAAAACAAGAGAACTCTCTAAAGGGAATGGCTACATCGGTGTGAATGTACTATTCGCAGTGAAGGACTTTGCCGAAAAAATGAAGATTGCTTTGGAGGAAAAGGTTGACTTTATTATTTCCGGAGCCGGAATTTCTAGAGATATTTATGCTTGGGGTAAAGAATATGGTACTCCTGTCGTAACTATTGTTTCATCCGCCAAATTAGCCCGAATTTCCGAAAGACTTGGTGCCTCCGCAGTCGTTGTGGAAGGGTTCGAAGCTGGAGGCCATTTAGGTACAGACAGATCCATGTTTGATATCCTTCCTGAAGTCTTAGAGACCGTTTCGATTCCTGTTATTGCTGCCGGTGGAATTCTAACAGGGGATGATATCGCAAAAGCCCTTCGGATCGGCGCATCTGGTGTTCAAATGGGTACCCGTTTTGTGGCTAGCCTTGAGTGTGATGCTCCCTTAGCCTTCAAGCAAAAGTATGTAGATGCTCAGCAAGGAGATACTGTCCTAATCAAGTCTACTGTGGGTCTAGAAGGTAGAGCGATTCGGAATGAATTTACGGACCGGATCAGTAATGATGCCAAATTAAAGATAGTCAAATGCTATAATTGTCTAAAGGTTTGTTCACATCGCTTCTGTACAATGGAATCCCTGCTCACTTCCCTTAGAGGAGATGTTAAGAACGGATTGGTTTTTGCTGGGTCCAGAGTTCATGAGATTAAAGAGATTTTGTCCGTACAGCAGATTATCGACAATTTAATGAATGAGTATCAAGGGGCACTGAACCCGACAACTTAAGGTTGTTATAAGATTCAAAAGCACGATTAACCACTTAAGCAAGCTTGGGATTTCCGAGCATAAGTGGTTTTTCATTTCGCTTGATACTCAAATTTAGTTATATTTAATAAGCTTTTGTGTTGTATTTTACTAAAGATTTCCGTACCTTTCTTTTTAATTGCAACAACAGCTAAATATCTTCACAGCCAAAATGCAATATGCCCAATACCCAGGATAATCGCAAAAGATGACTGGATATATGTACTTTTCAAAGCACCACTTAACAATTCGCCCTCTCCCTTTCTCATGTATTTTTATGAGTTGGTTTAATACAAAAATTCGCTGAACTATATCTTCTCTAAAAAATTCTAATATGGTCCTTGAAGCTTTCTATGTATGCCGGTTAACGGATACTACCTTGTGATTATGAGTTTACCGCTTAGCCTTATAAAACTCATGATAAAGCTTCATGAGCGCCCTCTTCTCTATCCTCGAAACATAACTCCGCGAGATCCCCAGCTCTTTGGCAATCTCCCGCTGCGTCATCCAGAATATCAAGGTTACGATATATCTTACTCTTTTTCGATCTTCAGATCGACTTCTTTAATGACATCATCAGCTTCGGAGCCAAGGATATCGATAAGTGTAATTTCATTATCTTCTTTGTCCGTCCCAATTGGATCGTGCAGGGATACGTCTTTACGTGTTTTCTTGAGCGAACGCAGGTGCATCAGAATTTCGTTTTCAATACAACGTGCTGCAAATGTGGCTAGTTTGCTTCCTTTGTTTGGACGATAGCTCTCAAAAGCTTTAATCAGGCCGATGGTGCTAATGGAGATCAGATCCTCCATGTCCTCCCCAGTGTTATACGAATTTCTTGAGGTTATGGACACGATGTGATGTCAAAAAAATAAGCCAATTACGATCGATTCTGATTCGAATTGGTTTCCTTTTGCATATTATATTTAATTTGTAGTTTCCGATTGAGTTCTTGCGTACATCCTGGTAATCCATTTAAATAACACTTTACTTGATCAATCAACTCTAAGTGAGATATCAGATTATTCATACTTGTTAAATTGCGTCTAACAATATCCTCGGTTTCAATATGATAGCCACCGTTTTTCACACGTAGAGCGATACATTCAATATTTAGCCGAACATCTGCTAGTCCCATATAAAACACAATAATTTCAAAGCCTTGTTCCTTTGCATCCTCATCTGCCTTATAACGTTACCACCCGCTAAAATGGTTTCCACAATGAAATCCCACTTATTCCAGATACACTACCTGGCTATTCTTATGGCTTCTTTCCCAGCAGAAACTTCACTCTTTTCAGGATGCCCATTAGTGATCTTACGGCTATGCATCTGGAATCATCAGTGATTCTGCTTTATGCCATACTCCGATATAGAATCTTCCACTTTCATGAAATGAAAAACATAATATTCTCCGTTAATTTTTAGCTGTTCCTTTTCTTTTTTATTTCGTCAAATTCACATAGAGATAAGTGAAATTCAAGGTTTTTGGTGATGCAGCTGGATGATGATACTCAATATCCTATGGATTCTCCAAAAACTATCATAAAATGTAATATATTTAACACAATAGTTTACATATATATTACACAAAATAATTAAAAGAGCCGTTTTTTTCTTTTTACAAACTTAAAATATATTAAATTCATAATATTCATTGACTGAAATAAATACTAGTGTTATATTTCCTAACATTAAATAATAAAATACATACAGGAAAAGGAGATTACGCACATGGATAAGTTCAAACGTCTACGTGAAACTAAAAGAGAGTATTCTGGTTCCACCCGATCTGAATATTCACCAGCAAAAGAAAATTGGAGTAAAAAACAATTTATAGCTACTTCAATTGTGTTATCTGTTATTGCTACGAGTGTAATTCCGTTCCAAACAGCTGACGCTTTAACTAGAGTTACTTCAGAAAGTGGCACAGTATGGGAGATTCACGATGTTTTTGCTCCTAGCTTAGACACAGGAAGTTTACGTACAGTTGGTGCTACACAAGTACAAGGTTTCGGCAATATCTTTGTTAAAGTGTCCTCGCCTTCAGCTCCACTGATGAATGGTCAAATGATGCGTGGGTTTGACTTGAAATATGACGGCGTTAATAAGTTTACTTCGGCTCAATCTGTAAATCTAGGAAATGTAACTGTAACACGTGAGGTGTATGTGGATACTATTCATAATCGAACGAGATTCTTTGATACTTTCACTAATAAAAATGATGTGGCAATAAAAGTTGATGTATCATTCGGTGGCTCTTTAGGATATGGTACAACAACAAATGCTTCAGTAGTTAAGGCAACCTATTCAGGCGATCAAAAGGTAACTACAGATGATTCATGGATTGTTGTAGATAGTAGCGCCAAAAACAATAAGCCGCTAGGCGTTGCAGTGGGATCTCCAAAGCCGTTTGATAATGGATTAACCGGTCTAGGTAATCAGCAACAGGATCCATTCACAATACCCTTAGCTGAGCATGGAAATGAAGCGAATTTCTATGGGTTCATTAACACATTAAATATTAGGCCGGGTGAGTCGAAGTCCCTAGTAAATTATGTACAAGTTGGAGAAGCTGGTGAAGAAGGATTAAAAAATCTGGTTGCTAGTCTAGATGGACTTAATAGTCTGCTAGACGTAACCGGATTAACAAACGCACAAATTCGTTCAATTAGCAACTGGGATATATCTGCTATAGAGGGACTTGATACTGGAGATCATCTGGTTATTCCAAATGCTCCTGCACCTAAAGAATTAGTAACTTCATCGCCGTATGATGTTAAGAATAAATCCATTGCAGAAATGCAGCAGGATATGATTAATGGCAAAACCACTTCTGTACAAATTACTCAAGCCTATTTAGATAGAATCAAGGTATACGATGAGGGGCAATTGGGATTCCATGCATTCCTGCATGTATCTGAAACTGCGCTTAACCAAGCAAAAGCTGCTGACGATGCCCGTGCACAAGGTGTACAAGGTGATTTATTGGGTATTCCAATTGCGATAAAAGATATTTATGATACAAAGGATATGCCTACTACCGGTGGCAGTAAAGCTCTTGAAGGCTGGCAGCCTGATTCTGATGCATTCCAAGTGAAAAAACTGCGGGAAGCTGGAGCTGTAATTATTGGTAAAGTAAATACTTCTGAGTTTGCTAACAGCGGAAGCTTTAGTGAAAGCGGCTGGCAGCAAACATGGAATGCACTCTATCCATCGAAAACATCTTTTGGCTCAAGCGGCGGGTCTGCAGTATCTGTTGCAGCTGATTTTGCAGCAGCAGCAATGGGATCGCAAACAGGGGTATCTCTCTATGCACCAACTACAGGCGCTAGCTTAAAAAGCTTCCGGGGTACAGACGGTATAGCAAGTACTACAGGTGTACTGCCACTCACTTGGGGACAAGATTATGCAGGTCCCATTGCTAAAACAGTAACTGACCTAGCCATTATATTGAATGCTACAACGGGTACGGACCCACAGGATATTTTCACAGTCACTGCTGATGCAGATCATAAGCGTCCAGTGGATTGGAAGGAATCTCTGGATGCTAATGCATTGAAAGGAAAGAAAATTGGATACATTCCTGCATCCTTTGTATCTGCATATGCTGATGATGATACTGGACAGGCAGTGATGGATAAGTTCTCAGAGCTTCAAGCAGCGGGTGCGACTATGGTTGAAATGTCAGCTGTACCATCAGGCCCTAGTCGTCCTTCAGGTATTAATGGATCTACTGAAGGTTGGGCACGTTATATTGAGCTTCATAAGGACTTCCCTTATATTGATGGAGCAAGTGTACTAGCTTCAGATAAAGTGCTTATCTATAACCAAAGAGGATATAGTACCCCAACTCGTATGACTGAACAGGCTGTACAAGATTACATTAAGTATAGAACTGACTATAAGGAAGTTATCAAAGGCTGGATGGACGCGAATGGTGTTGATGCTGTTGTTTATGCAGGTTTTATTAGCGACGTATATAACAATGACGCAGCAGCTTCTCAATTAAGTTCAGACCGTAACACAGGCGTATTAACCTCTACTATGGGACTACCTACGGTAGTTGTTCCTGTAGGAACGAATGACAGCGGATATTCTATCTCTATGCAACTGGTTGGTAGAGCATGGGACGATGCAAAAGTTTTAGGCATGAGCTACGCTCTTGAGCAACAAAGTCAAGCTAGACTACTTACAACATTTGCTCCAGCACTTCAATACGTTTCAAACACTACTAATCCTGATCCAAACACAGATAATGGACCAACCCATCCAAATACTGGAGGAGGTACAGTGACACCTCCAGCAATAACAACGCCTATAGAAACACCGGCACCTGCAGAAACAATAACACCAGCAGATAAGCCGAAAGTTGTTAGTTTTGTAGATACAATGAATCATTGGGCAAAAACAAGCATTGACGCACTAATTGCTAAGGGATTATTGACGGGATATTCCGATGGAACATTCCGCCCAAATTCAGGTTTGACTCGTGCGGAAGCCATCAAGGTAATTGCAACGCACATGGGACTTGAAGGACATGAAAGTAACTTTACAGATGTAGCTTCAACTCATTGGGCGAATAAGTTTATCGGTGCAGCTGCCGGATCAGGCTTGATGAACGGATATAGCGACGGAAGCTTCCGTCCAGATGAGAAGATTAGCCGTAGTGAATTAGCGGCACTAATCACTCGAGCCTTTAAGCTAACTGGTACTGGAAACACATCATTCAAAGATGTTAAAAGAAATGCATGGTATTATGATTCCATCGATGCACTCGCATCCAATAATATTATTACAGGGTACGCAGACAGTACATTTAAACCTGAAAAAGATATTACTAGAGCTGAGTTTGCAACTATTGTATCCAGATTACTAGAAACTACTAATTAAAATAAGTTCAATTATAAATGACAGAGTACTTGAGTAACCACGTTTACAGGAAGGGCCATCCCGAAAGGGATGGCCTTATAACTTGCCGTTACAGATAGTGCGATGAACCGTATCATAAGTAGGGCGAACCCTATCCACACACAAAACGACTCATCCGTAGATAAGTCGCTTTTTAGGTTTTATTATTAATAGATTATTACTGTGTAATTGTCATCAGTCTTACCGCTTCGCCTTATAAAACTCATGATAAAGCTTCATTAAGGCCCTCTTCTCTATCCTCGAAACATAACTCCGCGAGATCCCCAGCTCTTTGGCAATCTCCCTCTGTGTCCTCTCTTCTCCACCTGTATCCAGCCCAAACCTACCCACCACAACTTCTTTCTCCCGGTCATCAAGAATATCTAGGTTACGATATATCTTACTCTTCTCGATCTTAAGATCGACTTCTTTAATGACATCATCAGCCTCGGAGCCAAGGATATCGATAAGTGTTATTTCATTACCTTCTTTGTCCGTCCCAATTGGATCGTGCAGGGATACGTCTTTACGTGTTTTCTTGAGCGAACGCAGGTGCATCAGAATTTCGTTTTCGATACAACGGGCAGCAAAAGTGGCCAGCTTTGTGCCTTTGTTCGGGCGGTAGCTCTCGATAGCTTTAATCAAGCCGATCGTGCCGATGGAGATCAGATCCTCCATGTCTTCGCCGGTATTATCGAATTTCTTGAGGTTGTGGACATGATACGATGTCAAGTTTATTAGGTAACTCGAGTGTTCGATCGTACAAAACAGTAGTCACCACCCTAATTTCCCTCCGAAGCTTCTACCAGTAGTTTTAGGCAACATTCTTCGCTTTCCGAAAAATAAATTCAAACCTATCATCGCGGCGAGTAAGCGATCCCTGATCTTCTGAAAAGGTGCCTGCAATTCAAGCATCTTTTCTTCAAAGCGGCCTCCTAGACCTGAATTGTCAGCAGCACTATGATACTCCATACCTTGTCCGTATGACCTGAGGGCTAGTAAAAAGCGACCACAAGTAAATGAATCTTTAAACAGAACAGCTAGTAAAAAAGAAGCAGCAACAATTTCTGCCGCTTCTTTAAATTAATAGAATCTATCGGTTTATCAGATTCAGCATCCGATCAATTGCTTGTGCAATCTCTGCACGGGTGCTTGGGTTCAGAGGAGAAAACTGACCGTCTGTATTTCCTACAAACAATCCAGATGAAGTTGCGAGACGTACCGCCAGCCGAGCCCATTCAGCAATATCTGAAGCATCAGAATACTCAGCAGTAATATTGCCTGCAGCCTGTCCTCCGGCATATTGATACGCCCGTAAAAGCAAGACCGCCAATTCCTGGCGTGTGACAGGTGCATCAGGTGAGAATTTCTCCGCCGTCCGACCATGAATTAGTCCGTTGCTGTAAGCGGCTGATAACTCCGCCGCGTACCACGAGGAGTCAGGCACGTCTGCAAATACAGCCTTGTCTCCGCTAGTCTGAAGACCCAGCGCACGCACCAGCATAACTGTAACTTCCGCCCGTGTAATGCTTACGGATGGAGAATAATGATTCGCTGTCCTGCCAGTAACGACGTGTTTGGCCACCAGTGAAGATATTGCTTCGTAAGCCCAATGGGTACTAGGCACATCGGAGAATGTTTTCAACCTCTCATAAACAGCGAACTCACCTTGATTGTTCAGTTGGGCCTGCAGGGTGCCGGCAGAAGAATCAAATACTCCCCCTGCGTACCTATATAGCCCATCTCCCTGTTCTATGATGTAGAGCCCCAACAATTTCCCCTTAAGCTTAGCATTCGTTACCTCTAGTTTCACAGTCGCTTGCAGACTCAATCCCGGCGTCGCTAGGCTTTTTCCGTTTTTATCTTTGATTCCTAACACGAGTGTGTACACCTTGCTTTTCAGAGTATACTCCTGAGAAGGGCTCAAAACACCGTTAGACGGAGCCCCCGCCTTGCCTATTCTCAGCTCAAGATAAGCCCCTTTACCGCTAGAATCTGCCGCGGCAATCTCCTTCAGCTTGTCTGCCTTCCAAATCATTGAGAGTCCATCTGTTTGGATGACCAAATTGCGTGAGCCAATTAATTCTCCAGCATTTAGCGGTAGCAGTATGGATTTTATCTGCTCATTTATTACAATATCAACAGTTTCACCTTGAGCGGATTTCAGCTCTTGCTCGGAGATCATCCGTGTTTCACCCATCTGCACCGCAGTCGCTACCGGCGCTGCATCTGCCGAAGTTCCTGGCTTTGCCGGATTTGTTGGCGTTGGTGAAGGTTCTGGTGTTGGTGAAGGTTCTGGTGTTGGTGAAGGTTCGTTCCCTTCATCTGGGAACAGCTTCTGAACCTCTGACTGCCGCGGTTGATAATCGACCACAAGCATCGTCCAGTATTCGACGCTTGGAACATTCAACACAATCTGATCTCCATCCCAAGTGTAATCCAATTCCTGCATCGTTCCCCCGTTTAGATCAGGGGTTGCCGCAAAAACCTTGAGTCCAGAAGCATCTTGAGCAGACAGGCGAACCGGATAAGTCACTTGCAAATTGTGCTGCACATCCGGCTCATTGGCTGAATTTCTCCAGTTAGAGTCATTGTTCAGCAGGTTCACCAGATGGACTACATCATAGGATTGATAACGCTCGTTCTTATTGTCAGATCGAACAGTGTACCATAGCGTATTTTCTGAACCGTCTCGGCTCAGCTCAACCTGCTGTCCCGCGGTATCTTTGACAGCAATCTCTCTATCATTGACTGCCTGGCTGTCATACAAGAGATTTTCATACGCGGCAAAGAATTTGTAATAATCCTTCATTATTGTCTTGGTGCTCTGATTCACCTTTTTACTGCGGTTCGGATAATACTCGTTGGCAAGCATATTGGGCCCTTCAGCGATATGATCTGCCGTTCCGAGTTCAATATGAGTTGCCCCCATAACTGAGAGCGCAGCGTCCATTAACCGAACGGACGGCTCGTTGAAATAGCCTGCAGTCACACCCCGGAGTTGGATCATGCCTGCTGTGTCATCCTCTTCCATTTTCAGCGTGATCTTGTGGTTACCTTCTTCCATATACGGTACAATCACATAGGCCTCTTCGGAATAATCGTCCAGACTGCCTGTGCCGTTAAATGCAACGTCAAGATCATTGCCATTGCTGTCCTTCGCCCGTACGCCATCAATATAAAGGGAGCGGTTTGTATACTCTCCGGCATTGGAGTACGTAAAGATCAGGCTTTGTTCTCCCGATTGAGGAATGGATATCGGATAAGTAACCTGCTGTCCTACCTCGCTGAAGTTGAGTACCGTATCCTTATAAAGGGAGAAGGCCGAATCATTTTTCTCCTGAGTGGATTCCGCTTCGTACATTCTGGTTATTGCTTCCGGCCCATCACTGGTTACTTTCAGTTTGTCCACTTTGATACCGCTGTCTGTCCCTTCCGTCATTTGAATCACAATCTGATTCCACCCTTGAACCAGGGAAATTCCGGTTTGGACTGTTTCCCCCCATTGGCTGCCTGACGTTGGTGCAAAAGATGCCAAGGTTCCTGCAGGATCGCCTGAATACACGCTGCGGCTGACTGTTGCTGCTCCATTATTCTGATAGACCCAACCGAGTGTATACAGTCCAGCTTCAACCGCATTTACATTGAATACTATCCGGTCATTCTCATTGTTGAACTCCGAGACATAACCGACAACCGCAACTACACCATTCTTCATTTCTGCGTCGCCTGTACTGTATTCATAATCACCGGCGACAATCCCGCCAACATTAATATACTGTCCGGAGGATTCCATCTTCAGTGTAATCTTGTGCTTCCCGGGCGGAATGTTTACGAACAACTCTTTTGCTTGCATAGGACCATCCCATTCTCCCGGCGTCTTAGCAAAAGTTATATTCTGGGCATCCGGAGCAGGCTCTCCATCAACAAGCACCGACATAACCGGACTGTTGCCTCCATGGTACATAACCGTCAACGTGTTCAGCTGCTGTTCGGCATACACCGAGTATGTTACCGTCTGGCCGCTTTGGCCGAAATTGTCAGTTTTGCTCTCCGTGAAAGTAACGCTGTTGGTCTGCGGCAGTTCAGCTTCAGCTGCTTCATATCGCTGTCCATTAAGGGTCATATAGCGTAACTTAATACCCAAGTCATCTTTGGGAGCCTTCAGTGTAATCGTGTTGACGCCTGCATTCAGATAGACGCTTGCCATATTCTCCTTGCGGGCAAACTTTGTCCAGTCTCCCTGTCCAAGGAAAGAAACTTCGCCTTGGGATTCATTGTTGACCATGAGTGTACGGCTGACTTCCTGCCAATCGGAAGCGTAACTAAATCCGAGCGGGTAGTTACCCTCAGTAGGAACCTGTACATGGAATGTCACATAATCATTTTTGGTATCAAAATAGTAAACATGGCTGTACTGGTCCACCTTTACAGTATCGAGTTTTGCATCCACTGCATCGTAAGATTGCTTAATGTCTTGTCCTTGTACCTCGAGACTATGCAGATTAAGCCACAAACTGTTCGTATTCAGTGTAAGCTTAACCGTATTGTTACCTTCCTTCAGCGTTGCCGTCACTTCGGCTGTCGCCGAAGGATTCCCCCAACCGGTGTTAGCACTGAATGGAATTGCAGCAGCCGCAATTTCATTGTTAACAGTAAGCTTTCCTTCAGGGTAACCTGAGCCGTTACCCTGTCCATAATGGAGAAGAAGCTTATACATACCGGTGGCAGGCGCATTAACCGTAAATGTAACCGCATCCGTATCCTTGCGACCGAAATTCCCCACCCAGCTGTCCTGAACTTTGGAGATCCGGGATTGATAATTTACAGCAGCAGGAACATCCTCGGCTTCCGTTCCACGTGTTTTCACACCTGTAGCCTCTTTCATATTCATATAACCCGCAATTACCATTGCCTTGCCGCCGTTTTTCGCCCGTGTATCCTCCACTACCTTCTGAAGATCACTGTACTGATTACGGTCATGCCATATTTCGCTGTAATCAAAGTCTGTCTTTGTATCCGGATCTGGCACAGCACTGTAATCTAAATTCCCTCCCACCATGTTGAATGTGACATCACTTTTTGCCGGATTATTTTCTACCAGTGATTTTTTAACCGAGTTTATCAGCTTGTCATAATCCAGGGAATAATAGCGTTTATTTCCATTGTAATCATAGAGATGACTATTATCATTGGCTCCCCATTGGTCCAGATGGATGCCGTCAAATCCAAAGACATTTACAGCACGGTCAAACTGTTTGGTAATATAATTCTGCCACTCTACATTCCCAGGATCCTGAAGATAGAGGGCTGTTTCTTTACCGTTGAAATCGAAGTGATAACCGTTTTGGCTCTGCTGCGGATTGGTTTTATCAATATTTTCACTGCCATAAAGCCCCCACTCCGGACTAACGCCATAGTCTTCATAATTTTCCCGAGCCGCATAGTTCATCTCATAAGCCATTGCCGCTGAGCCGTATTTCTGGGCAGCCTCTACCTGCTGTTTAATCGTAAGCGGATACAATTCCCGGTTTAACAGATCCAGATAATGAGTATCAGCGTTGATCTCCTCATCGACAAAATTTCCTTCACTGTCCTTTAGCGGTTTACCATCTGCATCAGTTTTGGAGTAAACGGACACATCGTGTCTCCACATCCAGTCATAAAATTGATAACCATTAAGATAATAATCTTGTGACAACTGTTTTAGTTTGGCATCACTCTGCGCTGCAGTCTCACTGCTGAATTCACTTGTGTACCCGTATCTCGGGTATCTCTTCCAGTCACTTGAAACATCTATAGCCGCCGTAACATAATCATGATCAGCTGCTCCGCTTACCCACGCTTTTACCAGATAACCGGTAAAATCATCATCAGGGGTCTTCCATTTAATCGACAAGTCACCTTGTCCTTTCAAGACGGTAATCGGTTTACTCCCTTTGGCGATCAGCGTATTCAGGTTGTAGATCTCAACGTTCAGCTTTCCCTGCCACTGTTCGTCATCCTTCAATTTGAGGATAAGTTCGGCCTCTTCACCTGGGGAATAACGAGCTTTACTGACCCCAAGGTATGTAATCGCTTTCAAAATTGACTGATTGCTTAATGTGCTCCCACTCTCATTGTCTGCATGCACCGTTGATGGTCCCAGCGGACCCGCAGACAGAGGGAGTGCTAACTGCGCCGAAAGGATAAGTGTGAGTAATGCAATGTAAGGCTTCTTCTTGTTCACCATTATATTTCCTCCATCTTGTGATTTATTTAGAATAGGACACATTGCCCAGTCCTACTTCTATATTGTTTATGAAGCAAGTGTCTTTCCGTCAGCAATTAGATCAACCGTAGTATAAAAAACTATATTTTGACGAGATTTATATTTAGAAAACAACTTTATGTCACATCGTCTGAATGTCTCTGAAATGAATGTAAACGTTTACCCAATAAATAATATAAAAATCAAATTATTGTACGCACTGTTTCCCGCTCAACAATATAATGATTCATGAGAGTGCTGTTTGGTAATTCCAGAGGTTTCTCTATCAGAGATAATAACTTTTCCACCGCCAATCGCCCCATTTGATCCAACGATTGATGTACTGTCGTTAAGGGAGGAGATATAATTTTTGATAACATCAAATCATCGTAGCCAATCATAGAAAGATCCTCTGGTATTTTCAACCCTTTCTCAAAGGCCTTTCCCATGGCTCCAATTGCCATTTCATCACTAGCTGCAAATACTGCAGTAAACGGCGGGGCTTCACTCAATAGTTTTTCCATAGCCACACGGCCACTTTCCATATGAAAATCTCCGTAAGCTATTCTGGCCTCGTTAAATATAAATCCTTGTTCCTCGAGCGCTTGCCGGTAACCTTCCACACGAGGAATTCCCGCTATCATATCAGATGGCGTTCCAGCAATCATAGCAATATTATAGTGCCCTTTATTGATTAAATAGGAAGTAGCTTGATAGGCAGCAAGTTTATCATCTACTTTTACAAAAGGGATGGTGTACTTTGAAGAATATGCATTGACGAGCACTAAGGGAGTTTTCTTCTGTCGTAATTGAAGATAATATTCATCCTTCAAAACTTCGCTTGTAAATATTACTCCGTCCACTTGTTTTTCCTGGAGCATCTCCAGACAGTTTTTTGTTCTTTTGCCATCCTCACCAGTATTGCAAACAATGACCATATAATCCTTATCATAGGCAGCCTTTTCAATCCCATGAAGAATACCACAAAAAAAATCACTTGCTACGCCGGGGAAAAGCACTCCTAAAGTTCTTGTTTGTTTATTAATGAGTCCTCTAGCTACTCCGTTAGGATAATAACCCAGTTCTTCCACAGCCTGAAGTACATTGAGCTTAGTATTATGAGAGTAACCTTCTAGATTATGAATAACCCTTGATACTGTACATACTGAAACATTGGCTGCCTTAGCCACATCTTTAATTGTTGGAGTAATGACACTTTCCTCCTTCTTGCGAATGCATTTATTTATAAAATAAACGTTGCATCCTCTGAGCCCTTAATCTCAATAACAAACGACTTGCCCTCCTTATCAAGGGAGAGCAAAGTCTTGACACAAAATAATCATGATATGGTGACCATTGTTCACGCTTTAAGGAATAAGTTCCAACGGGGCTACACGTCCGTAAGAAACTTTAGGAAGTTCATCTTTTGCCGCCCAACGAATGCTGTTACTAATGACTTGAAGTACCTCAGGCTGGTGGTATACCGGGAAAGTCTCATGCCCTGGTCTGAAGTAAAAGATATTGCCTTGTCCTCGCTTGTAGCAGCATCCGCTACGGAACACCTCTCCGCCTTCGAACCAGGAAATAAAAATAAGCTCATCCGGCGCCGGAATCTCAAAACGTTCACCATACATTTCTTCCTTGTTAATTTCAATATACTCTCCAAGGCCCTTGGCAATCGGGTGTCCCGGCTCAATGACCCAGATTCGCTCCTTCTCACCTTCATCACGCCATTTCAGAGCACCAGTATTGGTACCCATTAAAGATTGGAATATTTTGGAGTTATGTCCAGAGTGGAGAACGATTAATCCCATGCCATTTAGCACCTTTTGACGTACCTTTTCCACAATTTCGTCACTAACCTCATCATGGGCTAAATGCCCCCACCATAACAATACATCTGTTTGTTCTAGCACCTCATCAGTTAATCCGTGTTCGGGATCATCCAAAACCGCTGTTTTTGCTTCCATATCTTCTTGTGTGTTCAAATAGTTGGCAAGTGCCATATGAATACCATCTGGATATATAGCTTTAACTTCTTCGTTGTGTCTTTCATGGCGGTACTCGTTCCATACTGTAATTTTGATTTTAGACATGATATGCCCTCCCCGTTATATTGAAATCCACCGTTGTTCAGTTAATGAGACAATAATTGAATCAATGGCATGTTGGTTTATATATCCGTCTTCCATATTGGCGTCGCATCCGTCGCCCTGTCCATTAACCAGATTAATAAAAGATGTCATTTGATCCACATGAAATTCTTCAGGAATATCTACTTTTATGAAGACCTCGCCGCCATCCTCAGAAGACTTAACATATAGTACATCCTCTTCTTCCAGGTTATAAAGAATCGCTCCCCGATCGCCGAAAATTTCCACTTGCTGAAAGTTTCCCCGCCCGAATGCGAATCTCGAAATGGCCATCGTGGACGAGGCTCCCCCTTCAAGCCGAGCCAGCACATGACAGAAATCATCAACATCCACCTCGCCCATGCCATCGCCTTCAAGTAGGGTGCGATCCTTGATAATCGTATCGGCATCTGCCATCACCCGTTCTACATTGCCCACAAGAAAACGTTGAAGGTCGAGCAAATGCGAACCTAAATCTCCAAGCGCGCCTGAACCGGACAGCTTCTTTCTGAATCTCCAGACTAGCGGAAGCCGCTCGTTAAGCCCCCAGCCTTGTAAATACTGACCGTAGACATGCTTGATCTCTCCTATTTTGCCCTGATTGATTAACCATTTCGCATATCTTACTGCCGATTTGTACCGATAACTGAAACAAATCATATGCGGTAGATGAGCCTCAGCCAGCAGATCACGCAACGCGGCAGCTTCCTGTACATCGAGAGTCACCGGCTTCTCTAGGGCAAACGGCTTACGATGCTTGATTGCCTCACAGGCTATTTCAAAATGGTTATAATTCGGCGTAGCGATCGTCACTGCTTCAAGTTCTGGGTCCGATAACATTTCTTTGTAATTCAAATATCTTCGTGCTTCCGGGATATTAAATTGTTCTCCCCTTCTCGCTAGTACCTCTTCATTGCAATCACAAATCGCCCATAGGATCGCCTCTTCATTCGCCAACAGACCGGAAATATGCATGTCTGCTATTCCACCTAAACCAATTACACCAATTTTCAGCTTTGCCAATTTCACCACCCTATCCTTTCTCAAAAAAATCTTCCACCTCTGTTTCATGCTATTAACGAAATTCTTCTATATATAGAAGAATTTAATTATGAAGGCAGCAATACCAAAAACCTAAACCGGGCAAGTTAACCTACGCGAGTTTGACAGAAAATGCCTCATAAGGCTGTAATTGTAGTTGCTTAAATTCCACGTTATCTCTAGAATAATTGCAAATAATCATTTCTTTGACCGGCCCCAGCTCTGGTAATTCCAGCTTCGTTATTTCTCCACTAAAATTGGCTGCTATTAACCAGATCTGTTCTTCATACCTGCGGAGATACATAAATACTTGATCCGGCACGCCCGCCACTAGTTCAAAGTCACCCCATACAACGATTGGGTTATTCTTCCTTAGTTCAATCAATTTACGGTAGCAGTGAAAAACTGAATCTGGATTCTTCAGATTTGCTTCCATATTAATTTCCGTATAATTTGGATTCACATGTAACCATGGCTCTCCTGTTGTAAATCCTCCGTTAGGACTACAATCCCACTGAATCGGGGTTCGGCCATTATCTCTTCCCTTCACATTAATGGAATTAATAATATCTTCTTTGCTGTACCCTTGGGCAATCCGTTCATGGTACATATTAATGGTCTCAATATCTTGCGCTTCGCTGATATCCTGAATCGGATAATTGGTCATCCCGAGCTCTTCACCTTGATAAATGTAAGGTGTACCCTTCATCAAATGTAGAAGAATCGCGAACATCTTTGCGCTCTCTACTCGATATTGCTTGTCGTCTCCCCAACGGGACACAATTCTCGGCAAATCATGATTGTTCCAGAACAGACTGTTCCAGCCCTCGTTTCCCAATTCAGTTTGCCATTTCGCCAGTACCCGTTTTAATTCGCTTACAGCCAAGGGCTTTAGATCCCACTTTTCTCCCCAATCCTGCTGATCCAGACCAATATGTTCAAATTGGAATACCATCGACAGCTCTTTACGGTCCGGATTGGAGTATAGCTTCGCCACTTCTGGAGTCGCTCCCCAAGTCTCTCCTACAGTCAGAACATCATGCTTTCCGAATGTCTCCCGGTTCATTTCTTGTAGATATTCATGAAGCTTCGGACCATTTCCTGTAATTTCCTGATCCGGTATTTTCCCGACCAGATCAATCACATCCATGCGGAATCCGCCAACGCCTTTATCCAGCCAGAAATTCATCATGTCCCATACCTCTTGCCGGACTTTACTGTTCTCCCAGTTCAAATCAGGCTGTCTGCGGCTGAACAAGTGCAAATAATATTGACCGCTCGCTTCGTCGAATTCCCAAGCTGATCCGCTAAATGTCGAACGCAGGGAATTGGGAACGCCGCCATCTACAGGATCCCGCCAGATATAATAATCTCTATAGGGATTGTCCTTTCCCTTACTTGCTTCAACGAACCAGGGATGCTCATCGGAGGTGTGATTAACAACCAAATCCATAATAATTCGAATGTTATGTAGCTTGGCTCTTTCGATTAAATCATCCATATCCTCCATGGTTCCGAATTCGGTCATAATATCCTGGTAGTCGCTGATATCATAGCCGTTATCGTCATTCGGTGATTTGTATACAGGACTAAGCCATATTGCAGTTATGCCGAGTTGCTTGAGATAGTCAAGTCTGTTGATAATTCCCCTGAGATCGCCGATTCCATCCCCGTTCGTGTCTTGAAAACTTCTAGGATAAATCTGATATATAACAGCTGTCTGCCACCATCTTGTATTATTCATATCACGCACTCCTATTCGCTTAATTTCACTACAACCATGGACCAAACCTCCAGAGACGGTAGAGTAAATCTGGCAGCTAGCCCTTGTCCATGAGGTACAATTTCATAATCCAAAAAACATACTTCTTGGTTATGATCATCAGGGCTGGCTGTGAAGATGCACTCAATCGGCTGTTCAATCAGCAATGTGCAGACAACTCCATCTTGAGTTTCAGGACGCTTTTTCTTGCCATGCTCCCAATAATCATCCTCAAGGCCAACAAGGTTAATTAGCTGTAAGATGTGATAACCTTGCATCCGTTTAATGATGGTCCATACGGAGCCAATATCTCCATTCGGTGCAAATGGCACTCTGCCTTCGAAGGTGATTTCGGTATTAACCCCTGCTGTATAGGTGTAGGACACATCTTCCAATTGCGTATTGTGTATCAAAGTACCAAACCGCACTATGAAATCATAGTAGCGTCTCACCTCAACGACAAATTCAGGCCGCATCACTGCATAATCGGGATAGTAAGGCATCGTCAGCATTCCATTATCCTCACCTAATAAGAGATGATATCCACCACTAGCAAATATAGATGCCATCGTTAGTAGCGCCCCGTTCTCAGCCCATTCCTTGTCATGTCCAGCTTTCGGGTAAAAAGAGGGAAGATAAGCGGAGAGGATAATCGGCTTGTCTTTATCCAATGATCTTGCATTATCGATAAGTCCTTTAAGCTCACGCAATCGGACTATTGGCGGCCATACTTCAATATAAAGTGCTTCCTGATCTGAAGATGCCGTTTTGCTAATGGGGTAATTACCCACATTATTGAATATGACCCCAGCCTCTGCTTTTATTTCCTTCACTGCCGCGCTGGTTCGATCAATAAGCGCCGGATAACATTCCGCCAGATCAACCAATTCTTCCCTTCCTTCGACCCTACGTATCCCTTTCTTTGGAAAACCGTATTGATCCATATGAATTCCATCAAATCCTACCTTTACTGCTTGACGGAATTGTTCAACAATATGATCAGTCCAAGGGGACCCTGGTGTAATGTCCATAATATAAAATAAGTCTATTAATTGAAACGGCTCACCTAGGCGATTATAAAGCCCCCATTCCGGCCGTGCTTGTAAAAAGTCCTTAAGGCTCGCGTATACAGCCCCATAGGCCAAGGCCGCCATCCCTTTATCGTGCAAGGCTGCCAATTTTTCACGAACAACTTTATAGGACATCATTCGACCCATCGGATCGAGAAATTCATCTTGATGCGGTACAAGATCATCATGTCGGTACATCCAATCATAGAACTGTATAACATTCAAATGGAATTTGTTCATACTTTCGACGTCACGTAATTCTTCGGATTCTTCCTTGCGAAAATCGCTTAAGAATCCATACCGAGGCGCCCGACTCCAATGATCGGCAATATCGTACGAAGTATAAGCTGTTGACACTGCAAATTTATCGTAAAAAACTGTAGCCTTGACCCCGTAACCAGCCCACTCGGTATCTTCAGTGAACAGGGGAATGCGCGCAATTTGTCTCAATCCTTTTTCCAGGCTGATCTCAAATGTTTCTTCAGCAACCTGCTTTTCTAATTTGTAGAACTCAACAACCAGTTCCAGAACCCTATCCTCTTGGGTCTCCAGCTCGACTATAATACTGCCTGCTTGGCCGGATTTGTACTGGGCTTGATCGGGATACATATCTATATAAGTCAGCATCGAATATTCCATATGAATACTCCACTCCTCTTCGCTGTATGATCCATTACAATCAAAAGGGGCATAACTAACGCATTATGCCCCTTTTGTCCGTCAGATCCGTTTAACAAATGAAATTATTGATCACACTCTGCTTATTTCTTGCCGTTTTCAGCCAGCCAAGCATCCAACTGCTTTTGCGCTTCCGCAATTACTTTGTCTGATCCCGCTGCTTTTTGTTTTTCCAGCATCTTAGGAAGAGCTTCTTCAGGATCGAGTTGGCCGGACTTCAACCCGTCAACAAAGGTTTTATTTGCGTTGTCGATCGAGATTAGTTCATTTTTGACCGGCTCCGGATCAAAGATAAATCCAAAAATCCGCGAAGGGTTTGCGGTAATCTGTTCGTTGAATTTCTCATAGTTCTGGTATTTATTCGGGTCTTCGCCTACACGTGTATAGTTAAGCATTTGATTGCCCACTTGCCACATAATATCATGGTAGTAGCCGACATTTTCTGTAGTTTTGCCTTCCGGCAGCGCAATTTGTCCGTCTTTAAGCACATAATGTGTTCCTTCAATACCAAAGTTGAAAAGGGTCAGAAGCTCCTTGTCCTTATAGAAAAGATTAAGCAGCATCATGGCGCGTTCCGGATCTTCAGAGCTTTTTGAAATCGCATACATGGTTGCCGTCATTTTTCCGGTCTGCAGACGGTCAATATTGAGCGGAATCTGCAGCATCTCGCGGCCCGCTTTAATCGAACCATTCGGTGAAACGGCAGCTTTGCCAATCTCCATATCAGCGATAATATCCATGTCAGTAACAAATGCAAATCCTTTACCTGCTTGAATTTTTTTCCAGGCATCCAGACCTGGTGTCAGTGCGTCCTTGTTAATATACCCCGCCTTGTACCATTTGTTGGTCAGCTTGGCAAGCTCCATATAACGTGGAGTAGTGAACGAGTTGATTACAGTATAGTCATCTTTTGCTGTTCCAACGGTGTTAATAACCGCAATGCTTGCAATGGAATCTAGATTCGTAGATGAATAGTAAGCTTCAAGCGGAAAGCTTGGCGCTACCAAAGGCGTAATCCCCGGTTCGTTCTCCTTGATTGTCTGCAGCATCGGTTCCAGATCTTCGACCTTTCCGGACTTCAAGACACTGAGATCAAAGTTGTATTTGTCCACCAACTCTTTGTTCAAATAAACTCCTTGTGTGCCGCCCAGCTCTTGGTGGGTATGGATACCGTACAGCTTGCCGCCGCGTTTAGCCGGATCATGATAATCCTTCTCAACAGCTTCGATATCCGGGCCGTATTTGGCGAGCAAATCATCAAGCGGCAGCAAGCCGCCCTTTGTCACCTGTTGCTGGAATCCGAGCCAATCCGCTGTAAACAGCAGATCCATTTTATCTCCGGAGGCCATCATCAGGTTTGTTTTATCGCTCCATGCGCCCCAGTCGATGGGATTCAGTTTGACCGTCATGTTCATTTCCGGATATGTTTTTTTCAGATAATCATTCATTGCATCCTGTACCAGCTGATTGTCATTCTGAGGCGCATCGGGGAATACCATTACGACTTCGTAAGGCTTCAATTCGGAGCTGGCCGTCCCCTCCGGCTGAGCTGTGCCCGCCGGAGAATTCGCAGCATTATTTCCGCCACAGCCGGTTGCCACAACTGAAGTCAGCACCAACGATGTCAGTACAACAGAACTCTTTTTCAACCACTTCATAAATAGTAGACCTCCCTGGAATACTTCTGTTTTTCTTTAAATCCTTTACTTGCATATACTAATCCAGCATTATGCTGGGATCAGCCTTTCACAGCGCCTACGGTAAGACCTTTTACGAAATACTTCTGCAGGAAAGGGAATACCAGCACCAACGGTCCGATTGCAATCATCGCCATCGCCATCCGAATGGATTCCAGCGGTGTTGTGACCTGTGCGGTGGAACTATAAGCCTTATTCGCAATCGACTGCAGGAACGAAGCGTTCATTAAAGTTTTGGTCAATAGATATTGCAGAGAGAACAGTTTCTCATTCTGGATGAAGACCAGGCTTGTAAACCAGTCGTTCCAGTAGGATACGGTGGTGAATAGTCCAATTGTAGCCATTACAGGCAAGGACAGCGGCAGAATAATGCTGAAGTATGTCCGGAATTCACCTGCACCATCTATCTGGGAAGAATCAATCAGTGAAGGCGGTATACTGTTCGTGAAGAATGTCCGCATGATGATAACGTTGAAGCCGCCGATCAAACCCGGAATAATAAGGGCCATCAACGTATCCTGAACATGCAAGAACCGGGTGTAGATAAGATACCAGGGCAGCAAGCCTCCCGAGAACAACATCGTAATCAGGATGTAGAAGCTCAGCGCCCCCCTGAGCGGAAACTCTTTCCGCGACAGCGCATAGGCCATTGCCGAAGTCACAAACAAACTGATGACAACACCAATCAACGTTACCGAGGCAGAAACGCCATAAGCCCGCAATATTTTTTCGGCATCTTCAAACAAATACTGATAAGCGACAAGACTGAATTTGCCGGGCCAGAAGCTGTATCCATTAACAGTTACCCAGTCTTCATCAGCAACCGAGATCATGAATACAAGCCAAAACGGGATCAAGCAGGCAAGGCTAAACAAAGACAGGAAAATAATGATAAAGGGATTAGTTCGTTTTTTTTCCATGGTTTTCTCCTTTTAGAACAAAGCATTTTCTTTGCTGAATTTACGGACAATCAGGTTGACGGTAATGACAAGTGTAAAACCAACAACAGACTGCAGCAGCCCTGCCGAGGAGGCGAGTCCCGTATCGCCGGTAACCATTAACGCCCTGTATACATAGGTATCGATAACATCAGTTGTCTCTTTGATCATCCCGGATGCCATGGTTGCCTGATAGAACAGACCGAAATCGGCGTTGAAAATCCGGCCAATCGCCAGCAATGTCATGATGATAATGATCGGAGCAATCAGCGGAATCGTAATTTTCGTCATTTGCTTCCAGCGGCTGGCTCCATCAATGACGGCTGCTTCATAATATTCAGAGTCTATCCCGACAATGGCTGCGAGGTAAACTACGGCCGAGTAGCCCACACCCTTCCAGGTGTTGACAATGGTCAAAATATAAGGCCAATGCTGCGCTTCCGCATACCAGTTTCTAGGATCTATCCCGAAGGGCTCCAGAATAAATTTATTGATGAACCCCAGTTCCGGATTTAAAAATCCATAAACGATGTAGCCGACAATGACCATGGAAATAAAGTTAGGCAGGATCACTGTGCTCTGAAAGAATTTGGAGGCAAATTTATTCTTGACCTCGTTGAGGAGAAGGGCCAGCATCACTGCCAATATCGTATTGATAAGCAAAAAGCTAATGTTGTACAGCAATGTATTCCTAATGATCAGCCAAGCATCGTTTGAAGCAAACAGAAACTTAAAGTTGTCCAGTCCGATCCATTTGCTTCCCCATATCCCTGCCGTATAATTCAAGTCCTTGAAAGCCAAGAAAATACCGAACATGGGCAGATAGTTATTGATCAGCATCAACAGCACACCTGGCAGTGCCAGAACGATCAAGGCTCTGTACTTCCATATGGTTTTCCATTTTGAGTTGCGCTGCGAGATGCCAGATTGTGTCAGTGTTGCTTTTTCCGAAGCCATAGTTCCACACCTTCTTATTGGGTTATGGCTTTATTATAAGGAGATGCCAACAACTGCTCTGCCGTTTTTATAACCTCAGTCTAATCGTTTTGTGACTTTGCGATATTCCTGAGGATTGACGTCGAACTGCTTGCGGAACATTTTGGTGAAATGTGAAAAATTACTGTATCCTACCTGCTGCGCTATCGCGCTTACCGACATATCCGTGGTATCCAAAAGCTCGCGGGTGCGGTTCATCTTCACTGAGATCAGGAAATCAATGAGGTTCTGGCCGGTCTCTTTTTTGAACAGTCTGGAGAGATACGCCGGGTTCAATCCAACATAATCAGCGACGCTGACTCTGGAGATCTCTTCCTCTATATTCTGCTGGATGTAGCGAATGGACCGCTCAATTACACCGCCCTTTTCCTGCCGCTCGAATTCCGCCTCCATGACCGCCGATACAATCCCTTCTGCCCAATGCCTGTACTGAAGCAGTCCCCGTATGCGGGCGGTTGTCCAGTCTGTAAACAGGACTATGCTTCCCGCATTGATTCCTCTTACCTGCAAGAAGTGATATATAATCTGCAAGGTATCCTGATGCAAGGCGTCTAGATTTCTTCCCTGAAAGCAAGGATTGGCTTCCAGTTTCTCTGTCAGATTATGAATAAACTGCACAGCGGACTCACGCTTGCCATTCAGCATATAAGAGATCAAATCATTGAGCAGGATATCATCCGAATTAGGTGATAATAACATCTGGTCCTGTGGCATGTATAAAAGCACCGATTGTGTGCGAGAAATATTGTCACGCTCCATGATTTTTAAGCTTTCGCACATTCCCGGCAGCTCTTGAAGGGGTTTGAATGAGCCGACATAGCAGGTTACGATGCTGTAGAACAGCTCCCGGCAAGCTTTGATAAAACGTTTACCTATGTCCGTGAGCTGCTGAATTCTGAGCTTCCTAGTCGCCTGTTCTCCCATCGCGTCTTTGGCATACAGCAGAATGAACAAAACCCCATTTTTGTCTGAGATGGCCTCCCCTTGATGCTCTTCTGTAAAAAATTCCTCCGCAGCTTTCTTCACGGCATATTCCATGATTTCCTGATCCCGCGGACTGAGCGGTTTAGACCACTCCTCAATACTGATCAGAATAGGAAGCACCAGATCGTCAGAATTTAACCCCACGCCAGCCTCCGCCAGCTCCCGGTCAACAAAATCCCCAAAAGACAGGATACTGCGGGACAACAAATCCTGCCAGAAACGTTCCACACGCTTCGGCTTTTCTTTTTGCCATAAATTTAGATACTTATGATACATTTGGTTGTAGGACGCATACTCTTCCTTCTCACGGTTGGCTGCTATCATACCTGATACGACAGACAACAGCTCATCTGTGTCAACAGGCTTCAGCAAATAATCAAAACTCCCGAGGTTAACGGCTTTCTTGGCGTAGGAAAATTCGGAATGACAGGTCAGAAATATCGATTCCGTCCAGGGAGAATATTCCCTCACCCAGCCAACCAGTGAAAGCCCATCTTCATCCGGCATTTCAATATCGCAAATCAGCAATTCTATTCTGTGTTCATTCATAATCTCCCTGGCCTTGTCGGCTCTATTCGCCGTCAAGACCTCTTCAATCCCATACGCTTTCCATTCGCAGCAGTAGAGAAGCCCCTCCACAGCGAACTGTTCATCATCTACAATCAATAAACGCATCTCTCATCATTCTCCTTCCATATATTCAATGGGCAGGCTAAGCCGCACTCGGAATCCGGACGGCTCATTTTCACTGAAGTGAATGTTGGCTTTGCCCTGATAGCGCATAGCCAATCTTTGTTTCACATTCCAGATACCAATGTGGCCGTCATCAGTTTCTGGCCTATAATCAGGTGAATTCAGGTCTTGTAGTTTTTGTTGAGTACTACCTCTTCCGTTATCCGAGATTTCAATAATCATTGTATCGGTGTTCTCTTCTGACTTGACTGCACAAATTTCCAGATAGAATGTTTCTGCTTTCAAACTTATGCCATGAAGCATGGCATTTTCTACAAAGGGCTGTACAATCAAGGACGGTATAGAAGCGAGGATGATGTCTTCATCTATTGTGATTTGAAAATCAAAAGACTGCTGGTATCGCATCTTTTGAATTTCAAGATAATTGCGGAGATGATCAAGCTCCTGTTCCAAAGTAATGCTGTTATCCTTTACCTGAAGCATGAATCTGAAATACTGCACCAGATGCCGTACTGTCTTTTTTACTAATTCAAAGCGTTTCAGATCGGCGAGTTGGAAAATGATATTGAGCGTATTTAGAAAAAAGTGAGGATTAATTTGCATTTGCAAATGCTTCATTTCCGCTTTTTGAGCATTTAGCCGTTCCTCATACACGTCAATTTTCAGATTTTGTATTTCTACAACCATGGTATTGAAGGCCTGATTCAGCGCTTGAAACTCTAACAAGTTAGAAGAAGGAAGCTGGGCTTCCATAGACCCTTTTCTGATGCGGTGAATGCCGCCCAACAAATCCAGAATCGGACGAATGACTATACGGCGAAAATAATATAAGTAAACCAGTAAAATGATCAAAATAAAGAAGGGCAGTACATTAATAATCATTTGGAATGTATTCAAGCCCTGGAGTAGCTCGGAATCGGGGATTACCACAGATAGATTGATCCCCAGGGTGGATGACTGGCTAGACACAACTAACCATTTTCGGCCATCATGCATATAAGAAAATGAAGAATTCTGATTCATCTTCTCGTGTGGCAGCTTGAAGTCGTAGCCCATCGATTTCGAAGAACTGGTTAAGATATTTCCTTCATTATCCACAATAAGCACATCACCGCCTGATTGCAGGTTCAGATTGCCCAGCGGTGAGCGCATAGAATCGATTCGGATGAGCGCGCCGATATAACTGGGATTGCTCAGGTTATTACCGACTGTCCGGTTTATATAGTAATCCCCGGCTATATTAACTATTGTCCATTTGTACCGGAGTGGTTCCATTTTATCTTCATTGTGAACCTTGCCCGTGATCCAGGCTCTGATTTCATCCATATATTCCTCCGTGTTCCCTAATACATTGGATAATGTCAACATATCATTGACGCCGGAGTACAGATAGAACATATCCACGCTATGATAATAGGCCTGATAGGCTTGATTTCTTTGCATAATTCCCATACGGGCAAAATAATAATCGGAATCTTTCAGCCCTGGACGGTTGAATTGAAGGAAATTCTCGTCATGATCAACAATATCTACCAGATTAATAGTTATATCCTCGAGACTTCTCTCCATCATTTTCAGATTGGAGTTGACCAAATTCTGATAGGATCTGGATACCTGAGCCAATACATTTTCCTTGGCATAGTATCCCCCTGCAAAAAGAACGGAAAGAAGCGGAATCGTTATAGCAGCAAACAGTTGAATAAGCCTTACACCGAGCGAATTTTTCTTATTTTTCATAATTCGTCCTTTCTGTTTGTTTGTTCCACAACAAAAAGAAAGGGCCACTATTGTGACCCCGACAGATTTGTTCCTTCTTCCTTCTGTTGTCACTCCCCGGTAATCCCTGTCTTGTCAATGCTCTCCACAAACCATCTTTGAACAATCAGATATAAGGTAACGAGCGGAATAATGGATAATAACGTTCCCGCAAAGGCCTTCGCCTCCGTAAAGTTCAAATTCGGATTTTGGTTGAAGTCTCCGCTTTGACTGGCTTTGACCGCAGCGCCGTAAGTGTTCTGTAGATCTCCGAGCAGCATCGGAACCGTCCGAATTTTGCCGTCCAGATAGAATGAAGTCAGAAAGGTCTCATTCCAATAGAGCGAGAAGGCATAGACGCCTACGATAATAAAGGCCGGCCCCGCCATAGGGATAGCGATTCTCCAGAACGTTCTAAATGCACCTGCCCCATCGATAAATGCCGCCTCTTCCAACGCCTTCGGAATCATTTTGAAGAACTGGAAGAAGATCAAAATAAACAAAGCCGCCTGCTCTCCCTGTCCGGTCAATGCCGGTATAATAAGCGCACCCAGATTCCCCTTCAGACCGAGCTCCATAAAAATCTGAAACCGCGGAATAAAAAACAAAGTCTTCGGGACGATATAGGTGAACAACAGCAGCAGCAACACGATATTTTTCCCTTTGAACTGGAAACGCGCTAGTCCGTAGCCCACTAGAGCGGAAGAAATGATTACACTTATTGTCGAAGCACCCGCCACCATAGTCGTTGTCAGGAATGAGCCGGGCAGCTGCAATGCCTTCCAGGTCATTTCATAGTTGAACGTATACAGACTGCTCGGCAGCCATTTCACCGTGCTGTCGACCAAGTCCACGTTTGACATGAAGCTGGCCGATAACATATAAAGCAGCGGATACAGGAATATAAATCCGAAGATAGTCAGAATCGTATAGGTTGCCGCCTTATATACGAATCCGTCGCTGATCTGCATACCGAACAGAAACTTCTTGAGCGGAGGCGTGCGTCTTCCGATTTGCTGCTTCAATTGCTTATACGGCTTGATTTGGACCGGTTGTTGAGTCATTTGGCCACCCCCTCTTTGGAATTTCTGCTGCGGGTCGCAAAATACAGGATAAGTATGAGTGCGATTTGGATTAAGGAATACAGCAGGGATAGCGCGGAAGCATAGCCTTCACGTCTGGACCCGTCGAATTTGGACTCCATAATGATGGTATTGATCGGATTCAAATCAAAATTTGCCAGGAAAACCACCAGATAAATTACGCATATGCTTACCAGTGGATAAATGGTGGGCAAGGTAATCTTCCAGAAAGAAGTCCACGGCGATGCCCCGTCGATGGATGCCGCTTCGTACATATCCTTGCTGATTTTTTGCAGCGCCGCGAGGAAAATCAGGATTGGCACTGCACTATACCACATCAACTGCAGAATCAGCTCAAACAGATTCACAATCAGCAGCAAAGCTCCCTTAGATGGAATAATCGTCCCCAGCGTCTCAAGGATGAAGTGATTGGCAGTGATGGACATGCCTCCATATGTGCTCATATTCTCAATCAGTTTCCCATTCAAAATAATAATTGGCAGGAAGAACATCAACCGGTAGATTGCCTTTCCCCTTATTTTCTGGTTAAGCAGCATCGACACAATAATGGACAGAGCAATAATAACCGGGACATACACTAATGTGCCGATAAAATAATTTTGTGCTTCAACGACAAAGTCTGGCTCCTCTAACAGGATTCGTTTGTAGTTCTCTATACCCACCCAATTGTATCTCCACCCGGACTTCGATCCGAAGGATACCTTGTAGAAGCTCATATAGATCGTTCTGTACAGCGGATAAGCGACAAAGGCTAGAAAACCGAGAATCCAGGGACTTATAAAGAGAACGCCCATTAAACCTTGCTTGGTTTTTATGCTCAATTTCATAGAATCACGAACCCTTTTGATTTAATTCTAACGTCTTGATAGCGATACTCTGTATCCTTGTAATTAATCACTATTTTGCTGCCGTTGTCGTACTCTACAAGGACAACACCGTCGTCAATGATCGTATGGTTGATCATTTCACTACCCATTACATTATTTAGAGCTTCACTAACAACCGAATAATAATTGTCAATACGGTCCTCCAGAGTCTTCAGCTGCGAGACATAGACATCACTTGAACCTGTCCGTTTGATCTCATACGTCGATTCACCTGTCAGTACAAACGAAGGGAATACCCCGAATTCAATCAGCTTAAGAATGGCCTCCGCATCATTGGATGAGAAGTTCATGTAAGGCGAATACATATCCATATAACCGCTCAGGACTAACGGCACCAATGGAACTGTAGCATCAATGAAAATCAGATTGGAGGATACGATCGACGTGTCGTAATAATCACTGGCATATTTGAACAGATAAGCATCAGGCATATACAGGCCTGTTTTAATTCCATTATCATTCAAATACTTCAGAGTCTTCTCAGTGTACGCCATTCCCTCATTCGCATAACCGACTGTTCCATGATCATAGTGAGTAAATGGACTATTCCCGAATCCGTCCAGGGCCAGTTCGCCGATCTTATATTTCTTGAATGCCTCCAGATCCCGTTCAGCGAGGAAGGAATAGTACTTAGGATTATTCAGATAATTATACTGTGCCTTGTTTTCATTCAGCACGCTCATATCCTTGCGGTTTAACTTGCTCGCCGTATATTTCGTCTTCTCGTACCAGGATCTCGCGTAGTCCACATAATGGCTGAACTTGATATCATTCACGGAGAAATAATCCACGGCTTCTTTAAACGCCTTGCTTCCGCCAAGCTGATTCATCATGGTGAAACGATAAGCCCACTCATCCTTGACGAACATCTTGAATGAAACACTCAGCTCTGAGTAACCCTTCTCCTTCAATTTCCTTACGAGCTCCTGCGCCTGTATATAGGTTGTTGCCGGCACGTTCTCCACGCCCAGTGTTCCCATCGCCAATTCATTATTGACGAAATCAATTTTCATCGGAACCTGGTCGTGTGTCCTCCCCTTATCTTGTTTCAGCAGCCCGTCTTGCTGGATCAGGAAGCTGCGGAAGCCCTTGGCTACCCCGACATAGTTCGATTGGTCGCCCTCCAGAAAAACATAGCGCTGCACCAGCTCAAACCGATTCGGCTCCTCCTGAAAGCTGAGAACAGATTGTTCCTGATTTGTCCGACTCTGCACCTGCGCATACTGTGTACGATAGGTATAAGTAAAATAGGACTGATAGAAATTCGTCTGCAAATCACGGGATACATAATTATAATTCGCATACCCCTCACCGCCCTCGGCAATCACAAGCAAGCCGGAGCGGCCTTCCTCATGAATAATGCCATAAATCGGCAGCGTTATCCGTTCAAGCGGCTTCACAACGGTACGCCTGGGTGTGAACTCCGGAGTATCATCATATCCCGGATCCGGACCATAGACAGGTGCCGAATAGCCAGTCGCATACTTCGGAATTTCTCTCAGCTTCACAATAGCCCCGGCCCCATCAGGCAAGACGATATAACCGTTCTCTTTATGAGTAGCACTGCCAAAAAACGGATATGGAATAATCTCGCTTAGCCGGATGTCGTTGTTTCCCGGCTTGCCAAGCTTGGGGTTATATTCCTCGATACTTCTGCGCGGGACATGAATAATTAAATCTCCCTCTTGCAGTGCAACAACAAGGTCAAACTTGATCTTAGCCTTGGTGAAATCTATCGTTGCTGTAAAGCCCTCGTCCCTGTACTGGTAAGTCAGCTTCGCGTTATCTCCCAATATAGTTCTTCGGCCGGAGGTGAATTTGTTATACGTGACAATGGAAATCCCGGATTTAATATAGGCTGCAACCTCATTGCTGTACTTGTTACCTTTCGTATTCACACTGACATCATAAGAGAACCACGTGCTGCCGTTGCACTTGTCCTTAACCGCTATGGCTGCCGTTTCTTCCTCCAGATAAAGCTCCAGCTTCTCGTTGCCGGCCACCATCCTGAAGGCAGCCGGAATTGGAGCGGCACTGCCGGCGGCAGCGCCGCTATTGAAGCAAGTCTGCTGTGCATTATTCACAATAATATCTTTATAATCATTCTGGGCAGCAGCTATGCCGTATTCGACCTTCTGGCTGTCGCCAATTAAATAATTTATACCGAGTGCCGCTGCAATCAGAAGAACTATTCCGTATTTCAACCATCTCTTTACCATTTTTTGCTCGCCTCCGTAATCACGTCATACCCGAAATCAAGTAATTGACTGCCCAGCGAGTACAATACAAACAGGAACAATCCGATGATAAGCATCGTAAACGTACTCTTGAACACGACGTTAACCGTCTCTCCAACCTCATAGCTGTGAATGTCCTTGATCATAAAAAACATCAGAAAGGCAATCCATAGCAACATGGCCTGAATCGGCAAGTGATAGAAGACCGATTGTTCCAGCGTCAAGCCGTTGCTGAACAAAACAAGCGGAGGCAAAACAACCAGAATTGGACTCAGCGCATATGCCGTGGCATTATAGACATCCCTGAATCTACCTTCCCCATCGCTGATGGAGCAAATGAGATAATTGGAAACCATCCATAACACCGCAAGCCCCAAAATGATCCATAACTGATGAAGAAAGTATCCTTGTTTTTCAACAAACAGACCGCTGGTGTGATCATGATGCAGAATGAATACGGCGAATATCAGCATGTAGATCAGAGTGGCCGATTTTCTGGATACTCTGTTCTGATATTTAATTTGGTAGAATCCATCCAGCGGATGCCTCAGAAAGGTGAAGATGAACATCAGATCGCTAATGACTTTGACCTTGTAGATAACCTTCAGCCGATCCTTAATCTTGGTCCAATATTGATATTTCCGGTTCGTAAATTTATGGGCATATCCAATAATCAATAAACTAAGTAACAGTGCGAAAATAACATCCAGATGGTTCTGCAGCCAGGACTGGCGGATTTCCCAGAATGCTTCCGATACGCCTGCCTTGTACTGGGCATCCTTGAATTCTTCATAGGCCTCACCAGCCTCTCCATCCCGAAGGTAAGCCTCACCCAGACCAATTCGCGCCTTGTCAAAAGTTGAATTGTATTTCAACGTATATTCCCAAAGCTTCTGGCTCTTGGCGTACTCCCCGTTCTGATAGGCGTCCATTGCTTGATGTACCGCACTTGAGAATTCGGACGAACGGTAGATTTGGAGCAATTTCATCCCTTGATCGACTACGATCACTTCATCCGTCGAATTGGAGGCAATGCTTACAGGCCGATTCAGAAGCCCGAGGCGGCTGGAGTTGAAATCCTTCCCTCCGAACATAAAGAGCAGATTGCCATTGGCATCATATTCAAAGATCCAGCCATCCGAGCTCACGGAATAGACAGTGTTATGACCTCCAACCCATACACTTTCCATGGAATAGGTCCCGATGATACCATCCGGATAATAATTCGTTCCCGAGACATTGAACTTCTTGATCGGGTTAGATTCCACAGAAGATGTAACAGTGTAAATAAAGCCCTTCTTGTCAATCGCTAAATTGCTGGGAACGTCAGGAAGAACCTTCTCCAGTTTGTCTTTCTGAGTCTTGGTCAGAAGACTGGAACGCAATTGATCAAGAAAAGGAACCTTTAACGGATTCCCTCCAAAGAAAGTGATAAATTCTCCATCCCTGTTCAACATGATCAGACCATTGACCGAGCCAGCGCTTCTTACGTAAATATTGCCTCTTAAATCAACCGCGATATGGGTCGGGCTAAAATCGTAGCCTTCAGTAAAAATCGGCGAATCCGGCTTGCTGATTTCCTTTTTGAATGCGAAAGAGGATTTGTCAAAGATATAAATCTGTCCTGCCCCGGCATCCACCACATAGATGGAATCCTTCGTTACAAATGTGCTTTGGACCGCGGAGAACTTATCACTTGTGAGTTCCTTGTAGAAGCGTAATTTCCCGTCCAAAACAAATACCTTGTTCAATGCGCTGTCCGTAATATATACGTAGTCTTGCTCATCCACAAACACATGCTCGGGCGTATCCAGTCTTTGCCCGTTGATTTCTCCAATCTGCGTGACTGGCGTATAGGCGTCCTGCGTCCGGATCGTATAACCTTCACTGTCACTGGTGTAAGTGAAGTAGGGAGCATCCGAGGCCGCATAAGCCTGTGACGTACTGAGAAACACCATGATCAGCGCAACCGTCACCAATTTCAGCGTTCTTTGCATTGTCCACTTTCCCATATCACTTAATCCCCGTATGAGCCATGGAATCCATGACCTTATTTTGTAAAATTATAAACAGTATCAGATTCGGCAGGAACATGACTAGTCCGGCTACGGCCGACAATCCCGCCCCAGCAACGATGTTCCCCGATTGCGCCACCAAGGTGTTCAAGTAGAAGGGCAGTGTGCGCAGGGATTCATCGTTCATGAAATTGGCAGAGCTCTCAGCATTGCCCCAGCTGGCCTGGAAGGTCAATATCGCGACAGTCACGAGGGCCGGCTTCACCATCGGCAGCATCACGCTCCAATATACTCGCCAGTTTCCTCCTCCATCCATTTTGGAGGCTTCAATCAGATCATCCGGAACCTGATCCATAAATTGCTTGAGCAAGAAAATACCGATTGGCATCGCCAGCATCGGGATAATGTGCGCGAAGTAGGTATTGAACACACCCATTTTCTCAATAATGAGAAAACGCGGAATCGCTACAGCGACCGGCACAAACATCAGAGCCAGCGTGTTAATCTTGTTAAAGGTCTCCTTGCCTTTGAAATGCAGCTTCGACAGTCCGAAGGCCGCCATGGAACTAACCGCTAACGTCGACAGAATAACAATCGTTGTCGTGAGGACACTGTTAAATACGTATCTGGATAACGGAAGTCCTGATTCCGCGGAAAAATGAAGCAGTAGACGGAAATTCTCAAAAGTCGGCTGGCTTACGAAAAACCTAGGCGGATACGCAAACAACTCCGTAAACGGTTTGAATGAATTATTAATGATAAACACAATCGGAAGGACCATAAATATGGACAACACAAGCAAAAATATATGAAAGCCCAGCTGGTCTTTATGCAGTTTATCGGGATTGAACTTGACCATTCTTCTCACCACACTAACGAAAGGATAAACACTATTTATTTATTCTCCGAACAGCTTGTAGCTGACCTTGTTGAATAAAATAACAATGCATAACAAAGCTACAGTAACCGCAGAGGCATAGCCCATCTCATAACGGACAAAACCGAAATCGTTGGCATGGTCAACGATCAGCCATCCAACGTATTGGGGGGGCGGTGTCCCTCCGCTAAGTGTAGCGGCCATCCCCGCTGCATTAAATGTGCCGATAATAGCCATCACTGCACCGAACAGCATTTGCGGCTTCATGGACGGAATCGTAATGTAGAATATCTCCTGCCAACGGTTGCGGATGCCATCAATATAAGCAGCCTCGTACATTGTCCTGTCAATATTGAGCAGACCAGCCAGCATCGCCAGAAAGCCTACACCCATGCTTCCCCAAAGCGCGATAAATATCATGATCGGCATCAGCAGCTCCGGAGACTGCAACCATTGCACCGGCTCCCGGACGATGTTCAGCTTCAGCAGCCAGTAGTTTAGATAGCCGGCCTGATCTCCGCTGAACAGCACTTTCCATACAACCGCCATCATGACAGGGCCTGTTATGGAAGGAGAATAGATAATAACGGTATACAGGGTTCTCATTCTGTGAGTCACCTGGGACAGCATCCATGCCAGCATAAAAGCCAGCATGTATCCGAAGGGCCCTACGATAATGCCGTACAGCAGCGTATTCGGCACCGCATTCTGGAGAAACACCGTATCACCTGTAAACAAGTCGATGTAATTCCGGAACCCGACAAATCTAGGGAATTCAACTGTATTAAAGTACGTAAATGACATCGCCGCGGCAATGACTACCGGAAGTACAATCAACAACAAAAACAATATGGCATAAGGCATGATGAACAGATAAGGAGAATCTGCTACGCGTTTAAAGCGGCTTTCGGTTTTTCCGCTCAGGCCAGGCTTCAATCTCCGGTTAATCGGGGTGCTACTTTCCATTTTCTCTCACCCAATTCTCTACATTATCAATGGTCGGAACCTTATAGGGTTTGACCAATTTCCCGTCAGCAATGTACCCAAATTCCTTCAGCTTCCTTTCAAGCTCCCGGTTGATGGTTTTGACCGCATTATCCAGAGCCGTTCGCGGATTTTGCTTACTAAAGACGACCGCATTCCATGCATTGCTGATCTCACGTTCCACCACGTAATCGCCCGGGACCTTCCCGGTCGCTTGAATCCATTCCCACTGCTCCATGATCGCGTCCTTCGAATCGGAAGGCCATGCACTGTCGGCAAAGCCCTTCAAATTCGCAGTCATATAGAGGAACTTCTCTCCCAGGGTCGATTTGATATTGTAAGAGAAATCACTTTGCACATTTGCGCTTTCCCACCACCTGATAAACTCCCAAGCCGACTTTTTCTTGTCACTGTTCTTAAAAATGATGCTGGAGGAGCCGTACGTAGGATCCCAGCGTTCAATTACACCCGCATCATTTCTGACACCCGGAATCGGAAGAACTCCCCATTGTCCTGCAAGATCCGGTGCAGCATACTTCAATTGAATGTAGGTATTAGCATCGCCAATTCCTACTGGTGCCTTCCCGTTTCTGAAGTTTTGGAAGAATTCTGAGGTTGTAATCGGCACGTTATAGACCGTGAATAGGTCTGTCATGAATTCAAAACCCTTGTAGGCGCCTTCTTTGTTGATGGCGGTCTTACTTCCGGTTTCATCGTACAATTGCCCGCCAAACTGGTATAGAAATGGCGTCGTGGTATCGAATCCCTTAAAGGAATTATTTGATCCCAGCGGAGTATAGAAGTTCATATCATATTTCTGCAGCATTGGGACAAGGCCCGCTACATCCTCCCAGGTCTGCGGAGGCTCTTCACCCAGAAATTTTAGGATATCCTTCCGGTAGAATAACAGCTTGACATCCTGAGTTTCCGGAAATGCATAAACACCTTCATCGTAAATAAAAGGAATAAATGCTCCAGGATGGAACTCTTCAGCCAATTTGTAAAAACCGTCGTAACCCCTTAAATCCTCAATAATTCCCCGAATGGCCAATTCAAAGGGTTTGCCAAAGCTGACACCCATCGCTGCATCAGGGGTGCTGTTAGCCGCATTGGAGAGCACGATCTTGTTTTCGTCCGGCAATATGGACAGATTGATCTTGATTCCAGTAGCAGGCGTAAACTCCTCATCGATCATCCGCTGCATAATTTCTACATACAATCTGGACTGATTGACCCAAATCTCAACCGTGTCATCATCTATCTCTCCGGCCTTTGCATACCGGGGATTGCCAAAGGAATAGAAGAAAGCTTTAACATTCTCGACAGAGCTTGTAAGCAAGCCGGAATCTGCCTTGGGCAATTCCTCGCTGTTGCCAACATAGATCTTGTCCAGATGCATCGGATTATACACCAGCATAGGCAGGACCGATTTAATCCGTCCGTAAGCGGAGGATTGGTCGCCCATAAATTTGCCCATGTAATGGGGCAGCTCATTCGAATCCCCAATAAATTCCTCCACCAATTGCTTGGCTACTTCAAGCTGTGACAGCGCAGGTAAATCCCTATTACCTGTCTCTTCGATCAGGGCGAGCTTCTGCTCCTCAAGCTTTGCAGAAATTCCTTCCAGATAGGTTGAGATTTCAGGAATATATTTTTGTATATTCCATTTCCTCTGTTTATCGACAAGCCCTCCTGTCAAGCGGTTAACGCTTTGGCTTGTGGAATCAATCATCTCAGCCGTTTTGAGCAGTTCATGATAAATATCTCTTATCCGAGTATTATCAATGGACAGCGACAGGGTATGTTTCCCTTTTTCCAGATATATTTCATAAGGAACACCTTGTTCATCCTGAAGAGTTGCATTCGTCCAGCCGCTGGAATAGTCAAATGAATAAGACTTCAGTTCACTGAAGGGAACTTCTCCGTCAATTTCAATACGCCGGTGTGTCGGCATCCCGTTATTGGTATCTTGGGAATACTTGAAGGTCAGATGATAGAAGCCGCTTTCCTTAACCTCAAGCGGATAAGAGACCTTGTCACCGCTTTCTCCGAACGAATAACCATCCAGCACATTCAACAGCCGGTGTTTGTATGAATAGGGAGTAATGCTCGAATTACGGACATATTTGGCCCGAATGCTTTGTCTGCTTTTCACGGCGATATCTTCGGCTTCAATCGTCACAACAGGTTCTGAAACCGGCTTCTCTGCCCCATGTGCCGCCGCATATTCATTATAAGAAAGCTCGGGACTGGCCGTATTGTTCAACCACGCCTTCCCGATCAGCACATATCCCTCCTTCAGCGTGAACGAAATGAGATTTTTGCCTTTGTTCAAATGGAATTTCATGGGCTCCGTATAAAAGAAGTTAGGATCAGAAAGTCCTTCATACCGCCAGGACGCAGAGATCACCGACTTGGGAGTCAGTTCGTCCCCGTAACGGTCAACCTTGTGCTCCGTATTCTGTGTTTTCCAATCTATTGCGAGCTTCAGCTCATTCATTTCGTTATACTGCTTCTTGCCGTTGATCTCTACCTGGAGCTCAGGGTTTAAAGTAGACTGCTCTAAAATATAGTCGTCGAGCCAAATTTCATACAGACCCTCGTCCTGGACCTCTACTTCATAAGTCAGAACATCCTTTGGTGCAGCGTAAAGGACATCGCCGCCATAGCCTTCACTTCGCGAAGAACTATAGATTTGCCCGCCCTTGACAAGCTTCATTGGAATGCTCTCAGGCAGTATCGGAGCAGCAACCTGGTCTTTGGTCCACTGTTTGAGAACATTGTAGTAGTTACTGTCACCGCTTTTGTTGGTCATATAGGCCTCGACAGCCGCTATGCTCCGTTGAGATTCGGCTTGCGACAACACGGTTCGGGCATCGTTATCCGTTAAGCTGACGGCAAGTACTCCGGCAGCCACTGCAATGAATCCAAAACCGGCTATTACATACCCGATTTTTCCCTTGGTTTGCACTTGATCACAACCTTACATCGTCAAGTTTTACTAAAGTGACCATAACTACCGATCGGATTCCGCCTAACCGGTAGTTATGGGTATTGCAGTGTTTGTTTTATTTAGCGTTATACTCGCCCAGGTAATCATCAAGCGTTTTGTTCATCATTGAATCCCATTCCGCTGCGACATCACTGTACTTTTTGCCTTTGTCTCTGATCTGATTTCTGATTTCCCACGGGTTCAAGGTATCATAAGCTTTAACGACGCCCGGAAGCTGTCTCGGGTAAGGCACCGGATTGGACAGCATTTGCTGGAAGTCGACATTCTGGAATGCCTGGAAGTTAAAGATGGCCAATTCACTATCTTCCGGGAAGCCCTTAACCAGGGGGTGGTTCTTCAAGACTTCAGGATTGGTCGTAACCGGCCAGCCCTGAATGAAGTCCATCAGCTGATCCTCCGCCCGTATTGGCGCATCTTCGGGAAGACCCATATACTCGTCGATCAATTCCCAGCGGGATTTCAACCCCTCTTCACCGTAGGTCAGCCATTTAAGCAATTGATAGGCTGCTTCAGCTTTGACCGGATCTTCATCCAGTGCGCTGGACAAGCTTAATGTGTCATAATATCCATGCAGATCCGTGATGCCCCTCTCAGGTGCAGTCGGCATCGGGTAAATATCGATATCCATTTTCCGGGTTTTGATCATTTCATTCACATCCGTACTCAGTGAATACAGCCAGAAGTTTCCGACCGCTTCCAAACCGTCTGCCCAAGGGTTGGTAGATTCGCCAACCTTCTTCTTCCGGACATCTTCCGGCAAATCCCAGAACCATAAGCCTTGCTTATCTTCCTTTGCGAACTGGTCTAGCCACATACCGTATTTCTTGCTGTTCGCGAAATCAAATCTCTTGGTTTCGGAGTTAAACCCTTTCCAGCCGTTTGGAATACCGTCAAAATAGTGTGGGCCATGGTCGATAAAACCGATGCCTCCCGGGAACACCGGATTATTCGGAGTAAGTTTGGCGACCTCCGAACGCAGGTGTTCATAATCTGCATAGGTCCAGTTGTAAGGCGGTATAGCGATATTATTTTCCTTCAGCAGATTCAGGTTTACTGCAGGGAATTCGGACACAGACTGGAACGGAATCCCATAAATCCCCTTCCCGTCATACGTGGTCATAAAACTTTTCGCATTTTCAGAAATCCATTTGGACTCCGGGTCTTTGTCAAGATAGGATGTTAAATCAAGCGTAAGCTCACGGTCATAGGATTCGGCGGCCAGCGGCGAATAGAAAATATCGGGCAGCGTTCCCTCCATCGCTCTCGCCGTCAGAATTTCGAGTTCATCCGTATCTGACTGCTCAATGGCGAACTGGGAATCACGGGCAACCGTGATGTTCGGATACTTCTCCATGAATTTGCGGATGTTCAAGAACATGGGGTTCGTATCATCATTTTCACCGTAGAAGCGCATGGCATAATCCAGTTCAATTTGCTTTTCCTGCCAGTCAGCTACGCCGTTTCCATCCTCGTCTGTCCAGTTCGTTTCGGCTTCCTGGCCTTCTGTATTCTGATTATTTCCACCATAGACTTCCGAGTTGTTTACATTTGCCGAGTTCGTGTTAGCGTTACCGGAGCAAGCGGATAGCAGAAGTGAGAAAACTAACATGATTGAAGAAACAACAGTTATTCTCTTTTTCATAAGACCCTCCATAATTTGCATATTGATTTCGTTGAAGCTTAAGCTCCATCATTCGTATTCGACGGTGATTAGATCCCAGTATTTTAGTTTCGGCAGTTGCAGGAATACGTTTCCATCCTTCTGCTCAAATTTTAGTATGATTGGGGAGCCCTGATAATAATCAGGGGAAGCAAACATGACTTTGCTTACCTTCCGTTTCGCAGGGAAGACAACGTCCACCTTTTCAAGCTCGGGCGGTTCAGCTTGCTTCGCCTGATTGTCCTTCCACTCCATCGTTGTCGCACCGATGAAATTGATGAAATGAATAATATCAGTATCAGCCTTGTGCTTTGTGAACGACCAAATTCTCCCTTGTTCAGGTTCCGGTTTGATTTCAACGTCTGCCGACCCGGAGACCTTAAGCTCCAAATTCTTCAGCCCGTCCCGTAAAATGTTTTGGTAAGCTGTGAGGAAGTCGTAGTAACGAATCAGCTGTGCTTCAAGCTCAGGCGGCACAGACAAATTTTTGTTGGGGAAATATTCATTTGACAGCATATTTTCCCCAAGCTCCAGATGAGACCCGCCCGATGCAAATATCACTGCATCCGTCAGCAGCACGCCCGGTGTATTGAACATTCCCTGTCCGGATTTGGAATGCTCATAGTTCATATAAGCAGCTAGGACCGTATTTAATTTATTTCTGCCGGCGCGGTTATTGCTGTCAATAACCTCTTTCAGATCCCCATATTCAGGATAGGACCAGACCTCTGTATAGAGAAAATCAACAGGTGCCAATGCCGCCAGTAATCCTTGTCCGTACTGATCAACCGCATTCATGACATAATCGACGTCCAGCTCTTTTTTAGCTGCTTTTAGAAATGAAACGTAAGCTTGCGGAAGCTTGACGATCTGCCCCTCCGAATTATAAAGCGTTCCCCGGTCTCCCAATTGATCAACATGCCATCCGTCGAACGGCAAGTGCTCAAGCACTCCCTTTTCTTTCGCAATCAGATAGCTCTGCCATTCAGGATTGCTCGGGTCATACAGCATAATATCACTGATCCAGCCCGGAAGTGGATGCTTATCCTGATCAGTTAGGTCGCGGTCTTTAAACAACCCCCATTCCTTACTGACCCCATCTTTGGCCGCATCCTCATAAGCGCCAAAAATGAGATTATAATTCATGGCCTTCATATTTCGGCTATGGGCCAGATTGATATAGCTTTTCACTGTATTGAAGGAAATCTTCCTGCTCGCGATATCCTCCCATTCTTTCGCAGGTTTGCCGTCAAAGGTTTTGATCGGGTCATGATGCTTGTATTGCCAATCGTAGAATTGGATTCCATTAATATGGAATCTGTTCAAGCGTTCAATGACTTTCTCCACTTGTCCCTGACCCATACTCGGGAAATCAGACAAGTAACCATAACGCGGAAATTTGCTCCAATCCGAGGAAACGTCAACCGCAATATTCATCTGATCTGTAATCTTGTAATCTCGGGACACAAAAACTTCCACCATGTATCCTTTATAGTCTTCCTTGGGTGGAGTCCAGCTCCAGGAGGCCTGACCTTCATCCGTTTTCACCTTTTGACTGCCAATCTTCTCACCTAAATGCCGGTACTGGATGATCAGCTCCGCCTTAGGCGCCGGCGAACTCAACTGGAGGGAGAAGCTCACAGATTCACCGGGTTTATAGTTGGCCTTATCTGTTGTTAAAGCCTTCACCCCTCCTTGACTTACCACTTGCACAGCGTAAATTTCACTGATCGGCCTGCATCCAGATACTGCGAGCGTCATGAAGCAGGCCAGCAAAATTCGGGAGTGTTTCACTTTCGCCAGATGCAATTTCATCCATTTAAACACCTCTCATATTAATAAAGGAATACTGCTGCAGCCGCAAAACAGCTTTGCAATCGCTTTCAATTCAATTCGATTCCTATATATTAAGGATACAAGGAAAGGACGGATTCCTAAGATAGGAATCCGTCCCGAGATAAGGTGGATAAATGATTAGTGCCAGACGACATTCCCCCTCCTGATGAGCGACGTATGTCTACCTTCAGATCCTCTTAAGGAGATATTGCCTTTGCAATCCCATCGGTAATCTGCTCGCCTCCCTGGAGCTTCCAATTTTGGACCCACTGATCGAACGTTTCCAGCGGAACCACCCCCATAATGATTTGTGTAAACACATCCATCTCCTCATCCGCAAGATACTTCCATTGTTTCGCGAAAGAATTCCTGCCTTCATTGTAGATGCTGTAAACCTTATTCAAATTCGGATCATACAGGTTCTTTCCTCCGACCAGCAAGGAATAGGCACGTCTGAAATTACCGTCCCGTAGATTCCAATATTGAATATCGGTGTTATCGTAAGGAGGCCGTTTGACATTATAAATAGTTTCCAGATCACTTGCCAGCATCGGATACTCTTCCTTCCCCTGAAAATTGCCCGCCTCCTGCCTTCCGGCCATCACGTCTTGAATAGCTCTTACCGAAAAGGCAACTTCATCCCGTGGTACGAGCATATTCTGTAAAGGTTGAAAAACATCCCCATATTTCTCCCTGTCTCTCAATGTCAAGTTCGCAATTTTGATAATAGCCTCAGGATGTTCATAGCCCTTGCGCACAACAATATAAGATTGCGTCGGCCGGAATATCTTCACATTAAATTTGCCTTCGATATCAAGTGGCAAGGCGTAAGCCTGCCAGTTCGCCCGCGGATTATTCTTCAGCGCTTCCGGGATTGGCCAATCTCCCCCGAAGGAAGGAGCGAAGAATATGCCTGCCTTACCCTCGATCACGACCTCCGCCTCCGTCTCACGGATTCCCATTTCACGATCAATCAGCCCCTTGACATACAGCTCACGAAGTGCGGCCAGCGCAGTTCGGGTTTCCGGCTGAATCGATCCGTAAACTGGCATTCCGTTCTTACCTTTCAGCCAAAAACCCGGGTATGAATCATAGGCAGAGAATATTGGATTCAGGTTAAAACTTCCTGGCCCTGCATTGTATTCGTCATAAAGGGAAGTTCCAGCGGCAATGCCGATTGTGTCCTTTTGCCCATTGCCATCAGGATCTTGTTCAACAAACGCCTTCGCTACACTCTCCAATTCTTTCATTGTGGATGGAGGTGCCAATCCCAATCTGTCCAGCCAATCTTTCCGTATCCACATCATGCTAAAATCTTCAGGATTAGCTGAAGGTAAAGCAAGCATTTTTCCGTTTATCATAACGTCTTCCTTTAGTCCCGCGTTAGTGCCTTCAATAATGCGTTTCATGATCGGTGAGGCGTACTCCTCATAAGCTTTTGTCAGATCCTCCAGTTCATCCGCCTCAACCATTTGATTAAATTGATAGGGAGAAACCACCATTGCATCAGGAAGCACATTACTGGAAATCGCCAAGTCAATTCTTTGATCCATATTCTCATGTGTAGCAAACCAGTCGATATGGATATTCACATTCAACTTGGCTTTAATTGTCTTAATCCACGGATTATTAGCGGGGGTTTCCCCTGTATATGACTTGTAGTTGGGATCAACTCCCATTACGATATTCAGCGTAGTCGGTACTTCGTATTTCTCGAACGCTGGATCCTCCCCCCTTTCCTTGATGATATCGGTTTTGTTCTGACTGCAAGCGGATACAGATAATATTAGCGATATGAGTAACAGAATCATTAAACTTCTTTTCAGCATGCGGTCCTCCTTAAACACAACGATTTATTGGGGAATACGTTTACGAACCCGATATTCACTCGGAAGTAGTCCGGTTAAATCGCGAAAGGTGCGGCTGAAATATTTTTCATCCGTATATCCAGTATGCTCAGCAATCCATTGAATCGTATTGTTCGTATGCACCAGATACTGCTTCGCCTTTTCCATCCGTAATTCACGAACGTAATCCTTGAAAGTACGTCCAATGATATCTTTAAAGCACTGACTAAAATAACTCCGGCTCATATTCATTTCTTTCGCCACCTCGGCAGAGGTCAACGGTTGATCTAATCTCATCCGCACCTTTTTCTCCGCTTTCAGCACACAGTTGACAATCTCCGGGGAGTAATTAGTTTGAAGCGCTGTGTACCGAATCATTGTGCGGGTATCCTCCAGCCAACGCTCAATCTGAAACCAGGAATGAAGTGTCTCATCAAGCTTGATCTTTCCAAACACCGTTCCGGCAAAAGCTCTGTTCCATTCGTTAACAAAAGAATATAATAAACCGATCAGTCGCGTTTGCGGTATACGAAGCATCTTTAATTGTATTAATAGCCGCTGGAACAATACATTATCGTAAAGCCACTCCCCAGACAACAACAGTTCCTTCGGCTCTTCCAGTTGATCTCCTACTCCCCGATTCTGTTCATACAGATCGTCATAATTCTTATTAATGCACACCGACAGAATCGTGTTGTCGGGATTATATTCATAGAATAACTCTTTTTCCGTAAAGCTTCTAACCCATCGCTGAACTTGAGTCAATGTGAATTGTTGCAGATCCGACAATTGAATTAGCACAACGTTCTGCAACAAACGGATACGTTTTGATAGTTCATCAAATAGATCGCGCTCATTTCCATTTAAAGCAAGCACTAACCAGTTGTTTCGATCCACTTCAACCACCTTGATATCAGGGATATATTTCAATTCCTCGGCCCAGTCTTTTAAATCCTTGTGATCAAGAACCACGACGGAATATCCTTGCTCCAATGCCCCATCTTGGTGGACTATTCCTTGACGTGCTTGCCCTTGTATTCTGTCGGCAATTCTTCCGAGCATGTCTTCAAGCTGCTCCTTCTCTAAATCTAGATCGACCTTGGAAATATAATCTATAGCCCCAAGCCGAAGCGCCTCTTGCACATATTCAAAATCCTGATGCACCGTAAGTACGACAACGTGAAGTTCTGAATAACGTTTGCGTAAAACCCGCATTAACTCAATGCCCGACATGACTGGCATGCCTAAGTCAGTCAATACTAAATCAACAGAATGAGACTCTAAAAACTGGAGGGCCTTTTCCCCATTGCTCGCCTCACCAACAACCTTCATATCAAATTCCTGCCATGGCATCATTGAAATTAGTCCTTTACGGACCAATTTGTCATCATCCACAACAAGTACCTTAATCATGTTTATACTCTCTCCTCTTCTAGCGGTAGCGTTAGGAAAATACTAGTTCCTTTGCCTGGTTCGCTTTTAATCTCCAGCTTGGCCAGCTGACCATAACGGGATTCAATCGTCCGTTTAACGTAATTCATTCCGATTCCCATCCCTGACTTCTGTTGCTCTGATGTCTTGTTGGTCAACAGTTTTTGAATATGTTCATCGGACATTCCCACTCCATTGTCATGTACGGCAATCTCTATACCTTGGTTCAGCCTGACAATAACCAGGATGTATCCTTCATCGTCAAGCCCATGGTACAGGGAATTCTCAACGAGCGGTTGAAGGATAAACCGGGGTACCTCTTTTTTTAGCAAGACTTCGTCAACCTGGATACGGACATCGAATTGAAAATCATATCGAATTTGCTGCAGCGTCAAATACTGCTTAATAGCATTAATCTCTTCCTCAATGGTAGAAGGACGGCCTAATTTCCCCAGATTATAATATAATAATTTATTCAAAGCCTGGATGAGGCGGTCAATTTCATGCTGACCGTTCATAACCGCCAGCCAGTGTGCGGTATCTAAGGTATTCATCAAAAAATGGGGGTTGATTTGGTAGAGCAGCTTTTCCACTTCCAGATCAACGCGTTGCTTTTCTTTTTCCTTAACTTCGCCGAACAATTCCCAAATGTTTTTCTTCATATTTTGAAATTGTCGCAGTAAACTGTCGAATTCCGGGATCTTCGTTGACTTAAGAGTCACTTGATGCTCGGCGTGCGTCATCATCTTGATTTCGTTATGGAACAAATTAAGCGGCCTGTAGACCATTTTCCACAAGACCCAGGCCATGATTAATGCCACGCTAAGGAACACTAAAGAGAATAGAGAAATTTGAAGGAACCACCTGTTCTTTTCCCGGTTGAAATCCGCTTCCGCAAAAACTGAAATTGCGCTCCAACCTTGCTTACTCTTTTGTTGGAACCAGTAATAATCGTTGCTATGGCCGGAATTTTTTCCTTTGTCAGATTCAGGGAAAAATGTTCCACTCTTGAACAGACGTGGAACTTCACTGTATATGATCCTCCCCTCCGCATCCAGAAGAATCAAGCGTGAAGAGTTGTTTTGTGCCTCCTCATTATCAAGCATGTTTTTCAATAATTGAAATCCTGATTCAATATAGACATACACATCATCCCGTCCGGGAAAATTCACTTTTCTAAGTACAGACAATACGTATTCATTATCAAGCCGGTTAAAACTTTCGTGCGGCCCGTAGTAAGTAATGCCATAAGATTGGGCAAAAAGAGGCAGTTTGTTGGGAGAAAAACTATACTTTACTGGGAAATTGGTGAAATGATAGGTTTGATCTTTATCAAAATAGTACATTGCAAGGCCGATCTCCGGATTAGTGAAGGTGATCAAATTCAATTTACTTTTGAACTGATGCTGCAATTTCATCCGACGAAACGGTTCCTCCGTTCGCATTAGCTCATCCAGTTCTTTCAGGATGGTGCCTTCGTAAGCAAACTGTTGCGAGATGTGATTAAGGCTACTGAGCGAGTTATCCAAGGATAAGGTCACTTGCTTAAGATTACTTTGGATACCTGTTTCAAGTTTATTTGTTAGAATCGAATTGATCGTATAATATGAGATCAAGCTGATAAAAACAAACGGAATCAACGAACTTATTAAATAAATGAAAAAAATCCTTTTCTTCAAAGTCATCTCAGGAACACCTTGTTTTCTATAGAATCGTAGTCAAGAGATATCAGCGTTTTCAATTCCCTTAGTAGATTGGTATAAAAGCTCTATCACTGAGAAATATACTATCTATGTAAAAGTAACTTATACCTCTGCAATAGATTTAGTGTATTATGACAGACTGGAAACGATACCTTTCCAGATTGTAACATACTAACTATAAGGAGTTGAACTAAGTCAATTAATATTTAGTTATAATTTTCAATTCAACACTTTTGAAAATTAAGGACCTAGATAAGATATTTACTGACCCTATTGTATTGCTCGTAGACCTTCTTTATCAGTCTCTTATCATCAAGGTTCTTCATTTCTGATCTCTCAATCTTTTCATACCATTCTGTCTCATGTCTTGCATCCAGATCTTCGAGCACTTTTTAGCACTTCTTTCTTCTACTTCACCGCTCGCTCTACCTGTTTTGTCGACATATTTTCTCTTAGTCCTCGCTGGTCACAAGTCCAAACTCTCCAAGTTCCCGATATTCTTCATCTAAGCCTTCAATTGAAGTCCGTCTGTTATTCCAAAACCACTTGTTTTTATTCATCTAGAACCACATAACAGAACAAAAAAGCAACTCCCTTGTTGGCAAGTCGCTTTTAATAAAATCTATAGTGAATCTTTAGTTATTATCTAAAATCCTAGCGCTTCGCCTTATAAAACTCATGATAAAGCTTCATCAGCGCCCTCTTCTCTATCCGCGACACATAACTCCGCGAGATCCCTAGCTCCTTAGCAATCTCCCGCTGCGTCCGCTCTTCTCCACCTGTATCCAGCCCAAACCTACCCACCACAACTTCTTTTTCCCGATCATCCAGTATATCCAGATTCCGATATATCTTGCTCTTCTCGATCTTAAGATCGACTTCTTTAATGACATCATCGGCCTCGGAGCCAAGGATATCGATCAAAGTAATTTCATTACCTTCCTTGTCTGTCCCAATCGGATCGTGCAGAGATACATCTTTACGAGTCTTCTTCAAGGATCTTAGGTGCATCAGAATTTCGTTTTCGATACAACGGGCAGCAAAAGTGGCCAGCTTTGTGCCTTTGTTCGGGCGGTAGCTCTCGATAGCTTTAATCAAGCCAATTGTTCCGATGGAGATTAAATCCTCCATGTCTTCGCCGGTATTATCGAATTTTTTCACTATATGGGCAACGAGCCGCAAATTATGCTCAATCAACAAATTGCGGGCCTTGGCATCTCCCTCAGCCATCATCCCTAAGTATCGGCTTTCCTCCTGCTCCGAGAGCGGTTGTGGAAATGCATTATTCCTTACGTATGATACCAGCAGCGTCAGTTCTTTGATCAGCAACGCAATCGTGCTTAAGAATCCAGGCAACTTGGCGACACCTCCCGCACTTGTACAATGAAACCGATCTGTTTGCCTTACGGGTTCATGGTCATCCTTATTGTATGTGGGCGTGCGCCTAGAAGTGCCTGTACGTGGGAAATTGTACAACCACAGAAATTTATTTTTTATACGAGAAATCAGTCATACTCTACTCATTCACTTGTCTTTTAACACGATGTTGTTAGAGGTAATTCTCACTCTCTTCTGATAATAAATTCCGCTTCACTAGACGTAAGAACCTTAATGATGTCCTTATCAAAAGCAACCTTCAATATAGACTCTGGTGATTGTTCTAAAATACCGCCGCAAGAATCTCCTGACGGATCACCGTATACAGCCGAAGCCAGCCAGTGGATTCCAGGTTCAAGGAAAGTCGTCAGTGTTGGCAAAACAGTCCGGGGATGAAGCAGGTTTGTGTTGGCATTAGGCCAAATTAGCTCAGCCTTTTCATAGCCGATCAACCCCTTGACTCCGCTTGTTCCCCATGCTGTAGATACTGCCGCTGTTGTAAGGCCGATCTGCTGTTCCACCCCTGCTTCCTGACCAAGCGCAAAGCCGCCCTCTGCGGCGTCCAACGGTCGTCCGGTCTCGATCCGGTGTATCCGAATATGCCAAGGCAGCCCAGCAACGATCCAGGTCCGAACCTCAACATTAGTCCATGGCTTCCAGACGGAGTGCAGCACATTGTCCACAATTCTTGACTCCATATTCCGCCGTCTGACCCGATACAAGTTGTCCCCGCTCTCACTCAGAGCGAGCATGGAATCAAATGCACCCTGAGACAATCCCCATTCGGAACGAGGCACACTGAATCCGAAGCCTGTTGAGTATACAAATTTCTCATACTTGGCAGACGTGTGGGTGTGTTCATTCGTATATAGATGACCGCTGTTGAAGGCAGCCACATGGCCGGAAGCAGGTTCGCGGACAATGACAAGATGCGCAGGCTTCTGGACTATAACTGCAGGAATATCCGGCAGCGGCAGTTCTTCTTCCTTCCAGAATGGATGCTCCGCGCTGAGAGCCAATGGCAGGAATGTCTTTAACGCCCAGTAGGGGGAACCGGGAGCATTATAATTCTCCGCCATGACCAAGTTGGGGTAGGTATAACCAATCGTCAGAACGCCTCTGGCATCAAAGATCGGCTGGCTGAACCACCAGCGCAAATTGCGCAGTACTAATCCTTTGGCCACACCTACAGGGAATACTTCAACGCCTGCATAGACGAGGGCACTCCAGAAAGCAGACTGGGCAAAGCGGTAGGTTAAGCTCCTTCCATAAGGAAGGACAGATCCGTCCGGAGCGAACCAGCCCAAGAATTCGGTGGCAAAAAGCCGGGCCCGTTCTTTGAACACCTGTGAACGTTCCGGGTCCTCCTGTTCCATCAGCTTCGCGTACAGTAGCGCATAGTAATGGATGGCAAAAGGAACATAATAATCGCTATGCCCGTTAATTCCATCACTGTACCAGCCATCACCCAGATAAAAGTCATCCATTCGCTTCAGATTATTCTCCAGCTGATCCGCGTCGTAGGGACAGCCGACTCTGCGGAATCCGACATTAACCAGCACGTTGAAGAAAAGCCAGTTGCAGTCATAGCAAGGATGGGAATTAATCTGATTCAGCCAACTGTACAATTGCTCCTGTTCCTTCTGGGTAAGTGGTGACCAGATCTGTTCAGGAATGGCGGCTAAGGCGAAACCGAAGACCGCCATCTCTACCAGACGCTGGTCATAATCTTGAACTTCACCCCAGTATTCTTCATGGGCAGGATCCGTGCCGTGGCGTATGCCATCCAGCACAGTATCCCAAAGCCCGCTTTCTCCCCCTCCTATGAGCAGGGGCACTAAGCCCCATAATACCCGGGAGAAACCTTCCATTTCTGCAGTTGCAGCCGGATAGCTGGCTCCTGTTCCGCCGATTGCCAGCCGTGCACCACCTCTGCTGTAGAGCGGCCGAAGCGGATCTGTAAGCTGTTCAAGAGCAGAGATCAGATCCTCCCGGGTCTTTAGCGGATTTTTAGCAATAGTCGTAAATGTCTTCTCAGTCTGCATTATATGCCCCCTATTCCCAGTAGAACGGTCCGGCTTCTTTTAGCCGGGCTAGCGCTTCGACATAGAAGAAATCTCCGTAGATAAGCGGAACATCTATATTCCGATTCTCAGGATAGTTACTCGTACCATGAAGCAGCAATCCTTCTTCTTCTGCATTGTCCCAAGTTCCATAATTCCTATAAAGGGATTCTGTAATTCTTATAGCCCCGTTCTGATATACATGCGCCTCCGAGTCATCTACTTGGCTAGCTAACAACAGCAAGCCACTCGCTGCACAGGCACCAGCAGAGCTATCCCGAATCTCTCCAACTTCACCGGGAGCACGGAAATCCCAATGTGGAACATGATCTTCGGGCAGACGGGTCAAGAAGAAATGCGCGACCTGCTTGGATGCATTGAGATAACTCTGCTTGCCCGTATGATGATAGGCCAATGACAGTCCGTAGAGCGCCCAGGCTGCCCCGCGCGACCAAGCCGACTCGGGCGCATAACCTTGCCCGCCAAGCTTTTCAACCACTTCGCCCGATCCCGGGTTGAAGTTGACGATGTGATAAACCGAACCATCCGGCCGGATGAAGTGCTCCAGCACCGTATCCATATGCGCCTCAGCGATATGTCGATAACGTGGATCCCCTGTTACTTCGGAAGCCCAAAAAAGCAGGCTGGTATTCATACAGCAATCAATAATGGCTACCCCACTGTTATCCTCGCCTTCACTCCATGGATTCCAGGCCCGGATGTAGCGTCCTTTTAGATTGAAGCGGGCCGCCAGATAGTTAGCTGCCTTCAACGCCCGGACTCGTGATGCTTCTCTGCCCGTGAGCTTGTAGTTCGCAACACTGGTCAACAGCCACATAAAGCCTAGGTCATGGTCCAGCTTCACATAACCATCCAGCACCTCGTCAAGCCGTTCCTCACACCGCTCAGCAACCGCTTTCAAATCCTCATCACCACTCTCAGCATAGAGCTGCCAGAGCATTCCCGGCCAAAAGCCGGCCGTCCACCAGTTTGGTGCTTCAAGCACGTATTTGCCGCCTTGACTGGCATGGGGGAATTCTGCACCGATTCTCCGGCTGTTCGTTCTAGTCTTCTCCAAGGCTTTGCCCCAAGCCTCGTCTACCCAAGCTTGCTTTACTAATCTACTCATCTAAATCCCGCCTTTATTCGAATTAGCCTCTACCCTCTGATAGAGGACTTTTTATAAGCTCAGACCCATCTTTTATAGAAATTGAAAAGTGAATACCAGTTTGCCCACCGCGCCAAGCTGAAGCACATGGAAGTCCAGACTATACCAGAGCTTCTCCATGCCAAAATGATCCCGGTACACATGCACAGTAATCTCCGGCTCAACTTTCAGTGAATCGTATGTCACTTCAACGCCGCGAGCCGTAGTCCCCGGCAACAGCAAGGTACCCGGATGAAGAAGCTTAGGCTCACGCCAGGTGACAAACCGCTCCGTCCAGCTCGCCGGAATTTCCGCATACCGGTAGGTATCTGTCAGCTCCAGCCGAGGACGTTCCTCTTTATGCCAGACGAACGAACGGATTAAGGACTGTAGTCCTGTTACCTGATAAGCCTGTGTCAGATCCAGTGTCAGCTCATCATTCTCCTCCGCCGCCGATGCATGCAGCACTGTGGAGCTGAACTCCCGACCGGCCAGCTGATACCGGCCATCAATGATCGGCAGCGAATGACCCTGCGATCCATTGCAGTCATAGTGGTAACGGCCAGCCCCAAAATAATCAGCAGTATACTCTCCGCTCCCAAGATCGGATGCGTAGATTTCTCCCCGGCCGCTCAGAATGAAATGTCCCAGATCATTATGGTTATGCGGTTCAGCATTGTGCCCGCCCTTGGCTGCGAATCCGAATGAACCCGCCTCCGACATATGACGCGAGACAAGCCAAGCGGCATCAGGGAGAAAATAGCTGGCGGCTCGCCAAGCTTCGTCCTCCTTGCCAGCCCTGGTCCAGATCAGATTGCGGAAAGCCGGTGCAAAGCGGCTGCAATGATCTTCAGTGTAAGGAGCGCGCAAAGCAGATGGGGGGCGTTCGACATCCGTACAGACTTCCGCCAGATAATGGGACAATCCCATATGTACAAGCACCTGAGGCACTGAATCAGAGAAATTGGCTACATGACTTCCGTCAATGAAACATTTTTGTTGGAAGCGCGCGATTTGCGCTACCTTCTCTTGCTTGAACCAGTCCAGTCTGCCTGCGCTTCTGGAACAGAGCAGATCGCTATAATAAGTGAAATAACCAAACCCATAATTCCAGTACCCAAGGCCTTCCAGACAGGCACCGTCCTCACCGAACCCTTCCAGGTAATGCAACATGGCGCGCTCTGTCCTCAGCAGAATATCCGCAAGCATGGCCGGGTCCTCCACAGACAGCAAGGCAGCAGCCCCGATTGATCCCGCACAGACCGCTGCCCAATTATGCCGCGCTGTCTCCCAATCATAAGGACCATTTACAAGAAATGGACGAAACAGTCTCCGCTCTACTTCATGGTGGATTCGGGATCTCAGAAGCTGCGAAAGTCGTTCCCCGAGCAAAAGTAAAACTTCACTTAAAGTAAATCCGGTCTCGGAAGAAAACAGATCAATATACCGGTTGATATCAGCTGCATTATGATCCGCTGGGAGGTGGGCCGGAAGACACCAGGTGTACTCATCGCATATAGCCCAGAGGATGTCCTCCAGCTTCTCCAGTACTTCCGGATGATCCGGCTCCAGCAAAGCCAGAAATACATAAGTATTCAGCCTTCTTCTCCGTTCAAAATAGACCCGTTCATAATCCAGCCTCGAACCCGTACGCGAATAAATGGAAAATAACGTATACGACAGTTCAGGTATAGACTGCCCGTCCAGCCTTACCGCCTCCGCGCGGATCTCGCTGATATCTGCCTGTAGTACTCCCGATGATAACGCCCGTTTCCAAAAAGCAGCCGCATCCCCCTTTGGATAATACAAGCTCAGATCGACTGGCTTCATTTTATGCACTATTTCCAAAAGCATCTGTTTATTCATGCCTTTTTTCCTCCTTATAGATCAGTCAGATCCGCGAAGCATCTCATTCTTCACTAATATGGCTGAATACTTTTTATTCCAAGGCATGATCTCTCATAACATCCTCACCGGCTGCAATTTTTAGTGAAGTCCATTTCATCTCTTCCCCTGACCAGAAAGGATCGGAAGGGAGCAGCCCCAGCGGGAGGAATACGGAGGCGCATAAATAAAGACTGCCTGTATTGATATAGGTCTCCGCAAGCTCCGGCTGATAACCGTATACCCCCGGACGTAGCCATCCGGACTCATCCAGCGTACCCGGATACTCCATAATTCGCGTAATCACAGCTGTCAAAGCGCAGCGTACCTGTGCAGGAGGCAATGCTTCCTCCAAAAAATGCTGCAGCGCCGCCTGCGACAGCAGTTGAAACGCCCCAAAACGGTAAACGATCGAACGCCCGATAAAGGGATAGGTTCCATCCGGTGCAACGATCCGTTCGAGAACAGTAGCGTATCGCTGTGCCCGTTCCAGAATCAGCGGTTTCAATGCCGAATATTGCTCCGACTCCTGTTCAAAAAGTGCTACCACATCCACCAGCATCGGCTGAATAACAAAGCTGTTGTAATAATCCCAGTGAAAGTCCTTCCCATCCCCGTAAACCCCGTCGCCCTTATACCAATCCATAAACATATGGACCGCATAACCAACGCGCATCCGGTCATATTCAGGATCGCCGAGAATATACAAAGCGGCTTCAACCATTGCGCTGAACAGCAGCCAGTTGCTTCCGCTTGGCGCTGTCCGGCGTGTCTGCTTCAACGCTGTTATTAAGTTCCCTTTGACCCGCGCACTCATCTTGCCGGCAAGCTGCTTTGGCGCACGTACCAGCGCATGTGCCAGGAATGCCGCATCAACCAGCGGTTGGCCTTCAGTCTTGAATTCCATATAGTCAGATGAATTCGGATCAACAGCAGCATCAATGGCTTCCAGCATTAACCCGGCATAACGCGCTCTAAGCTGTTCTTCCGCACCCTCAAGTCCCTCTAGTTCAAGCCAAGGGGCCATTCCGCATGCCAATCTCGCAAAAGCCTCCAAATGGGCAAACTGGCTCCGGTCACTATGGAACTCTGTAGGCAGCTGTTCCTTTAATTTCCGCTCAGCCAAAGCATTCAGCACAGGCCCCCCGATTAGCAGCATTGTATCCAGCCAGTATTTACGCTGTTCCTTCCCATTCATGCACAATTCCACCCTTTCAATTGCGTCTAATCAGCTACAGCTATTTCTCTTGCCTACCGCCTGAATCTTGTTATATTGCGTAATCTTCTACTATAGTTTAGTGTTGTATTATTGCAATGTCTTTGCGAATAATGATATTTTATTGCGTATATTGTGATCAATCTGAAAGGGGCAATTCCAATGAAGCATGCCCAGTATTATGAGCCGTTCGATGGAGATATTCTGGCAGGTATCGGAAATTCGCCGATCTCACCTACCAGGGATTTTCACATCCATGATCACTATGAAATTTTCCTATTCTTGGGCGGCAAGGTGAACGGTTTTGTAGATCAGTTCAGCTATCCCCTGCAGCGGGGCAATGTCCTGTTGTTCAACAATCACGAGATTCATAAAATCATCAATTTATCTCCGGAGCCCTATGAACGATTGACAATCCATTTCAAAGCTCCACTTGTTTATCCCTTCTGTACCGCATCTACAAATCTGCTCGCTTGTTTCCAGAACCGCCAGCCCGGAGAGCATAATCTCGCGCAAATGGATGAACCGCTGATTGCAGAGTATACAGCCCTTGCTTCCCGCCTGATTGAGACATTAGAGAATCAGCAGTACGGGAGCGAAGTTCTGGCTCTGACCTACCTGGTTCAGATCCTCGTCCTCATCAATGAGCTGTACAGCCGTACCCGATCCACCGTGCCCAGCATTATTTCCTCACATATTCAATCAGCCATGAGCTATATCGACAACCACTTGCATCTAAATCTGTCACTGGAGCAAATCGCTGGAGATCTGAACGTCGATAAATATTATCTCAGCCATCTGTTCAAACAGCAGACAGGCGGAACCATCTACCGTTACGTCTTGCTCAAAAAAATTGCGTTATCCAAGCAGCTCTTGTCCGCCGGGAACTCCGTATCCGATACCTGCTATCTGTCCGGCTTTAACGATTATGCCAATTTCATCCGTACCTTCAAGAACATCACGGGCATTCCACCCGGAAAATATGGTAAAAGAGCTGAGCTATAAAACTCAAATTCAAGGATTTTTCAAAAAAAGATGTAATCGCAACTGCGGTGAATAGTTGGACTTCCGGCTGCTGATTTCCTAAGCACTCCCCTGCCTCTCCAAATCTATAAAGAACCTGGCAGCCCGCTTAATGCAGCCTGCCAGGTTCTTTGAAATGCTACTTACAAATATCCCAGCAGATTGGAGATAACTTGTGCACCTTCTGCACGGGTCATCGTCTCTTGTGGCGCGAATTGCTTATTGCCGCGTCCCTTGATTAGTCCCGCCTGTTCGGCGATGTTTGCTGCGCTCTTCGCCCAGTCGTGAATCCGGGAATAATCACTGAACGATCCTACAGCAGGTTCATTGGTCTTGCTTCCCTGCAAATATTCATAAGCACGAACGATCATCACAGCCATTTCCTCGCGGGTAATGCTCTGATCCGGTGAGAACGAATCTGCACTTCGTCCGAGCACGATGCCAGCTCCGCTAACAGCTGCAACGGCTTCGGCATACCAGGCCTTGGAATCCACATCACCAAATGTTGAATGGCTTCCTGCCTTAAGCCCAAGCGCGCGTGCAATCATAGCAGCGAATTGTGCCCTAGTTACATCCCCTTGCGGATTAAACTCCGTACTGGAAATGCCTTCGATAATATGCTTCGCGGCCATGGTCTTAATCACATTACTGGCCCAGCTGTCACTGCTGACATCCGTGAACAGCTTATCGTATTCCAGGACCGCATACTGGCTGAAATGCCTTATTTCAGCAGTCCACTTACCATTAGTCAACGTTCCGCCCATGAAATCAAGCGCACCATTTGCAGAAATATAGTAGCTGCCTAGCAAGCTTATATTGGCATCCGGATCTAAGTTGAACGTAAGTTTCAACGGTTTATCAAAAGCAGTTACCGTTACAGCAGTGCCGTTCGCAGCAACAACCTCCAAGCTGAAGTTGATCACATCACTTGCCGCAGATAAATGTACGGAACCATTAACAGCCCGATTATTGATTAACTGTTCCACAGCATCTCTGGATACCTTCACTGCTGAGAGCTTAATTCGCGCCCCCTCCGTTTGACCTCCAGTAGCTTTTTCTTGAATGCTCTTCAGCACTTCTGGGGTCAGATCGATAGCAACCTTACTCCAAGCCAGACGCAGAGTGTTCTCTCCGATGATTCCTGATAGTCCTGCTGGAAGCAGCACGGATTCTGTAGCTTCAGTGAGCTGAACTGTTATTACTCCTCCAACCGGTGCCGTGAAATCCTTTCGATCAAGAACCTTTTCGGTCTGCGGAAGCGGTGTTGGCGTCGGGGACGGGGTGACTGCTGGCGTTGGTGCTACCGTCCACACTGGTGCTTCCGTTGGCGCCGGCGTAGATGTTGGTGCTGTTGTTGGCTCCGGTTCCGGCGTCGGTGTTGGTGTTGGCGTCGGTGTTGGTGTTGGCGTCACTACCGGAGGTTGCTCTGCTTCGCCCACTGTCACGGTTCTAGTCACTTCGATAGCCGCGTTGCCCGCCGCATCACTCACATTATAATGATAGGTGTAGATGCCTGCCGCCTTAGTGTCCAGTGCCAGTACATTCTCCTCATTCTTCGTAATCGTTGCTACAATGTGCAACGTAATGTCGCCATCACGGTCATCTACCGCTGTGGCTCCGGCATCCGTATAGCTTGCGCCATTTTCCAGTTGAATAGATGGTTCACCAAGCAGTGTAATCACCGGCTTCATTACATCCGGATCAAATGCAATAACTACTTTTCTTGTCACTTCCTCAGCCGCATTGCCTGCAGAATCGCTGACATTATAATGGAAGGTATAAATATCAGCTTTCGCCGTATCGAGAGCAGTCAAGCCGTATACTTCACTACTAACTGTTGTAGTTATACGGTCTGTAATATCACCATCCTTGTCATCATAAGCAGTCGCTCCTGCATCTGTATATTCCGAACCGATGTGCAAATTCACTGTCGCATCACCTAACAGAGTAATCAAAGGCTGAACAGTATCCGGCTCCGGCAGCTTGATTGTTCCGCTCGCTGAACTGTCCGCTGTAGCCTCTCCCTTACTCAGTGATACCGTAAAGCTGAAGCTGCCGTTAGTCTCATCGGTTGCTTCTTGGAAGGAAGACAAGGTAATCTCACCGATCGCAACTCCGGTATCATTGAGACCGGGCAAAGCGCCTATCGTCTGAAGCAGCCAAGTCTGGACAGCTTCTTCGCTGTTTGCCGCTTCCTTCTGCACGCTGTATACCGCACCTTCTATGATACTCTTAGCCTCATTTACAGCCTGCTCATTAGCAACACTGGCTTTATCTCTAGCTACAGCCACATAGCTGATCAATGCAGCCTGATTGCCTGAATACGTATTGTTTATTGAGTATTTCACAGTACCGCTCACCGGAAGCGTGAAGTCATAGTTAATCATAGCGCCATTAGGACCTGCGACGAGGCCGGTTCGGACCGGTTTGGTCACTTCTTTCCCTTCAGCGTCAATGTAGCTGAGCGTAATATCCATCGTGCGGTTGGTGTTGTTCCACCAGTCCCGATGGAATGACGTAATCGTATATTTGCCTGCGTTCAAAGGGAGCAGGTATACAAGTGGATTGTTTTTTGTATCCGAACCATAAACACCTGTCTGACTTTTATCAGAAGGAACTACAGCACCACCAAGCCCCTTGAGGAGGTACTTAGTACTGGTATGCCCCCATACCCCACTGCCTGTCGAAGGCTGATCCGCCTTGTTATTAAGCAAGCTGTCACCTACAAAATCCTTGATTAATGTATACGGCGGCGTGATACCGTCCACCGATACACCAGCATCGAGGAAGTATAAGAGCCCCTCCGGTACCACTTCCACATAACAAGTTGTTTTCAGATTTCCATAAGTGCCGGTTACAGCTACCCGTTCATACGGATTGTTGAAGCTGGCCGCATTTACATTCCACTTTACGGATACCAGCAATTTGGATCCGTCTGCCCGAGTGGCTTCCACCTTGTCTGGAAGATTCGGCAGTTTTCCAGTATAAGTAGCCAAATCCTGAGGAGCGACAAGCTCCCGTATATCTCCCGTAGTCAACTGGTTCTGGGCGGAGATCAGGCGTGCTTCAAGCTGAGTAACTCCTTCCTGATCCAATTTGTATAAAATAGGATTATCCAGTGCTTCCTGTGCAGCGCTCTGTGCATCTACGAAGAGCTGCCAGTCTCTGTCCGAATATTCATCCTGTTTGTTTATTTCTTTCGCGGCTGTTACCGCCGCCTGAAGAGCAGCAGTATCTACAGTACCGGTTACTTCCCCGGAAACAACCGCCACCGCATCGACAACCAAAGTTCCGCTTACCACCTTTATCTGCACATGGTGCTGGCCATATTTAAGCCCGCGGAGTGCGTACGTCTGGTACAGCTCCTTGGAAGCTAATGTATCAGCCGACAGTGCAATGACTTTTCCGTCCACCGTTACCTCAAGCTTAGCCGACCCGTTATTTGCTCCTAGAATATCCAGTCCGGTGCCTTCAAACGTATATTCCATTGCAGCGTCTACAGCCTGGCTGGTAGAAAGAGAACGCTGGTAAATGTACATGCCCGCTCCGTTTATATGGCTCCACGACCCGGTATATATCAGTTTAGGGTTCGGAGCCGCAGCCAGGTCATACATTTCAAGATTGTCTAGAAGCTCTGAATAATACGGCGTGTAGCCCTCAACCTTCTCCACCTTCAAATTATCGAAGCGGACGTGATAGTAGCCGCTGGTCAGATCTACCCGGCCGGACAATTCAGGAGTAGGATCGGTATAGGAAGCCAGCTTCACCCCATCCAGATAGGCAGTCACTTTATCGCCCGCAACCTGAACGGCGATATTATGCCATGCGTCATATGCGGTATCGAATCCGTCGATCTTCACGCCGCCGGAACCGTTCGCGGCATTTCCGCTCGCTACTGCACTATTGTTGACCAGCAGCTGCCAGCCGCCGTCGAACCAGAATTTCAGCACATACGGTGTACCGGTTATGGAGTGGGAACTGCCACCTCCCTGATAACGCGCGCCTATCGCAGCATAATTGGCTCCGCCCTGAGTATTGTTTGTTTCGAACGAAACATCAACACTGGCCTTGTAGTTCATCCACCGGTTGTCGCCGATGGCCGTTACAGGATCTCCGCTGTTCCATGTGCCGCCAAGCCCCATGGTTCCCGTGTCCAGCTGCTGCCGCAGGACATAATTGTCTGCCCCCTCTGGAAGATAGGCCTCAAATGCCCCGTTGCGGTCATGGGTATAACGCGGGATAACGCTTTGGGAACCGCCGCGGGATTCGATATAGCTCTGGGTACCCTCAGATTGACCGCCTGCACCAATCTTCACAACAGTCTGCTTGGAATAGTCAAAATCATCAGCGTACAAAATGTTGTCCCCAGTACTGTGTCCCGCTCCTGTAGCATCAGTATCCAGTACGGTACGCTCGCCTTCTACAGGCAGCGGTGTATTATATTCTTCTTTATCCTTGTTCTTCAAAGTAGACACAGTCACGGTCGAATACGGCTTAATCTTAACGGTATATACCCCGCTACCGTCTGCAGTGACGTCTCCAAGATACTGCATATAATTGCTGTTGAACGCTTCTCCTGCATCAGCGGCACGGGTTTCCCATACTTCCATGGATGGATTACCCGTATAAGCCATATTGACTGTCTGCAGCTTGTAGATTTTGGAATACTCGCTGTCGTTCACGATAACCGTCGAGAAATCTTTTTTATCAGGTGCTGCAAGGGTTATATAGCTAGGAGAACCGTTGCGGCCGCTGACCGGATTGGTGCCTGTCGCACCTGTGGAGCTGGCTTGAGGAACCGCTCGCCAGATCCCAGCAGTATTATCCTCGTTCTCCCAGCCTACATTCGCAAACCAGCTGTAATGCTGCAGAGTGACAAGACCCGCATCATAATGAATCCAGCCTGACCACGGATCGCGCATGCTGACCAATTCCTTGAAGGAATATTGTCCGCCTTCATAAAAGGAGCCAATGGCTGGCTGGTAAATAAAGTGCGTCCGGCGGGAGTTAACGAATCCTTTAATAATCGTGTTACTCATCTCCAGCGGACTGCCGACACCACCAATGCCGGTTCCTGCCACTGTAGGATCTTTCATATTGTTGTTAGGACGGAAAGAGGAATTACTGAAGGTAGACTGCGCCTCACTGTTCCAGATCTCAATATCATATTGTTCCGCGAGTTTTTTGAAATTGCCTGCGCTATCATCGTCCGTGTTGTAGTGGTATCCAGCAATCGGCACAGCTTCCCGCAGAGAAGGATCACTCACCATACTGGCACCGAAGCTGCCAATCCCGACTTCATCGGATATCACAGACTTGATCCGGTTGTACAGTTCCCGCTCTTCGGTGCTGTTGAAGCCTTCGCTGTCAGTCTTGACTCTCTCAGCGTACTGTTTGGTCCACGCCAAATCTGGAGCGTGCTCGTTGATATAAGGATTAACGTAATCGGCCATATAACCGTATTCACGATAAGCGGCCAGAATGGTTTTTTTGTACCAAGTATAGATTTTGTCGTTGTTATTCGCCCAGGCCGGAGCACTCCATCGCAGGATGCTCACTTTAAGATCAGGGTTCACTGCCTTGGCATCTGCGGCAAGCTGGAAGCCGGGATGCCGGGTAACATTTGCCTCTTCATCAGCCGTACGCATAGTCGCCGGGTCAGGTCCCGTGGAGTTATTGCGGTCATTGCCCATCTCGATTTTCACATGCGTCATGAGCGGATGTTCTCCACCGAACAAGATCTGTAGCATTTCTGCATAAGCCTCTGGATGCTCTGACTTATAGTCCAGCAAAAGCGCACTGGTGCTGTTAGCGCTTAGTACGCCAAACCCCTTGAATGTGAGGCCGTTGACATTGTCAGCTTGGATATCGTTGCCGTCAAGCAGAACCTTGACCATAGAAGCTGCGCTCTGTGTAGCCTCTTCGATCTGTTTCTTGATTCCGCCCTTGGCAACGGCGAACCAGCTCAAAATAGGTTTTTCGTCAGCAACATAGGCGTAAGTCAGCGTCATTGGACTACTAACGTCAATGTCTCCAGGAATAGTGAATTCGCCTGAAATTAGCTTAGTCACATTAGTGTTGAACTGGTCAAACAAGATGTTCTTGGTTGCCCCGCTAGCATCCTTATACTCGATCTGAGGACGTATTACACGGGAGCGGCTGCCGTACCAATCATGAAAACCGCTGCTGAGCGTATAGGTTCCAGCTTCAAGCGCTTTTAATTTATACACGATATGATTGCTGGCAGGGTCGGCACGAAGTCCGACAGTCCATAGGGACGGATCGGTAGCTGGATCGGTAAGTCCCCCGTCTTTAGAATTCTTGACCTTGTTTACGGAATCATCAAATCCCCAGTCCGCCGTACCGCTGATATACTTCTGGTCGGGTGACTGGTTGAGCAAAACGCTGCCGCTCAGCGTACGGACCGCTTCGTACAGCGGCGAGGAAGTAGGCCCGTTGCCTACGGAATCGCCCCCTCTGCCGCTATCCACAAAGTAAACCAACGGATTACTTGCGGGCGGAATAACTTCCACACTGGCAACGACCGGCCCCCCGTTTGCTGTACCGCTGACGGTCACGGCATCGTATGGCACGGCAAAGGTATCTGCTCCAATATTCCAGTTCACTGCTGTGCTCTGGCCTCCGATATCAATGCTGGCTGGCAGAGTAGTATCTGCAATTGTTGTAGCCCCCATATGGGCGGCAGCGTAGATAGAATTTACGGTAGCAGCTGAGGCTGCAGGCAGAGTGAATGCCGGAAACATCCCAACTACGAGCGCAGTAGTCATCGTTATTGAGAAAAGCCTTTTTCGAAAGTGCTTTCTGTTCATTCTCTTCTCCTCCTTTGATGGCCAATAATAAAAGAAAGCGTATTCATTTCATTGTTAAATGAATAATTACTAGAGTTATACTGACCCCTTTGACTTATAAAAAAACCTGGCAGCCTATGAAGCATGCAACTGCCAGGTCAAATACGGTTCTAGCCCTTAATGCCCGATGCTGCAACACCTTGTACAAAGTACTTTTGCAGAGCCAGGAAAACAATCACAACCGGAATAATGGACACCACACTTGCAGCCATAATCAGGCCATATTCGGCGGAATATTGCGAGATGAACATTCTTAGTCCGATTTGGATGGTCTTGAGTTTCGTATCTGTCAGATAAATCATTGGCCCCAGGAAGTCATTCCAGGTAGCGACAAAGGTGAAGATCGTCAATGTAGACAATGCTGGCTTGGACAACGGCAGCATGATTCGCGCCCAAATTCCATATTCGCTCAAGCCGTCAATACGGGCAGCCTCGCATAATTCATCCGGAACACCTTGATAAAACTGGCGCATCAGAAATACTCCAAATGCCGAGAATGCCTGCAGCAGTATGATTGCCAAATGCGTGTTGTTAAGCCCCATGTAACGCATCAGGATAAATTGCGGCACCATGTAAGCCTGCCAAGGGATCGCAATTGTTGCAATATATCCAAGGAATAGAATGTTTTTTCCCCGGAAATGCAGTTTGGAGAACGCGTACGCAGCAAAGCTGGAAGTCAGTAGTTGTAGAATCGTTACGATAATCGATAATTTCGCCGTATTGTAAATAAAACGGCCCAGCGGAATCCGTGTCCAGATATCCGCGAAATTCTCCCAGCGCGGATTCTGTGGAATCCACTGCATTGGGAAGGAAAACACATCTTTGTTCATCTTGAGTGAAGAAGACAACATCCATATATACGGAACCAGCATCGCTAGTACTGTCGCAAACAACAAAATATACACAAGAACCATAATGCTGATTCTAAGTCCTTTACTTTTACCAACCATATCTTTTGAATCCTCCTATTGTCCGTATTTCTTCTCGCCGCGGAACTGGACGATGGTGATGCCAAGTACCAGCAGAAACAATACAATGGCCATGGCGCTGGCATATCCGTAATCAAGCGAGCGGAACGCCGTATTGTAGATTTGATACACCATAACCCTTGTAGAATCATTCAACTGGTTATCGGCGCCGGCAAATAGGTTGATAAAGATATCGTAGACTTTGAACGAATTGATGACTAGAATCATCAGAACAAAGAAAGAGGTAGGCGCCAGTTGAGGGACCGTCACATTGCGGAATCTTCTCCACGCGCCCGCACCATCAAGTTCAGCAGCCTCATACAATTCAGGGTTGATGCCCTGAAGACCTGCCAAGTAAATAACCATGTAATAACCCATGTTTTTCCACACTGTAAACAGTATTACTGTAAACATCGCCCAGTGTTTATCCGCTGCCCAGCGGGGAAGATCCTCCAGCGGGATACCGGTAAGGGTATGCAGGATATTGTTGATCGGACCCATCGTAGGGCTGAAGATAAAGTTCCATACGGCAGCAACGGCTACCAGGGATGCTACATAAGGGAAAAAGAATACGGTTCTCATGAAATTGCGGGCCATTATCTTCTGATTAAGCAGAATCGCCAGCGCCAGCGCGACAATCATGGTGAACGGTACTACGCCAATAGTGTAAACAATGGTATTCCATAATGCTTTGTGAAATGTTGTATCTCTGATCAACCGGGTGAAATTGTCCAGCCCGATAAACTTCATTGGATTGGCCCCGTCCCATTTCACAAAAGCAAGGATAAAGGCAAAAAACATGGGTACCAGCGTAAACAGGGCAAATCCGATAAAGTTCGGCGCAATGAAGCTGTAAGCTACCAGGTTTTCCCGGACACCTTTTGACAAATGACGTTTAGGGATCTTTTTTGTACCCAATATGGTTTCGTTCTGCATTCTTTCTCCTCCAAACCTTCTAAAACTTCCCCACAAATCTATACTTTTTAATATAAAAGGCGGGCTTTCACCCGCCCTTAGAGCTGGCTCTCTTAAGGTTAATTATTCAAGAGCTGCTGTACGCGAGCATTCATATCATCCAAACCTTCGTCAATCGAAGCATTTTTAGTCATAATATTGTCATGCGCTTCATTCAAAATAACTTCGATGTCCGCGCTTTTTTCATGCATAGGCATTTCCAGATAAGTCTTAACAGTAGTCAGTGCCGCTTTGCTGTTCTCATCCGCAGGGAAGCCCTCGATGGAAGTAATGGAATTGATAACTTCATCATTCTTAATCGCTGGAATGGTTCCGGTGGAAGCAATAACTTTAGCGCCTTCTTCACCAGTCACGAATTTCATGAAATCAAGTGCTGCTTCTTTATGTTTGGATTTCTGATTTACAGCCAGAGAAGTAATTGTACCCAGGGTTGTACCGGCTTCCACACCATCCGGATGAGGGTATTTCGCAATGCCCCAGTTAGCCGATTGGGACTCGCCGCTCTTCACTTTCTCAATCTGTGTAGCGATAAACCAGCTGCCCATGTTCATAGTAGCAACGGAATTATTGTAGAATACGCCAGAATAGTGCGTGCTTGAAGTCTTCAGTGTGGCGTAATCCATTACGATGCCGTCTTCCTGTTCTTTCAGGATCCGCTCATAGGTTGGCTTCAAGAAATCGTAGTTTCCGTCAACAACAGTGTTCTTGCCGTCCAGAATACCGAACAGTTGAACCGCACTACGCCAAGTATGGTAGTGAGCTCCGTACACTTTTTCAGAACCGCTGCCGGAAGTCATTTTTCTGGCCAACTCATCATATTGCTCGAATGTCATATCATTGCTTGGATATTCCACGCCTGCTTTGTCGAACAAATCTTTATTGTAGTAGAGAATCCAGAAATCGCTGCGGAAAGGAAGCGCATACACCTCATCGTTCACTTCGATTTGTTCTACAGTACCTCCATATACCGAAGGATCAATCGCGTTGCCACTCATAAAGTTTTTAAGCGGCTCCAGGTGATTCTGTTTCACAAGGTTCGAGTAGCCCGGAATATCTTTAATTGTAAGTACGTCCAGATCTGCGCCACCGGACAGTTGTGTGCTTAACATAGTCATATAGTCCGTCGACCCCAAATCGACATATTCGATCGTTACATTCGGATGCTCAGCTTTATAGGCATCGATTAGTGGCTTGTAGTAAGCGGTAGCTTCCCAATCCCACAAGGCCCATTTCAAAGTCACAGGCTCCTGGCTCGGTTCAGCGGAAGCGTTTGCAGAATTCCCCGTTGCTGGAGCTGTCGTTGCAGCAGCACCTTCGTTGTTGTTATTACCAGAACATCCAGCCAGCAGACTCATGGAGAATACTGTGGCGAGAGTTATGCCATAGAATCTTTTCAGTTTCATTTAAATATCCCCTTTTCTTCTGATTGTGTAACTACGATCGGCTCATCTGAGCTTAGTTCAAAGTTTATAGCTTTTTTCGCAAGAATGGCATGCATTATCAAACAAAGTTCATTCACTTTTCTGTGTTCTTCTTCCCTGCTCGGATTCAAACCTGTAATTTTCTATCTAAAACATGTAAAATATTCAGCTTATGTACCTCCCTCTGTATCGGAACGCAGGAATATGCTATGGTATATGAAAACGCTTTATATGTTTTCACATTTTGTAGAGGAGTGTTAAATACGGTAAGAAAATCCACCATTAAAAGTCGCATTATTCTGCTCATGGCCGTATTCGCACTGCTGATAGCGTCGCTGCTGTCTTTTTTTAGCTATGAATTAATTACTTATTATCAGCGTAAAACAACCATCCAGGCGACCGAGTTCAATCTGCAGCTGGTATCCCATATTATTGAACAGGATTTAATTGACCTGTCATCGCTGGCGATGACCTGCAGCACTAACTCTTCTACTAATACCCTGATCACGGACTATTTCAGTTCCCCTAAGGCTAGCTCTAAGGAAGCAGTTAATGTATTCAACTCGATGCAGCAGGACTTCCTGAACAACCGCTCCAACAGCTATGCCCGCCGTCTGATTGTTACGGACAGCAACGGAAAGTTTCTGCAGGTAGATAAAACCGGCACCTCTGTTCCGCTTACCATACACAATATCGGTCAAATTACCGGCCTTAGCAACGATGCCGAGGAGAAATGGGACCGGGTGATCAAGGATCCGCTCTCCAACACGAACGGAATTCCTTTTGTTTTTCCTATTTACGGCAAAGGAGCTTCCCGCGTTGGAACAGTGTACCTGTTAGCGAATACCACTGTTATTACCGACAAGCTGAAAGGGTACTCCCTTCCGAAGAATTCCCGGCTGCTGCTAACGCTCGGCAATCATCATTATCAGCTCATCGGCGATCAGGTCATCGCCATTGCAGAGCCGTATGAACCGGTGGCCTATACCAATGATAAACCTGTCGGTCCGCAAACCGAGCTGTCCATGGTCAAGCTGGAGGACGAGAAAGAGAGCCATATCGTGGTATCTTATCCCGTACGCAGCGGAGTCATTCTGTCACAGACTTTATCTAATGACCTGTTCGCTCCCAAGACAAATATATGGATTCTGGTTATGCTCGGCGTCTGTCTCCTGGTTATTGTCTTAAGCGCTATCATTACGCTGTATCTTACCCGTACCATCAGTCTTCCGGTGGAAAAACTGAAGAAGCGGATTGATAAGATCGCCCAGGGCAATTTCCTGCTGGACCGCAATATCGAATGGAACAGCGAGCTTGGCGATGTCGGCCGGGGCATTAACCGCCTGTCCCAAGATATCGTAGCGCTTATGGACAGCCGGCTCGCTGACGAGAAACAGAAGCAGGAGCTGGAATACCGGATGCTGCAAAGTCAGATTAATCCCCATTTCCTGTACAACACACTGAATTCGATCAAATGGATGGCTACAATTCAGAATGCTACCGGCATCGCGGAAATGACCACTTCACTATCCAGACTGCTGCGCAGCATCGCCAAAGACAACCGTAGACTAATGCCGCTAAAAGATGAGCTGAGCCTGCTGGATGATTATTTTCTGATTCAGAAATACCGCTATGGCAGTACGGTCTCTATGGTGAAGGAGATTGACAACGAGGAACTGCTAACCGGCCTAATTCCACGATTCACGCTCCAGCCCCTGGTCGAGAACGCCATCTTCCATGGCATTGAGCCCAAAGGCAGAGGAGAAATTCTCATTAAGGTGGCCAAAAGTGGATTCGCCGATATTCTAGTTACGATTGAAGACAATGGTGTAGGGATGAAGGAAGAAGAAATCTCCACGATTCTGTCAAATCCAGGTGAGGGAAGCAAAGAAATGCCCGAGAATATTGGACTCCGCAGCGTAAATGAACGTTTGCGCCTGGCATTTGGAGAAAATTACGGTCTTTCGATTGAGAGTGAGCCGGGCCAATATACCCGGATGAAGATTCTTCTGCCGTTCCTGCAAAAGGAATAGAGTAGCATACCAAGCAAGGATGTGATGGAATTGATCAAGTTGTTAATTGCTGATGACGAGGCGCTGGTCTGTATCGGTTTGCAGTCCATGCTGAAGTGGGAGCAATATAATATAGAAATTGTCGGCATTGCACACAACGGGGCTCAAGAGGAAGAAATGATTGACACCCTCCGTCCTGACATCGTAATCAGCGATATAAAAATGCCAATTAAAAGCGGCTTAGAAGTTGCCAGTGCGGTACGCAAAAAACACGGCCGGCTTCCGCTGTTCATCATCTTAACAAGCTACGAGGAATTCGAATACGCACGTGGAGCGATTGAAGTGCAGGCTACAGATTATCTAGTGAAGCTAGAACTGACACCAGAGGCACTTGATGCCTCCATTCGGAAAGCAATTTCCCAATTGGAGGCTTTTCAAACCCTAGACAGCTATCCTATGCTTGCTCATAGAGGCAATCTACAAGCCCAACGCGATAAATTTTTCATCCGCCTGTTCAATAACTTATTCGCAAATAAAAACCAGTACCTTCTACAGAGAGATGATTTAAACCTTGAGCTCAAGGAACCTGCATATCTAGTCTGCACTTGCCGTATTTTGGGGCCAGACAGTGTCCCGCCCCGCGGCGATAAAATGGTTGCTCTGTGCTCAAGTACCGTCCAAATGGCCAAAGATACGCTTACTTCCATAAGACCTTGTTATGTGACCAGTCTGGACTTGCGCAATTTTGCTGTAACCCTGCCCGTCAACGGGACGGATTCACGGCAATGGATGCCAGAGATTGAAATGCTATTGACCCATATGGCCTCCATACTCCATAACTACTTCAATGTAAGGATCATCGGCGCGATCGGCTTTGCGGTCGAGGATCCTTATTTGCTGCGGGAAAGCTACCTCGCTGCGCGAAAAGCGCTTCCTGCTGCGGTTAAAGCACAGTCGTTTGTGTTTTTTGCCGAAGGAGAGTCGCTGGAGCAGGATCATCTGTTGTTTGATTTCTCCGAATTGCGTACAGAGATCCGCCGTGCTTTTGAAGAAATGGATACCCAAGCTTTATACGCCATTATCTCCAAAATGATCGAAATCTTCGACGGCCGGGCCGACCTGCTGGTTCCCGCCACTGATGCCGCCTGCAACATTCTGTACATGGCCACTTCACTACTCGCAGACGGCGAGAACATTGTGGAGCAAATTTTCGAAAATGAACCGGAGGGCTACCGGGCTATCTACCAGATGCATACGATTGAAGAGATCGCCGGCTGGCTGATCCAGTTCAGGGACGGTTGCTCGGACATCCTCTCTACCCGCAGACAAAGCTACAAGGAGCAGCTCGTCAAAAATGTCCAAGAGTATATTAAACGAAATCTCGGAACTAAGCTCTCGCTCAATCAAGTGGCAGATGTCTTCAATTTCAGTCCCAACTATCTGAGCCACCTTTTCTCCAAGGTTGCCAAGGTCAACTATGTGGAATATATCACGGAGATCAAAATCACGACAGCCAAAGAAATGATGGCACGCGGGGAAGGTCGCATCTACGAAATCTCACAGAAGCTGGGATATGAGAGTGCCTTCTATTTCAGTAAAGTTTTCAAAAAGGTAACCGGAATTTCCCCCAGGGAATACATGCAGCAACTTAAAGCAGATTCACCATCTGACCGAAGCCTCGGAGTAAACAACCGTTCTTGAGATCAAGAGATTATTAAGAATAATCTCACTTCGCAAAAATAAAGCCAATAAATCTGCAAGGAGCAGGCCCTGTTCCTTGCAGATTTATTGGCTTGCCATCACCCTCAGCAGCATCCCTAAGTATCCCTCTTATTCCTGCAATTTTTTTATTTTTATTTTTAAACTAGCAAAATGCTAATACTCCGGTCTTTCTGCCCTAAAAGTCTACCAAAAAACCGCTTACGAGACACTTTCCCAGCTATTAAGACTACTGTTCCCATATTGACTTTTCAACATATAGTAATTAAAATAAACAACGCACACTAAATATAGTATAGATGCGATTTTTCAGTATTTATAGCTTATCTATTCAGTTTTCATACTATTTTCAATAGTTTTTAATATTTACAGGGGGACAAACACCATGCTAGTCGCGTATGATTCAAAAACAGGAAATGTCAGACGCTTCATCAGCAAACTTAAGTTGCCGGCTGTGCAGATTGAGGAGCATATGACGATTGATGAGCCCTATGTGCTTATTACATATACCACCGGCTTTGGACAGATTCCAGAAAAGGTGTCTACTTTCTTGATGAACAATAATGCCAATCTGAAAGGCATCGCCGCCAGCGGCAATAAGAACTGGGGCGAGCTGTTCGCGCACAGCGCGGACTTGATTGCAGATCGGTATAACGTGCCCGTTATCGGTAAATTTGAGTTATCAGGTACATTTGGCGATGTAGAACGGATTAAACAGGAGGTGAGCCGGGTTGCGGCATATTGAATTAAACAACATGTTGATGAAGAGAGACGAAAGTGGCTTCTTTCAGTTAGACAAAGATCTTGAGGCAGTAGCCGAATTTATGCGGGATGTAGAGCGCCGGAGTCTGGTTTTTGCGAATACAAAAGCCAAGGTTGATTATATGATTGAACAGGATTTCTACGAGAATTTTTACGAACAGTACAGCACGGCGGAAATTGAAGAAGTCTACCAGATTACCCACGCCTACAACTTCAGTTTTCCATCTTATATGGCAGCTTCGAAATTCTACACGGATTACGCTGTAAAAACCAATGACCGCAAACAATATCTGGAGCATTACCCGGACCGTGTGGCGGCAGTCGCCCTTCACCTGGGACGCGGCAATGCCGATACTGCCGGGGTACTTGCCCGTTCGATGATGGAACAGCGCCTGCAACCTGCGACACCAACCTTCTTAAATGCCGGTAAGAGCCGGCGTGGTGAGCTCGTCTCCTGCTTCCTAATCGAAATGGACGACTCGCTCAATTCCATCAACTATGTGCTGAATACCTGCATGCAGTTGTCGAAGATCGGTGGCGGTGTGGCCGTCAACCTATCCAAGCTACGCTCCCGTGGTGAGACCATCAAGGGTGTTGAGGATGCTGCGAAGGGAATTATTCCAGTACTTAAGCTGATGGAAGACGGCTTCTCCTATGCAGATCAGATGGGTCAACGTAAAGGATCAGGAGCAGCCTATTACAACATTTTTGGCTGGGACGTTCTGGAATTCCTCGACAGCAAGAAGATCAACGCCGACGAAAAAACAAGACTCAAAACCCTGTCCATCGGCCTGATTATTCCAAACCGCTTTTATAAGCTGGCGAAGGACAATGAAGCGCTGCATGTATTTGCTCCTTACAGTGTGTACAAAGCCTACGGCACGCATCTCGACGATATGGATCTGGATGATATGTATGATAAGCTGCTGGCCGATCCACGTGTCAAAAAGAAGAAAGCTATGAGCGCACGGGATATGCTGACTAAAATTGCCATGATCCAGCTGGAATCCGGCTATCCATATATCATGAACAAGAGCAATGCCAATGCGGCCCATGCCCTAAAAAACGTCGGACAGATCAAAATGTCCAACCTTTGTACTGAAATCTTTCAGCTGCAGGAGACCTCAGAAATTGCCGACTACGGACAGGAGAGTACAATCCGCCGCGATGTAAGCTGCAATCTGGCTTCCTTGAACATTGTTAACGTGATGGAACATGGCAAAATCCGTGAATCCGTACATGAAGGCATGATCGCCCTGACCGCTGTTAGCGATATGACCAGCATTTCCAATGCCCCAGGCGTAGCCAAAGCAAACAAGGAGATGCACTCTGTCGGTCTTGGCGTCATGAATCTGCACGGCTATCTGGCTAAGAACAACATTGCTTATGAAAGCGAGCAGGCCCGCGATTTTGCCCGGACCTTCTTTATGACCATGAATTTCCACTCGCTGGAGAAAAGTATGGAAATCGCTGCCGCAACGGGCCGATCTTTCCATGGATTTGAGGCTTCTGATTATGCTACGGGAGCTTATTTTGAGCGTTACCTGACTACTGATTACCGTCCGGTTACCCCAAGGGTACAAGCGTTATTCGGAGATATTTATATCCCATCCCCAGCAGACTGGGAACAATTGCGGGATGCGGTAAAAGCAAATGGCCTATACCATGCTTACCGTTTGGCGATTGCGCCAACGGCCAGCATTTCCTATATCCAAAACGCCACTTCAAGCGTTATGCCGATTGTCGAGCAGATTGAGACTCGGACTTACGCTAATTCAACTACTTATTATCCGATGCCGTACCTGCGGCCGGACAATGTATTTTTCTATAAATCGGCTTACCAGATGGACCAGTTCAAGGTAATCGATCTGATCGCGGAAATTCAGCCCCATATCGACCAAGGTATCTCGACCGTTCTGCATGTTAACAGTGATGTTTCCACCAGAGAACTGGCCCGCTCCTACCTGTATGCGGCGCATAAAGGCTTGAAGTCGCTGTATTACACCCGGACCAAAAAGCTGTCTGTCGAGGAATGCCTCACCTGCTCGATCTAAAAGGAAGGCTATAGCCGCAGAAAAGGAGATTGCAATATTATGACCGCTATCCAAGCCGTTAACTGGAACCGTCCCGACGACGATTTCTCATTGATGTTCTGGAATCAGAACATTATGCAATTCTGGACGGACGATGAAATTCCATTATCCGATGATAAAATGTCCTGGCTCACGCTCAGTGAGCTAGAAAAGGACTCCTATATGAAGGTGCTGGGCGGCCTGACCCTGCTGGATACGATTCAAGGCGGAGTCGGAATGCCGCAGATTATGGAGCATGTCGAAGGCCTTCAACGTAAAGCCGTACTGGGCTTCATGGGCATGATGGAACAAATTCACGCCAAATCGTACAGCAGTATTTTCACCACTTTGTCCTCTACAGAGGAGATCGACAGTGTATTCCGCTGGGTAGAAGAGAACCCCTTCCTCCAGTTCAAAGCGGAGACCATATCACAATATTACAAAAACATAGACTCACCTAAAGACCTGTACCTTGCCATGGCAGCCTCCGTACTGCTCGAGAGCTACTTGTTCTACAGTGGTTTCTTCTATCCCCTATATCTGGCTGGGCAGGGCAAAATGACTTGCAGCGGTGAGATCATCGACCTTATTCTACGGGATGAGAGCATCCATGGGGTATATGTCGGCGTGCTGGCACAAGAGATCTTTGACGGGCTCCCAGAAGACGAGCAACGCGAACTTCACCATACGCTGGTAGAATTGCTTCGACTGCTGCATGAGAATGAAGAGCGTTATACCGAGCAGATCTATGCCCCTATCGGATTGGTGGACGAGGTTAAGACTTTCCTAAGATACAATGCCAATAAAGCGATGATGAATCTGGGCCATGATCCGCTATTTGACGAGGAAGAGATCAACCCGATTGTTCAGAACGGGATCAGCACCCACACCAAGCAGCATGACTTCTTCTCGAAGAAAGGCAACGGATATGTCCGGGCGCTTAATGTGGAGCCACTGAAGGATGAAGATTTTCAATTTTAAATATAGATAAAACAAAAAGTGCGGAGAAAGCTCTCCGCACTTTTTGCTAACTCTATTTATTAGATTATTGCAATTTTTTCAGAACTGTTCTAGCTTCTTCATAGGTATCGTAAGCATCAGCAAAATCTCTGCCAAAAATACGTTTCAATTGCATTTTCCAAATTGGGTTTTTAGTTACATAAGCCCATCCTGCTTGGCCAGCTGCTTTCGCCATCTCACCTGTTGGAGCCAACATTGCTGCAACTTCAGGAGAAAGTACACTTGCAGATTCAGTTACATCAGTTGTACCCGTAAATTTAGGACTAACAAGCTTCATGATATTCTCAAAATCTTTCAAGTATCCTGGAACATCCTCAGCAGAAAAATCGATAGATACTACATCGATGTGGTTTTCACTTTTGTTGTACTTAATTGTGTATGACATAATTGTATTCCTCCAAGGTTTAATAGTTATTTTTTAATGATAGAAAGTAATGTATGTAACTCCAACAGACAAAAAATTTCTGCCCAGGCTTTTCAGTAACTTCTACTTTTGGCAACTGGGTTTGGAACAAACTGCCTTGTTTAAATGATGCCATATCGTTACAATCAATAGTTAATGACATCTATTTCCTGTATCGTTTTATTGCAACATCCTTTCTAATATATTTTAACTCATACCTATTACCTATATTATTATCGACAAATTTCTTTTTTTATTTATATTAAAATACAAATTTCTACAAATTCCAACATATCCATGGTTATATTTGCCTTAATTTCATTCACACTTGTGTAATTGTTATCATTTAGAAACAACTAAAAAAGGCTCTGCGTGCGCCTTCCAACTCCAGTCCATTCATCCTACAGGATTTTCGAACAGGAATACGCCGCAAAGCCTTTGATACTAGATGCTTATATAAGTAAAATAATCCGTCTAATTACTTAGTTGCGGAGTAGCCCCCGTCAATCACATGTGCTGTACCTGTAATAAATGAAGCCTCATCACTTAGAAGGAAACATGCAAAAGCAGCTACTTCCTCAGGCGTACCATATCTACCCAAAGCCGTTCCAGAAGCGATAAGAGATTGAAGCATCTCTACATCATCAGACAACAGCTTTTCGTATCTGTTCATGGTTGGTGTAGGAATAGGACCAGGGCAAATAGCATTCACTCTGATATTACGGTGACCCACTTCTTTAGCAACCGATTTAGTCATGCCCACAATGGCGTGTTTACTTGCTGAATAAGCTGCATCATTTGCCATCCCAATAAAAATACCATGTAAGGAGGAACAGTTTAGAACGGAAGCACCGGATTTCATATGTGGTAATGCATAATGCAACATGTAGAATTGGCCATTAAGATTTGTCTGAATCACCTTTTGAAACAATATCGGATCATATTCTGTAACATCCGCATTATCTCCTGTAATTGCTGAGTTATTATAAAGGCAATCAATCTTTCCATAAGCTGCTAAGGTTTGATCTACGATATTTTTGCAGTCTGCTTCAACTGAAACGTCTGACCGCACAAACAGAGCTTCTCCACCTAAAGCTTTGATTTCTTCGACTGTGTTAGCGCCAGCATCTGATCGATTGGCAACTACTACAGTACCACCCTCTCTTGCTACTCTCAATGCTGTAGCTTTTCCGATTCCGGTACCAGCACCCGTAATAATAACTACTTTGTTTTCAAATCTGTTGCTACTCATTATGCGCACCACTTTCTTATGTCTTTTTCAGGAGGAGGATTTGAACCTCATAGACCCTAATGTCACCTGATACAATGTGGATTGGAACATTTTTGCAGAAAAATCGACAAAATTATCCTCTATATGACAACTTTATTGTATTTAATTGTATATAGCAATCAATATTTTAATCTACTTTTCCAACAATTGAGAATTTGGTTTTGATCGTCATAAAAAATACACCCCTTAGAATTTCATCAGATAAACTAGAAGTTTTATCCAATGTTAATCTAAGAGGTGTAATAAACCTCTACCTAACTCCACGAACTGGGACGTCGATTCGAACTTGACCTCCACCCGTCAGAGGAGAATTGCTAATATGCAGACTGCCCTGATGCTGCCTGACAATGGTGTCGGCAATATAAAGTCCCAATCCATAGTGACTTTTGGAGGTACGGCTACTGTCCCCTTGATAAAACTGCTTAACTGCAGATTGGAGTCCTTCACTTGTAAATCCTGATCCACTGTCTGCTACCGTTATACTCCACCGATCTTGTTTTGCCTCAACCTGCAAATAAATCACACTCTCATACGGGGAATACTCTACCGCATTAGCGAGCACATTCATCACAGCCCGATGAAGCAGCTCATTGTCTATCAACACCTCAGGGGGCAGATGATTGTCTTGGTGGAATTCTATCTGAAGACGCTTAGGGACAACCAACGCATCTAACTGCGTACGAATTTGCTGGATAAAGGCTTCCGTTCTCACCCATTTAGAGCGGGGATAAATTTGTTTCCTCGTATTAGAAATCTCAATAAGTGTTGCCATGTATTGTTCGATTTGATCCGCATTTTTAGAAATATACCCTATATATTCTTGCTGATTCTCCGCTAAATCTGAGTCTATCAGCAAATCTGCATTTCCTTGAATAATCGTAAGAGGAGTCTTAATGTCGTGGGCAAGCGCAGAAATCTGCTCTTTTTTCATTTGTTCCAGATTCCATTGCTGTTCTAGCGACTTTTTCAATTCCTCTCTCAGCTGTTCCAGAGATGATAGCACCTCATCAATTTCACTGACCCCAGAATACACGACAGTAAAATCCAAATTCTTAGCTTCAATGTGATGTGCTGCTTCCTGCAAGGAAGCCATTTTTTGACTCAGTCTTCGAGCGAAAAATCCAGAAATCAGAATAACTTCCAGTAACATCAGAACTACAAAAAACAGCAATAACGTTAATTGCGGATTAGGCAGCGTGTTATGCAGAAAATTCGAGGTGAACTGCGGTACGATCGCATATTGCAGTACGATAACCTCATGCTCCCGCTCAATCACATCGCTGCAGTTTGTACCCAACAGATTGCAACTGCTTTGATTCTTCTGCAATATATCTAGAGCGCGTTCTTTAGGTATATTTCCTGAAATATAGTTCTCGTGTTGATCCAATACCGCATATTCCGCTCCCCAAGGGATCATTTCTTCCGTAATTTGTGGCGCACGCTGCAAAACACCCCAAGACTTTGCAATGGATTGCTCAGTATGGTTTGCTGGAACAATCATTCCATACTGCATTAAGAGAGTAAATACCCCTAAACACAGAAATGCCAATAATAGAGTACATGCACCTAATGATAATAAATATTGAATGAAGACTGTACGGAGCCGTATTCGTTTCACACCCATTTGTAGCCTATCCCCCAAACGGTTTCAATCGGTGAAACCTCCCTCGCACTCAGCTTACTGCGGATATTTTTCACATGTTCTGTAATAGTTGAGCTATCGCTTTCTTTGTCATAACCATAAACCGATTCAAAAATTTGTTCTTTGGAAAAAACCTGACCTTTATTTCTAGCAAGAAATTCACATATCTGATATTCACTTTTAGTGAGATTTATTTTCTCTTTATCAACAGAAATCTCCTTTGCCGAGAGATTGAATTTCACTCCAGATGCGCTTAACATATGATTTTTCCCTCGATTTTCACGCCGCAAATGAGCGTTGACCCTAGCCTTTAACTCGCCTGCGCGAAAAGGCTTCACGATATAGTCATCTGCACCTACACTAAGTCCAAACATAATATCCGTTTCCATTGATTTAGCTGTAAGAAACAGAATCGGACAGTCTACGATATCCCTGATTTGAGTACAGAGCTCAAAACCATCGATATCTGGCATCATCACGTCCAACAGGATTAAATCAAATGTCGAGTACTCGTTCAAAGACATATGTCGTGCACTTGTTTTTACCGTAACCCTATGGTGATCTTTGCTAAGAATATTATTTACTAGCGCCAAAATATCAGGTTCATCATCTATTATTAAAATATTAGCCAGTGACCTCACTCCTATTTATTCATATGATTTCCTACCCTGAAAGTAATAAAACCATATCAAGCCTAACACTGCAATTACCATTGTACTAATAAGTATAGCAGGTACGGAATGAAGAAGTTGCAGCTTCAATACTTCCGTTTCAATGAGCCCGTTGGGTTGTGCATAAAATAAGGGAAGTTGAATCATCCGCATCGACCAGGCCCACGGTATGTATAACCACACTTTATCGCCTACAATGGTTCCACCTACGATGGCTGCAATTAGCGTACCTGCACTACCCACCGTTAGAGAAAGTCCCATGCCTCCTGCATAACTTAAGATGAGATGAAAGATCATTAAGATTAGAGCAGTACCTACTACCCAACAAGCTCCTTGCCAAAATATTAGATATTGGATCTGCTCTATATGCAAAAATTTTTTCATGCCCAGTATTAGAACTGATGTTGAACCGAATACGATCCATATCATCGCCAAGATTATGAACCCGAGTTTTCTTATATAACACTTCGGACGTGAAAGAGCACTTAATAGATTATAGAATCCACCTGCCCCCTCCTCTAAACCACTCATTAAAGCAGAGAATAATCCTATCCCAATAGGCAACCCAAAGGCTATTAATGAAAAATAACCATCATAGATGTGAAGCTGATCCGCACGCTGTAAAAAATACCAAAGTACCATCATCGGATATAGAACAGGAACAAGGAATATCAACCAACGAATTGCAGTGTGCTTAGTCATCAACCATTCAGCTTGTAATAGTCGGAGTATCACCATCTCTATCACACCTCTCTTCTACTAAACCAGCAGCTAGTTAAGGTGAGGGTTACCAAAAAGAATACAAGCGACACCACAATTCCAGGTAAAATAACCGAAGAGTCTCTTAGAGCATCCTCTGCTGAAAGAGCCACACCATTGGGACGCACACCAACAATGGGGCACATTAACCTTAAAGCCCAACTCCACGGAACATAAATCCATGAAGGTTGATCCGCTGCTAGTACACTCACAATCATCCCAAACAGACCTGCAAGAATAGACACTACCGCCCCAAATTGTTCGGCTAAGAAAAAATAGATTGGAATCATCCCCAAAGAGGTCAACCAGACAACAATAGCGGCTGTTGTAATTTCAGATAAGGGTGCTGCACCCAAAGGAAACAAAAGACCAGATAGGTACATTACTGCAATAAGGAGCAGCGAAGACAGCAGCAAATAATATGACACCACCATAATTTTACTGAGCCACAGTTTAACGATGTTAATTCCGTGACTGCTTAAGCTACGGTACCCTCCAGCCTTACGATCCTTGTTATTCGATAGTGTAGACAACAAAGCAGATCCTATGGTCATGAATAACAGCGGCCACCAATTAAAGACCATTTCCATAAAATAGTGGTCTTCAGTTTGCAGGTTCTGTTGTGTGAAAAATGAAAATAGAAGAAAAAACAGTGGCACCACGACAATCAATTTTCGCGAAAATGTTCGTTTGAATTTAATATTTTCGGATAAAAAATAGTGGATCATCTTGTTACCTCCTGTCTGTTCCGAGTCACGACTTCCATGAACAATTTCTCCAAATCATCACCGGGATATATTGCATTCTGATACCCTAGAACACCATTACTAATGATTCCAATATGATCGGCAATTTGCTCCACCTCATGAAGAATATGACTCGATAAGATGACTGTAATCCCTTGTGCAGGAAATGAGCGAATAAGCTCACGTAATTCCTGAATCCCAATCGGATCAAGCCCATTTGTCGGTTCATCCAGAATCAAGAGTCTGGGTTGATTTAACAAAGCGATCGCAATCCCGAGACGTTGCTTCATACCCATAGAGAATTGTCCCGCTCTTTTTTTGCCTGTTGTTGTTAAATCAACAATTTCAAGAACTTCCCGAATCCGAGAATCCGGTAAGTTTAATATTGTCGTATGTACCTTCAAATTTTGGGCAGCAGTCAGATTCCCGTAAAGTGGCGGGGACTCAATCAGCGCTCCAATGTGGAGTAAATCCTTACGTGTCCATGGATGACCGTCAAATAAAATCTGTCCTGACGTCGCTCGAAGAATCCCTGTTATCATTTTTAGAGTCGTCGATTTACCTGCGCCGTTTGGGCCTAACAGTCCATAAATCGAATTAGTTTTTACGGTTATGCTAATATCGTTAACCGCACGCTGCCCCCTGAAACTCTTGGATAAATTATTAGTTTGTAAAATATACTCTCCCATCCTATATCATCCTCTCATTTGCTATAAGTTGATCATATATAGCAAATCTAAGGACTTTATAAGGTTTTACTGAGCTCAAATTATACGGAATTATAACGAGCATAAAAAAGCTCGGTTCAAATTTAACGTTGAACCGAGCCTGTTGAATTTTTATCATCTAATACATGACTTCAAATATTGCAAAAAAATCATGCTCTGCGAATTGTAAATTCAAAATCCATATCTAAGGATGGATTGATTTGATATTCATCAAGAACTGGAGCTCCCCAGCTGTCATCCCCGCCTACACCCATTTGACGTCCAGCAATGGTAACAACGGTATAGTGAACGTTCGGCAGCTCATAATGATGTGTCGCATTCTCCAGCTCCATTGCCGTGTATGGCGAGATATTGGCTTCAACAGGGGCTGCAGCTGGTGCCGATATTATAATGCCTTGGCCATAATCGTTCTTTATGGATACTTCGCGCACACCTGTGCGGTTGCCCGATTCCTGCGGCACCAAATAGGACGACACATTGTCCACCGCATGATTCTGGAAGCGACACAATCTCGCCCCACACGCACGGTCGATATAATTTTCTTCCGGCCCATTTGCATACCAATCCAGCTGGTTATAATCTGCTGGCACCTTAAAGCTTAAAGCGAAGATCGGAAGCTTTGGTAAACCCGCTGCTCCATGGTAGCTTGATTTCACCTTTATGCTTCCATCGGAGAACACGGTGTAAGTTACACTTACACGTACCGCCTCTGATACACTAAGCTTATACACGTAAGTCACCGTCGCACGGTCTTTCTCCTCCACGAGCTCGAAGCTTAACGTTCTACGGGTCAAGCTTGCTGCATACCAAGGGGAAGAGTCGAAATGCATTCCTGCCCCCTTGTCATTGTCGGTCATTGCTCTCCAGAAGAGCGGTGCCGGCGGTGAAGAGATCATTTCCTGTCCTGAATATTTAACAGAAATTAATGTACCCGCCTGCTTTGAGAACATTACGGAGAAGTCACGACCATGTACACCAATATTCACATCTCCTTCAACCACGCGAAAATCATTCACGACAGATGTTATCTTAGCATCTGTTAAAGACTCCTCGGCTGACGTATTGGCCACTTGAAAAACATGCTGGCCAAAAGCGATTTCATAACCGCTATTCGCCCATAATGAATCTTCCTTCAGGACAAGTGCAACATCCAAGCTATACTCGCCAGGCTGATTCTTAATATCAGGTAGATCAACTTCTACATATTTTTCCTCGCCCGGATTAACCTGAGCGAATACAGTTCCACGCTGGATGTCCCTACCCTCATAGTTCAGAGCGTATTGTAATTCATAAGCATCCAAGCCCACAAATAAGTTTTCATTTCTGATTGTAAAACCCTGACTGTCCGGGAGCAGCTTGACGTTCTGATACAGGAATTTCACTTCCTGCATTTTTGGCGACCATCTCCGATCCGCATACACAATTCCGTTACCGGAGAAGTTGTAATCGGTTGAACGGTCATCGAAGTCTCCTCCATAAGCCATGAAGGGCTTACCGTATCGATCATTTTTCACAATCACCTGATCCATATAATCCCAGATAAATCCACCCTGATACATGGGATACTTTTGCTCTAGCTCTGTGTATTTATGCAATCCCCCGACGGAATTGCCCATCGCATGCATGTATTCACAGCTAATATATGGCTTTAACGGATCTTCTGTTAAATACCTTTCGATATCTGCCGCTTTCGCATACATGCGGCTTTCCATATCGCTCGAATCATCATATTCACGGTTATGGAACACCCCTTCATAATGAACCAAACGAGTAGGATCCTTCTCTCGAAAATAATTGGCTACGTTCAGAATTACTTCTCCTGCAAAAGATTCGTTCCCACAGGACCAAATTAGAATGGAGGGGTGGTTTTTGTCTCTCTCTACCATGGAAATCGCACGATCCATCACGATATCCTGCCATTCAGGCTTATTGCCGGGGATGTTCCAAGACGGCTCAACTGCCCCCATTTTCTGCCATGATCCATGCGACTCTAAATTCATCTCGTCAATGACATAGACTCCGTATTCATCACACAACTCATACCAGAGTGTCATATTCGGATAGTGCGAGGTCCGCACAGCGTTGATGTTCGCCTGTTTTAAGGTTTTTATGTCCCACAGCATATCTTCTTTCGTAATGCTGCGTCCAAAGCGCGGATTAAACTCATGTCGGTTGACACCTTTAAATACAATACGTTTGCCGTTTAAGTGCATAATCTTATCTATCATTTCGAATTTCCGAAAACCAATTTTTTGCGGCACAACTTCTACAAGATCCCCGGATGCGTTGTAAACAGAGACGTAAAGGGTATACAGATTAGGAGCTTCTGCGCTCCACAACTGCACCTTTGTTGCCGCAAGCGTAAGCGAAAGGGAATCTCCTGAAACTTCACTTTCAGTACTAGCCACAAGATTATCTGCTCTATCTTTAAGCTCAAGGAGCACTTTTGAGGCAGACTTACCTATCAATTGCATGGCAGCCGTAAGCGTTCCTTGCTCAAACTTTTCATCCAAATCGGTTTGAACATGGAGATCCCGCACATGAACATCCGGCACGGTGTATAGATACACCTCACGAAAGATTCCCGAAAAGCGCCAGAAGTCCTGATCCTCCAACCAACTCCCCGTGCTGCGCTGATAAACTTCGACCGCCAGCTTATTTTCGCCTTCCGTCAAGTATGATGTTAAATCAAATTCACTCGGTGTAAAGCTATCTTCGCTATAGCCAACAAATTCCCCGTTTAGCCATATATAAAAAGCCGATTCAACTCCTTGAAAAGATATATACACCGGACGTTGCTCCCAGCCCGCAGGAACTTCAAAATATTTGACATAGCTGCCTACAGGATTGTGGTCCTCAGAGATCATCGGAGGTCTAAGATGCTCATGACCGTCCCATGGATACATCGTATTCACGTACTGTGGCTGCCCATAACCCTGAAGTTGGATATGACCGGGAACTTCAATATCCTTCCAGCCTCTGCAAGACACGTCCTCCTTATAAAATTGAACCTGCCGTTCCATGGCATTTTGGGCATAGCTAAATTTCCAGCTGCCGTTCAGGCTGTGGCGCCAGGGCATTTCTCCAAGCGCTTCGGCTTCATTTTTCGTTTGGTAATATCGATGGTCAGAATGCGCGTGCACTCTGCCTATTGCATAAATGGAAGGGTCTGATAACCATTCCAGACTTGGAGTGAGGTTTCGTTCAACCTGCTGCTTCATCTATATTTCCTCCTCTATTCATAACATGATCGCTAACTTATTTAACCGAACCCGTCATCCCAGCTACAAATTGCTTTTGCATCATGAAAAACACTAGTGCTGTCGGCAAGGTCGTAATGACAATCGCAGACATGATCAGACCATAGTCAGGGGCATAACCTGAGCCTAGATTCGAGATAAGAAGGGGCACAGTCATATTTTCTGGTGATTGCAATACGATCAAAGGCCACAGATAATTGTTCCAGCTGTTTAAAAATGTGATAATCGCAGCAGCGGCGTAAGTTGATTTCATCGTTGGCATATAAATGCGGAAGAACAATCCAAATTCCGAAAGACCATCGATGCGCCCAGCCTCCATCATATCCTTAGGAAACATTTTTGTACTTTGACGAAAGAAGAAAATTAGGAATGCTGTTGTAAATGTCGGAAGGATGACTGCCGATGCTGTATCGATACCCAGAAAAGGCACTACACTCGATACTTTTGCGAACATTTGAAATAGAGGTACCATGATCGCCGCAAATGGAATCATCATTGAAGCAAGCAAAATATTGAATACGATATCTTTACTCCGGCTACGGTACATTTCAAAACCATACCCAGCCGCCGATGCTACTAGCAGTGAAAGCACAGTAGTCACCACAGAGATTTTTGCTGAGTTCCAGAGAGCCTGCCACATATCCACTGAACTAAATAGATTGTTTATATTTTCCACTAAATGTGCACCCGGCAACAATGTCCCTTTGGTTACATCAACCGACTGGTTCGTGGCGCTTATAACCATCCAGATAAATGGAAAGATAGAGATCAGCGCAGCGATGACTAGAAATACATAAGTAAACATGCGTTTGGTTTTCATTATCTCTTATCCCCTCCTACTTTGTTCTGAATAAGCGTCAGAATGAGCACCATTACAACAATCGAATAGGAGACGGTTGCAGCGTAACCAAAGTTAGGCGTGTATTCAAAGGAAAGGTTATAAATATATTGGGAAATCGACATGGTTGCATTACCGGGTCCACCTTTCGTGATGTTAACCACCTCGTCAAACAACTGAAGGGTTCCAATGGTCGATGTGATCGTCGTGAACAAGATAATCGGCTTCAATAGGGGAATTGTAATTTTGAAAAATTGTGTAAATGCACTTGCACCATCTATATGAGCAGCCTCATATATTGATTTGTCGACATTTTGCAGTGAGGACAAATAGAAAATCATATTATAGCCAGTAAAGCGCCAAGTGATAGCGATAATGATAGTGACTTTGGCCCAGAAGGGGTCAGTAATCCATTGAATCGGTTCGCTGATTAGATGCAGATTCACCAGAAATTTATTGACGATACCTTCGGCTCCAAACATGTACTTGAAAACAACGGAGTACGCTACAAGTGAAGTTACCGTTGGCAGAAATATGGCCGTTCTGAAAAATCCTTTAAATTTCAGTCTTTCGTCATTTAGCAGCACGGCGATAAAGAGCGCCAGCACTAGCATAACTGGGACCTGAATAATCAAGTAAATAAAAGTGTTTTTGACGGCTGTAAGGAAAGTGGTGTCGCTAAACAGTCGAATATAGTTATCAAGGCCGGTAAAATGAAGATTGTTGCCTCTACCTGTCTTGAAGGATAGAATTAAAGCCTGAATCATTGGATAGAAATAGAAAATACTGATCATAATTACCGGCACAATAACGAATAACCAACCTGTCAGATGGATCTGCCGTTGACCCTTAGAGCTTTTATGTCTTTGAGAGCTTAGCCCTGGCTTTACATTTTCCACTCCACTTCACACCCTTCTGTCTGATTTATTAGAGATGAAAGCCCCTGCTGCCCATCCTTCTGTAGAAATCCAATTTACAGGAGAAATAGAAGCAAGGGCTTAGATTGTACAGCCTAAGTGTGATTAGCGAACTTGGGTATCTGCTTGCTTCTGGGCATCTTTCAGAACAGTATCTACATCTTTTCCACCAAGATAAGATTGCACTGCTACAACCATAATGTCCTCTATTGCGTAAGTGTTCATGCCGTAGTTGACGTTAGGAATTTGCTCGGTCCATGCCGCAAAATCTGATACAACCTTTTGACCTTTGAAAAATTCATCCGCAGCTGAATAAGCTTCTCCGCTTGCTGCAGCTTTTAAAGTGCCGATAACACCAACTTTTGTATTCAACGTTTGATACAATTCAGCATCAGAAGCAAATGTTTTTGCAAGGAACTCCGCAGCTGCTTCTTTACCATCCACATTCATTACATACCAGGAGCTGCCTCCAAGGTTAGATGCATGGACAGAGCCTGCTGTTGCTGCCAGCTTAGGAAGCGGAGCTACAGCCCACTTACCGGATTGGGAAGCTTCGGCTTTAATTGAAGGGGTAATCCAGTTACCTGTTGGTACGGTTGCCACTTCACCACTATTAAATGCGCCTACAAATTGGCTCCAGTCTGAGTTAACTTTCACGATGCCGGAATCCATCATTTCTTTGTACAATACAAGTGCCTCTTTCAAAGCCGCGTTGTCTGCAATGGTCGGAGTCTGACCGTCTTCACCCGTATACCATGCACCCGCCGATTGAATCATGACCCGGATAAGACCAAGATCATTGGGATCCAGCGTGATCATGCTTTTGCCGGTTTTCTCTTTTACAGCTTTACCGATCTCGATATATTGCTTCCAGTCGATATCCTGTAGTGCATCCAGGCTGTAGCCTGCTTGCTCAAGATAGTCTGTCCGTACATACATTCCAGTCACACCAGAATCAAACGGAACACCGTATTGCTTGCCGTCAACACTGGTCGGGCCAATTTTATAATCCGCAAAATCAGCGGCTTTTACAACATCAGTCAATTCATAAAAGGAATCCGGATACGCTTGCAAAAAGCTTTGCGCACGGTAATCCTCGATCAATACAATGTTAGGAAGACCCTTCGTAGATCCAGAGTTCAGTCCTGTGTTCAGCTTTTGCACGATATCAGCCTGCGCGTTCTCTACGACGTTTACCGTTATGTCTGGATTGACTTTCGCATAAGCTTCTTTGGCAACATTCATGGCTGCAATGTTAAACGCTGGGTCCCAAGCCCAAACTGTGATTTCTTGTGGCTTACTGCTACCTTCGCTTCCGGAGTTGCCCGTTTCGTTTTTCGTTCCACCTGAGGAACATGCCGAAAGTAGAACCACACTAGCCAGCATCACGGATAATAATTTTTTCACTTCGTAACCCCCTTGATAATCTGTAAAATAATAAAGATGGAAGCGTTTTCTCTGCTGCAATTCCATATTATCATTTTGTATTCGCTTTCTTTGGCAGTATCTTTGTTAGCTTTGGTGTTATTATTGGATTCTATTTTCACTCTGAGATCGACGCTGGTACTAATTTTAGATTTTTGTAAATTTTTTAGCCTTTTAACAATGGAAGCGTAATTATGATCTTCGTACCTTCATTTCGTTTGCTTGTAATGTTAATACCGTAACTCTCTCCGTACAGCAATTTGATTCTGTCATCAACATTCCGTATACCGATCCCGGAGAACAATTGGCGTTTGTGCTTCGAGGCTGGCAACTGTTCTTCTTTCAGAAAATTAGGATCAAGGTCCATCCCGTCACCATTATCTACAACCTCACATACAAGCTGATCTTCCTGAACGGCGATCATGATTAGAATTCTTCCCTCATCTTTAAGATTGAATGCATGAAAGAACGCATTTTCAATAAAAGGCTGCAGAATTAGCTTTGGCATATGATAATCCAAGCTTTCAGGCTCCACAAAATAATTCACGCGGATCTTCTCGCCATACCTTACATGATTGATATACACATAATGCTTCAGCGATTCTAATTCCTGACTAACAGGTATAGTGGATTGAACATCACTGACAGTATTTTGCAGGAGTGAGATTAGCGAATTTATCGTGCCAGCTGCTTTTTCCTTGTTGCCCTGTTGCACCAGAAATTTGATAGAAGCCAGTGTATTGTATAAAAAATGGGGATTGATCTGCATTTGAAGGGCGGCCAGCTCCGCATTGCGCTGCTGCTTCTGGGTCTCCATCAACCGATCAACATAATCATGTAGGGAATCAAGCATAAAGTTAAAGGCATTGCCTAGCTCCTTAACTTCATAACTACTAGTGGCGACATCCACGTGGTTATCGAATCCCCCCTTAGGAATACTCGACATCTGTTCAACGAGTACACGCAGGGACTTCGTCATTTTCCTTGTAATTAAAAATACAATAATAAGCGAAATGGCTACGATAGCCATGATCGTCAACGACACTGCTTTGGCATTAACCATCTGACCGGTCACAGCTTTCTTATCGATCAGATTCACCAAATAAACATCAAATTCAGGCAAGTATTCCGAGAATACTACCCGTTCATTCCCCATCACATAGACAGATTCTCCACTGTCTACTGTGCTCTGTTCATCAACTACTTCTTGAAGCAGCTGTTGATCGGTCAGCCCAATCAGCTCTGTCCTGTTGCTGGATATGATTTGCCCTTTAGCATTCAACAACACGACATCATTACCTTCACTCGTAAAATTGGCATAGAAGGCCTTAAAATCGCCATCACGAATTGCAATGTACATAGTGCCATAGATACTGCCGGTCGAATGATCAAATAGAGCTTTAGAAGCCACTAACATGATCTCTTTCTTATGGGTTTGACCATCCTCTTTTTGATAAAGCTGGTACAGAATTTGCTGCGGATGAGCCACTGTCGCTTTCGTAATCGGGTGGTTCTTCAATTCTTCAGCAGTAGCAGACCAATACCAAGGGTCAGTTGAGTAACTTCTGCCATTCGCACCTACAATCATAATCCCCACATCAAAAGCACTGAGGTTGGAGCGGACTGCCCGCATACTTTCTGTCATCTGGTAGGTTTTGATAGCAAGTGTCAATGAATCCGTCTCTCCTCCAGACAAATAGCTGCGGATGGCACCTTTCTGAGCTGTCATTGTAGCACCCGTAGCTACAACGTTGTTGTAGGACTCCAAGTTTGTCTTCATCTGATTTAGTAGTTTGCCATTCGTTATGCTGAAGGTCTTTAAGAATAAATTTTCTGACATACGGATGGTAATAGACAAAGTCAGCAGGGATACAGCAACAATGCTTATGAGGGTCACAAGAAAAATCTTGAGAAATAGGCCCTGCTTTCTAATCTTGTTAATGATAGTTCCAATCATGGTCGCTCTACGTCCCGTCTTCGGTACTGGCTCGGAGAAATACCAGCCTGTTTCTTAAACACTTTAGTAAAATAACTCTGATCCGAATACCCCACACTAGCGCTGATATCAGAAATTGTTTTTTCCGTCGTCACGAGTAACTCCATGGCTTTCTCCAACCGGACCTTGTTCAAATATTCATTAAATCCTTCACCATTCTGAGCAGTGAAATGGCTCGATAAATAAGAAGCGTTGAAATGAAACTGCCGCGCAACCCCAGTCAACGTGATGGGATCAGCGTAATGAGTCTGAATGTATTCAAGCAATCGCGTCATATTGGGATTGATCGTTAGGTTCGTCTCACCAATCGCACGTTCAGCTTCGCGAATAAAGGCTTCAGCAACAGCGATTGCGTCTCCGGCATACATCGCTTCATCTATTTTTCGAAAGAAGTCGTATTTGGATGCCTCCAAGCCTCCAGTCTCGTACTTCATTTTTCCAAGTGTGGTCGTTACGTTAAATATGAAATTCCCCAATAACGATTTGAATTCGAAAATATCGGTCCGATAATCCATCGAACGGAGATGAACATATTCCAGAAATCCAGTAAATGCCTTCTGATATTGCTTACGTTTCAGTTGTTCCATTAATTCGCCCATATCATATTCCTGATAGGCACTCGGAAGGCTGGGCAAATGATCGTTTTCAATTAAGCTTCGATCCGGTAAGTAGAAACTGTATCGTGTAAGCTTTAAATAATTGTCTCGATAAATCTCTCCCAGCTTATTAAACTCCGTAAAGCTTTGGCTGATAACGAAATGTATTTCTCTCGTCCATTTATCCATTTCCGAGACCAGATATCGGAGCTCTATAACAAGCTCGTCCCACTGTCCCGGGTTTGCATTAAGCAAATAAATAACCGAATCATTGACAAACTTCAACCGAATAAACACTGTATCACCCAAAGGGAGCGTACTAAGCCCTTTTTCTATTTTTTGTATGAGAGTTAACCTATCCCCAGAATCTTTAATATGTCTCATATCCGCTCCGAAGAAAGCAAATAGTGGGTGAGGAAACTTTGCATGAAGCAAAGCAGGTTCAAGCCCAGACTCATATCCGGTCATAAGCTTCTCGATAACTAGCAAAATTTGCTTTTCGCCAGGATCCGTTCCTTGATCGGACATCTCCATCCCTACCAATTTAGCAGTGGTTTTATTTAGGATGGATAACAAATAATCAGCTTCCAGCTTTGGCTTCAGAATGTAGTCCGCTACCCCACTTTGAAATGTGGATCGGACATAATCGTATTCACTGAAACTACTTAAGACGATTACTTCAATATGAGGGTATTTCTCCTTCACGATCTTGACCAGTTTCTCTCCGCCCATTATCGGCATAACAATATCTGTAATGATGATATGAGGGCTGACCTCATCCATCATATTTAGTGCTTCTAGACCATTAGCGGCCTCACCGACAATTCGATACCCTTCATTTTCCCAATTCAAAAGATGTTTGATTCCTTGTCTTACAAGCATCTCGTCATCAACAATCATAATATTGAATATTGGTTTCATTTCTTCCCCCTTGTAACCGTTTTCTTTCCATTTGATAGTATACAATACATCCAACAAGGAGCAAGCTTCTATACAAGTAAAGCCGTAAGCTACCTTAAAAATTGTTCATTCCAAATCATATGCCCCGCCAACAAATATGGTCAACCTCTCATTTTTCATTCCATAAAATATTCTTAAGTTTAAGGAAACGAACTTCTAGATGATACAACAAAAAAAGCCGCGATAATTGCAGCTTCTTTGTTAATGAAACAATAATCCAAATAAATTATTTATTGGCTTATAGATAAAAATAATAAGAAACAGCGGACTGGGGATGTTCAATTTTAACAACGAGCAGAAGGTCGCACCAAGACCCAAAATCCAAAAAATAAAATATACGCTAAGATCACGCACTCGGCGCTTTCGCATTAATTTAGGCAAATCAATTGCCATACAACCTACAGCAATCACCAAAAACAACAGTACTAGCATTTGACTTCACTCCTTGATTTTTTCAAGAAAAGAATTATCTGTTAGACCCACGCGGTTAATAACTGCTGAGGCTTTGTAATGGATGGGCAAGGATTTAAGGTAATCGTCACCCTTTTGTTGCTGCAACTTTGCCCAAGCTTTAGGGCTGGCATGGTAGATCGATTGTCCGAATCCCATAATATCAACATTGAAACGATCATTTACATGCTCCACAGTTTTTTGCATCCGCTCTATAATCCGCTCCTCTGTTTCCTTTTCCAAACGTTTGATAGTGCTTTCCGATTCCAAATTTTCTACACTTTGCACTTCTTCAATATTGCAAAGCGTCTTAACACTAAGGTAAATATGCGGCTCCCCATTAATGATTTTCACTTTACGTTTAGTTGTAGCCTGGATCGCTTCGATTACAATGGGCTTTCCGTCTTCCCCTGCGATCGGGCCAGAATGTGCGGTTACCTTATCGTTGATATAATTGTAACCAATCGTTTCTCCCTCGTTAAGCCAACCGATCAACTTGTCTTTTTTGAACACAGCTACAGTATGGTATTCCAATCTTGCCTTAGGCATTGTTCGCTCTACATTGCTTTTGTCCTCTCCATCTTTGGGATCTCCTATAATTTTCACTCCGGTTAGCACAGGATTCTCGCCTTCAGACAATAAATTTTCAATAAAATCATCCAGCGTGACAGCGACTGTTTTTGCTGAATCTTTATAAGAATTATCCAGGGAACTAAATAATTTATTCGCTGGTAATTTATCCATAGGTGTAAGGACATTCAAGACATTGCTGGCGGTTGTATCTCTGGCAACCATAACGTAGAAATCCATCCGGGGTTCCCGACTTCTTTTAAATACATCAAGTACCTCACCCACTCCGGTGCGGGCAAGCTCCTCCCCAATCACCAACACCCGGATATGACCGAGATAACTTGACCTAGAGCTATCCAGATTCAGCTTACGCAGCGCATCATAAAACGTAGGTACCGTAAATTTATATACAACTACTGGGACTCCACTGCCTCCCCCTCCTCCATTCGTTTGGGAGGAAATCGCAGATGGAATAACGACCTGCATCGAAACGGTATATCCTTTTTCTGCCTTGTCAATCCCTATCCCCAAGACAAAAGCTATCTCATTCAGCTCATTTCTTTCCCAACAGCCGCTTAGCACTAACGTAAATTGGAGAGCTATCATTAATCGAAGAACGCCTCTAACTAATTTTTTATTCATTTTGTTGGTTCCTTATCACTGGATGTGCTTTGACGAAACAGGTTCTGCGTCTTATTCTCAGCAGGCCTTGTCTTTAAAAACGGCCACGGAAAGCGAAAAATAGAGTCTTTTAAATCTTTGGAATTATACGGTCCGAGCGGACTCATATAAGGCATTCCGAAAGAGCGCAGACTCGACAAATGCAATACGATGATGAAAATACCGAAGAGAATTCCATATAATCCGATAAATCCGGCCAAAGCTATAAGCACAAAACGGATCATCCGCGCAGCTATAGACATTCCTGTCTCCGGAATAACAAAACTAGAAATGGCTGTTAGCGATACAATAATGACCATTGCGGATGAAATAAAACCCGCTGCTACCGCTGCTTGCCCAATCACCAACGTTCCGACAATGGAAATCGCCTGACCAATATTTTTCGGTATCCGCACCCCGGCTTCCCGCAAAATCTCATAAGTCATTTCCATAATCAGTGCCTCAACAAAAGCAGGAAAAGGAACACTCTCCCGCTGGGCAGCTAAACTAATTACAAGATTGGTTGGAATCATTTCCTGATGATAAGTAGTAATCGCAACATACAATGAAGGGGCAAGCAAAGTAATAAAAAACGAAATAAAACGAACTAATCTCAGCAATGTTCCAATATCGGCCCTTTGGTAATAATCCTCAGCTGACTGAAAAAATGCTACAAAAAATGTGGGCACCAACAGTACAAAAGGAGTTCCATCAACAAGAATGGCCACTTTTCCTTCCAAAATACCCGCTGCAATCGTATCTGGACGATCACTGTTGTATACGGTAGGAAAGGGTGTAACTGCCGTCTCTTGAATAAATTCTTCAATATATCCACTCTCGAGAATACTGTCCGTATCTATTTTATTCAGACGGCGCTTTACCTCTTGCACCAACTCTTTATTTGCGATGTTGCTTAGATACATAATCGATACACTGGTTTGAGTCACTCTGCCGATCTGAACAGTTTCCAGCCATAAATGGCTGTCTTTGATTTTTCGCCGAACCAGTGCCGTATTCGTCCGTAAATTCTCAGTGAATCCTTCCATTGGACCCCGAACAACCGACTGTGAGCTAGGCTCCCCTACATTACGATCTTCCCAGCCTGGTAAGCCGATCCGCAGGGCGCTGGATAACCCGTCAAGCAGCAGCATTATATTACCGGACAATAAATGATGAATAAATTGGCTGTAATCGTCAATGACGGCTATATCGCCGGCTATTAATATCTGTTTCTTAATCATCTCAAACTTCTGCTCGGGAGAAAGCCCCCTCAGCTGTTCGTAAGGAATGTGTTCCTGCAAGGAATACAAAATTGAATTATGCAGCACCTGAGTATCCACAAGACCATCTATGTAAATCAAAGAAATATGAGTGTTTTCTTCTATCTGCAACTCTTTTATCACTACATCAGAGCTTTCACCCATCAATTGGTACAAATTAGCAATATTAACTTCCAACCGGCTTGATAATGTACCAATCTCCGTGTCTTTCATGATGCTGCCTCCACTTCTCCATAGATAGATGAGTATAGTTTGATGTTAATTATGATAATTATTCCTTCGGATTAAAAAATCGGGATGGCATAATTCTGGTAACTACAACCATACTAAAACTAGTCCAATAAATTTGAGGGGGTATATGAGTTTGGAGAAAGATCGAATTAGTACCAATCAAATGATTATACTCGGGCTATTCACATTTATTGGGGATATGGCGCTTGTGTATCCGGCGTTAATGATATCAGGAGCGAAACAAGATGCATGGATTGCTGCTTTGATTAGTATTCCCTTGGGTCTAGTGACCATAAAACTGTTACTCTGTTTAGCAGACATTGAACCAAACAAGAATATTATCGAGCTTAGCCTACAAATTTTAGGAAAATGGGTCGGAACTGCTGTGGCCCTATTCTATTTAGGGTTCTTCCTGATTGCTGCCTCCACCTACATAAGAGAAATTGAAGATTTCATGTGTACACAGATTTACGAGAAAACACCCGGTGGGGTTATTCGTTTCATGGCTATTTTCCTGCTGGTATATGGGGTACGACTTGGCCTAGAAACATTGGGTCGGGCAGCTCAGCTTTTTTTCCCTTTATTTGCAGTTTTTTTAATCGGTCTGCTGCTCCTGCTGACCCCCGATGTCAAAATGGAACGTTTATACCCCATCTTGAACACACCAGTACCAGACATGCTTCATACTTTGATGTATGGTGTTTTTTATCCTTTTGGCGAATTGTGCGTGTTTCTAATGATATATCCTTATGCTCAGAAGAATAGCAAAACAAGCCGGGATATTTTCATAGCCTTGATCATCGGAGCTCTGGGGCTTAACCTCATCTTATTGTTTTCCCTTACCGTTCTAGGTGTTTACGCTTCTGAACATCAATTTTATGCCGCTTATATTCTTGCTCAAAAAATTAATATTGCTAATTCTCTGCAACGTATTGAAGCGCTTATGGCTACAGCATGGATTATCAGCACGTACTTCAAAACAGCAGTTTATTACTATGCTTTAACCTTAGGTACAGCCCAATTATTTAAACTCAAAAGCCACCGTCCTCTGATCATACCCACTGGATTTTTGTTATTCGGAATGTCACAGCTGATTGCCAAAGACATCATTTTCTATGTAAAGGAGATCCCCGCCTACTGGGTAGATTGGGATTTCACCTGTGCATTTGTTCTGCCGCTTATGTTGCTAATTGTGTATCAATTTAAGAAACGCCATGCTTCTAAGGTTTAACTGACACTAGATTATGGACAAGTGAAATTAAGATTGTAGCTACGAATCCCGCTTAGGCCCAACTTCGCACCCTCATAAAACGCAGACAACACAAACGGCCCCCGCATACTGCATATCGCACCGTCCAATCGATATCACTCCCAACAGGTATCTCACAAAATGAATATTTCGCCGCCCAACCTAATGGCATAGAATACTTTGTCTGCGTAGCCCATAGTCTATTGGCTAAAGCAAGAATCCGCTTATAGCTTTTTTACTAAAAAAGAAGCTGCCTCAAAAGTAGTGTTCACTACTTTTGAGACAGCCTCTTTGTTCATAAGTTTCTTGTATGAAGTAAATCTATTCCTTCTTATCCAAAGAAATCGAGGATGGAGTTACATCACTGACAGGTTCTTTTGCCACTTCAAAAGTGGATCCACAGGCTGGACAAAAGCGCGCCTCAATCGCCACATTCCCACCGCATGCTTTACAATGCTTTACATCGGACAACTCAGCAATTTGCTGAAGGTTCGTCTCAATCTCCGCCTTCAATTCGAGAATACGATTGATATTAGTCTCGATTTGCTCACTTGGCAGTGGTCCTGCACCTTGAGTTACGGCTTCAAATAACAGTTTGCCCATGACCTGATACTGCTGGTCAATATCATTTTGCTTACCGTTATTTTGCAGCTTCAACCGGTTAATCTCCACCACTGTTTTTGCTTTATTCCCAGCCTCGCTTACCCCTGCTTTTACTTTGTTAAAAAAACTCATATTCAGCCCCCAATTCCGTAGTAGTCATATATAAGCATATTTCGACACCGCCAGAAGTATTCCTTTCTTTATTGTACCTAACTTCGTCCATGGTTTGTACCCTATAACCGATTTACTCACCCTTTCCCCGCCTTCCTGCGGGAACGAACCTCGACTCAGGTCTGGTATACAAAACCGCCTCCAGGCCGTTTTTTCACATGCAAAAAGACATTAGAATGAGTACATAAGCAAACGGGTTGCAGGATTCAATAATAATCACACCCATACGAGAGGAAGAAAACAATAAATGAAAAAATTATATCGTTCCCAAAGTGATCAGAAGATAAGTGGTTTGTGCGGAGGTCTTGCTCGTTGGTCTGGTATTGATGCTACAGTAATCCGTCTCGTTGCTGTTGCCGCAGCATTGTTCAGCTTCGGAACAGTACTTATCTTCTACGTCATCGCTAGTATCATCGTTCCTAAAGAACCTTTTAACAGCTTTTCAGATGGACATGATTTCTATTAATTAATCGTCGTTTAATACAAGCCAGCCCTAATCCAACCATAAAAAAGGAGAGATAGAACATGAGTCTATTAAAAAGAATTTCCACAATTACTAAAGCAGCCCTACACGAAGGTCTAAATAAATTAGAAAACCCGGTGTTGCTGACAGGTCAGTATTTACGTGATCTTGAAAATGATATTGCTAAGGCGGAACGCAATGAGCGTGATTTACAAGTAACAGCCAGTGTGTTGGAACGCCGCAAGCAAGAATACACTCAGTTAGTAGAGCAAAGTGAAGCCGAAGCCGTTCAAGCAGTTGAGCAAGGAAATGAAGAAAGAGCTCGCCTGGCACTCATAGCCAAGTTGCGGTACGTGGAACAGCTGGAAGAGTCCATAAATAGCCAAGTACAAACTAAGCAATCCCTGGCAGAGCTTGAGATCAATATCGCTAGAGCTAAAGAAGAGCGTGAACATCTCAAAGCGAAAAGAACTGAGCTTATCGCTCGCGCTCAACAAGCCACAGAAACACTCCACTCAGCTCCACGTAGTTCTACGAAAGGTCTAAATGTAGGATCAGCTTCACAAGGCTTCGAACGTATGGAAGAGAAGATTTTCGAGTGGGAAGCATTGGCGGAAAACTCCAAAAATAAATTCAATACAGGCACAGGAATAAGTCCTTCCATCGATCCTAACCTGCGTAGCGCCGTTGACATCGAAATCGAGCGAATCCGCAACCGTAAAACCAACACTGAAGTAAACACTGAGAAAAAATAAATAGGACAACAAGCCCCTTATTACTCAGCTATTGTGCTGAATAAGGGGTTTGTTTTTTACTTCTTTTCATCCCGCGAATCCATTTTTTCGTTTCCGGATCCACGCGATAAGACTCAGTGATTTTCTGCAAAGCCTTGTTGTAAGTGAAATCATCTAAGCTGTTGTTTCTCAAATAACTCATCGTAGGCTCTGGCAATTTCACATAACAAATCGAAAGCGCCCAAGAAACCGCCATTTTTACATAATAGCCTTCATGACTGACCTTATCGAGCAATCGTAAAATCCGGCTGATATACGTTTCTTCAATAAAGAAATTAAGCAGCATTACCACAGCAAATCGGATCTCATATTCTTTATCTGATGATAAGTACGGCATTATAAACTCCCATACCCGTTCTTTATTCTTTACGGTAAACTTCAGGCCTGTGCAAAAGCTATCGCATACCGACCAGTTATCGATTCTGGGAATAAAGTCAGCGATATAACGTAGGATTTCTTCAAGATCTGTCTTCACGTAACCCAGCACCATACCTTGCAGCATCACTTCTTCAAAATAATCTGTCTCGGCATGCTCCAAATAGGCTCTCCAATCACCCTTTGCAATGATTTTAGCAAGCTTGCGCAGTTCCGGTAGCCTGACGCCTATAACATTATCTATCGTCGGAATTAAGGCCGCAGAAAACTTTTGGTAGTCCACATCTGCCAAACTGAATAGCTGTTCTTTTATTGTTTTTTCCATAGTAGTACTCCTTGCCGTCCATTATTCAAAAGAAATTTCCCATAAATATATTGAAGCCACAGAACCCGAAGGAGAATAGTTCAGCCGGTATTGTTCAAATTGATCTTTGGTAAGCTTATCAAGTCCATACAGCTTCATCATCCCCCGACGAATCGCAATATCTCCCCAGCTGACCACATCCCGTCGTTCCATAGAATGGATTAACATCATTTCTGCCGTCCACTTGCCAATGCCCTTTAACGTCATAAGTTTTTGTATAACCTCTTGATCTGATAACCCAGGCAATTCCTCCAGATTAAAATCACCCTGAGCGGCCAAATTGGAAATCTCATGGATACATAGTGCCTTTTTCATCGTCATCCCACAGCTTTGAATTTCATCCGCCGTATGTAAGGCTAACTGCTGCGGAGTGATGTCTCCGAACTGAGCCAACATTCTGTTCCAAATGGTCCGAACCGCTTTTACTGAAATAAGCTGTCCTACTATAGCATAGATAAGCGCAGTAAAAAGATCCGGTATAATTACACGTTCCACTCTGCCCATCCGTGCCATAGCTGCGCCAAGTACTGGATCCACACTTCGGAGATAATCTATGTCTTCTTGCCCATAATCAAAAAACTTAGTAATTACGCTGCTCAAAGTGTTTCCTCCTGTATCTGATAGTGATGACCCTAATCCTAATATACAATACCTATTTGGCAGTGTACGGATTGTTGAATAGAATAGCAAGATAGCGAAACTATAAAAAGCCATAATACCTCCTAAGATAGGTGGTTATGGCCTATTGTAGCGCACAGGCTTATTCATTCTCAGTAATGTATTTTTATGCTCGCAGGATTCTTTTTTCTTTCGCTGCGCTTAACCACAAGGGGAATTCATTCAGCAGCTGATCATACAGATCTTCATCAGACACCTTTTCAATGTGATCCAGATGAATAAAATTGGCGTTATCCACCAAACGGCCCTTCATCGTATCAAGTTGCTTCAATACTTCAAAATCCGAGTTACCGATTCCGACAAACTGCCAGAAAATCGGTTGGACCGAAGCAGCCATAATCACATTTTTAGTGGATTTCACCACACCACCATCGTTAATAAATATGATAAATACCGGTGTAGAATCGGGTTCTTCCTCCGTATATTTTTTAATGATATCCTCCATTACTGGCGGTTCATTATTGCGGCCAAACTTATGAATGGTACGATTATTTAAAATATGCGTAAATACATATCTTCCTAAATCCTGCTCTGTCACAGGTGGCAGCCGGCTAAACTCCGTATCGTACACCCACACATCTAACGATTGGTTATCATCAAATTTACAGGCAACGGCTAATATACGCTCAACTACTTCTTGAACGGTTCCATTATTATAGAGATTTCTCATAGATCCTGTAATATCCAGGACAACGCCTACCCTTGCAATGACTCCTGTCAGATTCTTTTTTTCTAAGGTAATCTGAACAATTTTTTTACGTAAATCAATAGAGGACAGTACATTCTTCTCTTCATAACGGATCGTTTCTAAAGGCAGAGTTAACTCAGCTGTGGCCGCTACCTCAGGGTTTCCTTCGTCTTCTTCAATAACGAGCCCATAGTTTGTACATAACGCAGCCAATCCTCCCTCAAAGCCACTACCAATCGCACTGAATTTCCACTCTGGACCATAGCGATATAGCTCTCCAACCACAATAGCTGTCTCCGTCGACAGGTCAGAGCCATACTCAAAAACGAATAACTCCTCACCGCTAGCAGCATCCACTAAGCGTAGATAAGGAGAGGTTACTTGCTTCATAGAGTGTCCTAATTTTTCTCCTTCATAGATCGTTAAAGTTAAAGCTATTCTAGTAATATCCTTAGGAAGTCGAGAAAGCGTAATGGCGATAGCTTCTTTATCCCCTAGTTGTAAGACAGAATGAGTTACAGCTTCGTCTATAGACAACGGATTACCATAAAAGATAAAGTTCTCATCGCGTTCGCAACGGTTCTGTTCTGACAGTAAAAAAGCAGCAGAGTCTATGCCAATTCTAGTATCAGCAGTCATCCACCCAAATTTCAGCAAAAGCTTGTTCACGTTTCTCCCTTTCGTAATATCCACCTTTTGCCCCTTTATAAGCCGCACTCTATCATCTCCTTATTTTTACTGAACAGCTCATTGTGATTCACTAGATTGTATTTATCATTTTACTACTTTAATATGAAACGTATATATGATAGATAAGGAGCTTTATGAATGGACTTTATAGCAATTGACTTTGAGACCGCGAACTCCAGTCGATCCAGCGCATGTGCCTTGGGACTTGTGGAAGTTAAAGCTGGAAATATAACCGCAGAGCATTCTTGGCTAATTGACCCGCAGCAGCGGTTTGATGGCATGAACATTTCGATACACGGCATCACGCCATCAATGGTAATCGGGCAACCTACTTTTCAAGAGCTGTGGCCTACCGTTGAACCTTTACTACACGGACAAATCGTCGTGGCGCATAATGCTGCTTTTGATATGAGCGTCCTGCGTTATTGTCTCGATGGAATGTCCCTGAGCTACCCAAGCTTTCAATACTTATGTACCTATTTATTAGGCAAAAAAATGCTGCCCGACCTGCCCTCCCATAAACTTAATGTAGTCTCCGATTTTTTCGGCATTACGCTAAAGCACCATGATGCCTTGGATGACGCACGCGCAGCCGCTGCAATTCTAGTAAAACTTATGGAGCAGGAGGAGCACTATGATCCTCTATTGCTCTCTGCCAGTCAAGGATATACTAGCGGAACGATGTTTGCCGGCGGGTATACCCCATTTTCGACTCGCGCGAAAAAGCCTGCTAAGAAACAAGGCACTAAACATAAACCCTCCATTTATAGCAGCCGCGCCACTTTGTCGAAATAATCAAGAACATTAAAAACCCCCAACCAGCTCTTTTCTGCTGATTGGGGGTTTGGTTTTACAGAACATCACTTAAATCTTCAAACGATACACAGCCTTATTCTCTAGACCTCTGATGAACGGTGTCCATTCCTCGGTCTCCGGTGTGGTATCCAAAGCATCCTCCACCATTTGCAGCTTCGCATCCATCGCATCGATATGATGCAGAGCGACTGCCTCAGCTGTCTGTGGCTGAACAGGACTACCCCATTCGCCCAGATTATGATGTGACAATACGAGATGCTGTAACGCCATAACCTTTTCCGAATTCAAATCAATATCTAAACGGATAGCCGCTTCCGTGATCCAATTAGACGCCATCGAGATATGGCCAATTAATTTGCCCTGAACGCTGTATTCCGAGACAATCCCAAGCTGGGAGACCATCTCTTCCGGCTTCGCGATATCATGCAGAATGATCCCGGCCTTCATTAGATCTGGATTCAAGAACGGACGCTGCTTGCACAGAAAATCACCAATCTCCAGCATACGCACCATATGATAAGCAAGTCCGGCAAAATAAGCATGATGATGTGTTTTGGCTGCCGGATAATGCATCAATTTCTCTTCCACTTTACCCACACAAAAAGAGACAATTGAAGCAATTTCCGGATCCGAAATACTTGCCATAACCCCTTTAATCGTATGAATAAGGTCTACTGGACGAATTGGGGCAGAACGGATGAAATCCGTAAGTGCAACGCCATCCTCATCGTTAACCAACCTGATTTTAGTAATTTTTATTTGTAATTTCTCACGATAAGTATGAGCAATCCCGCGTACCTTCACAAGCGCCATAGGAAAAAAAGTTTCTTTATCAGTTGTGCTGGCATCCCAATATTTCGCGGATAATTGTCCAGTGGAATCCCCCAGGACGATGTCAAAATAATCTTTTGGAGGAGTGCCGTTCGTTTGTTTAATTGCCAGCTCTCTTAAAAGATAAAAGCCAACAAATTCATCTTGTGGAGCGAGCTGTTTAATTTGTGTCATGTTGGAGCCTCCTATTAATAACAGGCTTTCGGCCTGCTCTCTATATTAAACTTTAGACACTCACCTCCAAAATCCCTTTAAATCACTATACGATCTATTTTCATATTTATGTACAAGCCAAGAATATTTGAAAAAGGAGGCTACTCCCCGGCCATATTCTGGCACTGGAATATCCTCCTTTTATTATAAAACGATAATTATTTACCAGCCGATTCAAGTGCTGATTTAATAGCTTCTACCGCTTTAGCGGATATTTCTTTGTCTGCATCATTTTTTCCGAAGACTGCTGGACGGTAACCATATTTGTGCAGGCTATATCCGGTCGATGTCGACTCGATTTCACCTTTCACTGCCAGCTCCGCGTCCGTTAACTGATTGATTGTTCTTACACTTCCGTTTTTATCCAAATAATAAACAAGCATTTTGACAGGAACACCGTACTCTACATTCACCATAACATTTACAAGCTTATCGGCACTTACACCAATGAAGATTCCATCGAAATAAGCCGCTTTATTAGCTTCTACAACCTCAGCTTTTCCGTATGCTCTATCCACCGCAGTCTTTAAAGCCACGCTGCTGCTGGTTGCACCGGACACAGCATCTACTTCCTGCACGCCTTCTCTAGTACCTGCTGCGAGGAAGCTAGCCGTCAACTGAGGAATTGCTTTTACCACCTCAGGGTAAGCAGCGTTCCCTCTATCTACAAGGTTCATTCCTACACGGTACAAGGCTACATTTACGATTTTGCCGTTACGCAGGGTAACGTCTGCTCTGTTCGTTCCTTTATCATAAGCATCACCAAATGCAGTAAAGGTTCCGTCTTTATAGGTTCCTTGGACTTTGGAAGCATTGGTCAAAGCATCTGTCAGTGCTGCTTTAGCTGCTGCCGACAATGCTTCTTGGCCTGTAATATCGGCCATTTGTACACCTTTTTCTAACAGCCCGGATGTGAGTGTAGCTACCCATCCTTTTTGTTCTGCACTCAGTTTATCGTCAGCAATCAGCTTGCCGTCAGCTCCAAACAGACTTACTTTAATGCCTGTTACCGCATCTGCATCAACATCAACTAGCAGCAGCACTTTAGATTGGTTATCTACTCCGGCAAATTTGCCGTCAAAATATTGACCTTCAGCAGGAACCTTCAGCGCTTTCTCAAATGCTCTTTCTACAGCTTGGTTCCAGCTGTGACTACTTTCCGTAGCTCCGGAAATTCCGTCAACCTTTTCATCATAGTTAGCGATATATGAACCATTCGCTAGCAGCTTAGCTGTCATAGGGGCATTTGCTTTTACTACTTCCGCATAAGCTGTTGCACCTCTGTCAATCAGGTTGTTGCCAAGTCTAAACAGCTTCACATCAACCAACTTACCGTTGCGAATCACGATGTCGGCTCTTTCAACGCCAACACTTCTTGCCGTACCATAAGAGGAATAGAATCCGTCTACATAAGCAGATGTATTGTTGATTATTGCATTCTGCTCAGCATCCCAGAAAGCGTTAATTGCTGCTTTAAAGTCAGCTTCAAGACCTGCAACAGGCTGTGCCTCTGTTCCTTTGGCCAGCAAGGCTGGAGCTATAGCTGCAACTGCTGCCGCTTGCTCAGCTGTGTAAGCTTTCTCCTCAATGAAATCGCCAGCGCTGTTCATAGGATACACTTTAACATCTGTGAGCTTGTTGGATTCGTAGGTCGCAAATACAGAATATTTACCTGTAGGATCTACGCCCATATGAACTCCGTCAAAGTAAACGGCATTTGTATCTTTCACTGTTAGAGCTCTTTCAAACGCTCTATCTACAGACAATTTCCAGCCATTACTGGAGCGGGTAGCTCCCGAAACAGCATCAACTGCCGCTGCTCCATCTCTTGTTTTGCCAAGCAATCTATCCTTCATCAATCCATAAGCTTGCCATAAAGCACTATAATTGTTACGAGCATCTCTATCAATCAGCTTAGGACTGGTTCTCAAAAGCTCAATGCTAGTAATTTTTCCATCTTTAATTTCGATCTTGGCACCTTCCGTGCCTTTGGAGTATGCATCGCCATAAGCTACGTAAACTCCATCCTGGTATACGTTTTCATTAACTGTAACAGGCTTTGCTGTAGCTACAGGCTTAACAGTTTCCGCTGGTACTACTGTCGCTGCCGGTGCAGCGGTTGCTTTTGGGGTTGCTACGGGTGCTGCTGTAGCTTTTGGGGTTGCTGCTGGTTTGGCTGTTGCCTTTGGTGTTGCTGTTGGTTTTGCCGTTGGCTTTGGCGTTGCTGTTGGTTTTGCCGTTGGCTTTGGTGTTGCTACTGGTTTTGCCGTTGCTGTTGGTTTTGCCGTTGGCTTTGGCGTTGCTGTTGGTTTTGCCGTTGGTTTTGCTGCCGGTGCTTCCGCTTCTTCGGAGGCTGCCGATACTGCATCCACCTTCAAGTTTACAGCAGGCACATTAAGTGTGTAAGCAAACGGCGCTAACAATATAGCCGCGCTAACCGTTAAAGAAATTAGTTTTTTCAATGAAAATTCTCCTTTACCAAACCCCAGTGATATGTAGCTTTTTGTTAACCAAACCTTTTTCGTACGATGCCCCTTCTCTTCTTATGAAGCATAACTTCTCTCTTCATAAGAACTCATCCCCCCTCTCATGCTTTTGCATGCTCGATTTTCAATAAAAAATATCTTGAATCTATTTCATTTCTTCCTTTTAACACAAAGCTGTATAAAAGGTGAAATAATTCACATAAGTTACTATAAAAACACTTACACCCGTTTTCCATCAATTTCTGGTTTGATACTACCAGACCTTTCTGAGGTTCTTCTGTATCGAAAATCACACACCCTATAAGAAACATCACTATTTGCGATTAAATTTAATTTATACGCGCAAAGTGATCTCAATAACTGTGCATTCAAGGCCAGCTATGCTATTTTAGAACGATCTCTTATATGGGAAAGGAGTTCTGTGCTTTGAGCAAACAGCCACCTATTGGAGTTATAATCGCCCAAATCGGCACCCCTACTGCACCAACTGCAAAAGCTGTACGGCCTTATCTGAAACGTTTTTTATCAGATCGCCGAATCATAGATTATTCTCCTCTGCTGTGGCAGCCTTTGCTGCGAGGTGTCATTCTGCGTTCACGTCCACGCCGGTCCGCTGAGCTGTACAGTCAAATATGGACAACCGAAGGATCACCATTGCTCTTTCACTCTTTAGCTCAGCAATCTGGATTACAAGAACTGCTTGGCCCGCGGTATCAGGTAGAGCTTGGATTGGCTTATAGCGAACCCAGCATGGAGCAAGCGATGGCGAAATTCGACACCGCCGGAGTTACCCGAATTATCATTGTGCCGCTGTTTCCGCAATATTCGTCCACGACTACCGCATCCGTATTCGATCAGGCCAGCTTTGCAGCCTTAGGTCGCCAAAGCTCCACTGGTCCTGTAACTAAACGTCTGATTCCGGCTCTAAGATTTATTGATGCCTACTATAATGAGCCCGGTTATATTTCAGCTTTGAAGTCACACCTACTGCGTCAAATGGAGATTCTGAGCAAAGAACCTGATTATTTTGTACTGACCTTCCATGGGATTCCCAAACGGTATGCGGATACCGGTGATCCTTACCCGCAGCAATGTATGGAAACTGCGCGTCTTCTTGCTTCTGCTATGAATTGGGAGCCCGAACACTGGCAGCTTAGTTTTCAATCACGTTTCGGACGAGAAGAATGGGTAGGACCCTCTACTGCGGATGTTCTGGGAGAGCTTGCCGGACGAGGAATACGTAAACCTCTGATTTTTTCACCGGGTCTTGTGACCGATTGTCTGGAAACGCTGCATGAGCTAGCCATAGAAGGACGAGAACAATTCGAGGCTGGTGGAGGACAAGCAGAGGAATTTATGGCAATCCCCTGTTTGAATGACCATGAGGATTGGCTTGATTTTTTGGCTGAACATGTAGAAAAAAATGCCCAAGGATGGTAAATCAAAAAAACCGTCTTGTCCACAGATCATTTCTGTTGCAGACAAGACGGTTAGCTATATCAATTGTTAAGCCTGAAGAATCGAAAGGATACTTATGCTGTAAGCTGCTTATATTTCGTAGTCAGTTCATGGAACCACTGCTTGTCCTGCAAGGTCAACGCAAAATCAATCAGCTCGGCAATCTCACTCGGCTGTAAATCTGCTGAGTCATTAAAGGATACTTCAGCCGTAGCTGTAGCTGCGCCATTCCCATCCTCTGCGTAATCATAAGAAAAACATAACTTAATGTCACTTTCCAGAAATTCATTACGAAGGAAATATAATACCTCACACATTAACACAGGTCTAACATGATCATCAAAGACACATTCCATAACCTTTGCCCAATATTGCTGGTTGTTGAGGTGTAACTTATCATTAGTTAAGAGATATTTCTCACCCTGAAAATCGGTAACAAATCTCAGTTCAAGCGGCTTCATCTTAAAAATAGTAGCAATTTGCTTCATGCTAATATTCAAAATATCTTGCGTTTCTAGTCTGATCATCTCTCATGCACCTCGTCCCTCTTAGTTGGGTTATTCGAAACCTGCCATTATCTATAATTCTTTATATGCCATTAGTGTAAAATTAACTCCATTAATTCACTTTAATTTTATCTAATTTAACATTATTATCGTCACCTGACTATGCTTTATTTATATTTTTTTAGGATTTCGCTCAGAAAAATGTTTCATTCTCTAAAAATCTGTTTAATATTATTGTTCATTACAATAAGATGTATAAAGATTACGCAACATGTGAAGCTTTTGCTTTCTTATATTTAAACAAAAAAAACTGTTCTGAATGGTCATTACAACCTCAGAACAGTTTTTTGCATTAGGATTATACTTCAGTTAATTTACTTAAACAAACAATGGCACTAACTGTATTCCCTCAGGTGAAATCCGCACGAGTCCTTTATCGGTGATACGTAACGTTGGGATAACCGCCAGAGCAAGCAGCGATAAAGTCATAAACGCGTAATTCAAAGTACAGCCGGCATCATACAACGCTTTGCTGATCGCAGCTGATTTCTCAGCAGCAATTTCAAATGGCTCTGTAGACATTAGGCCTGCAATGGCCAACGGGAATAACGTTTCTCCACTGGCTGTGATCATGCAAACCCCACCCTGAGCGTCCGCCACCGCGTTCGCAGCTTTAGCCATTAACTCATTATCATTGCCGATGACGAGTACATTATGACTATCATGAGCAACAGTCATTGCGATAGCAGCCGGTTCTTTAAAACCGATGCCTTCCACAACAGCCACTGATTTATTTCCTGTTCCTTTATGCCGTTCGAGCACAGCGATTTTACACAGACCCTCTACAGCATTTACATCCAGCTGCCCTGCCACTACAGGTACCGAAACTATACGTTCAATGGTCTCCACATGATTTTCTCTTACTTTAATAACTCTTGTAGTAAGTTCACCTGTTTCAATTGGAGCCGCGATAATAAAATCTTCGGCGGTAGGACGCTGTGGCAAATGAACCGAAGCCAACACTTCCTCTGGATAAGTGAATTTAGCAAGCTCTGCCGTCATTACTCCGTTCTCCGCAACTACTACACCTGCGGCAATTGTCAGCACTACATTAATATCCGCCAAATTCCCGTCTAAAAGGATGATATCTGCAAAAGAACCCGGAGTAATAGATCCGATATCCCGCGCTAAACCAAAGCGTTCAGCAGTATTAATGGTAGCCATTTGGATAGCCATTATAGGCTTAACACCTTGAGCAATAGCATCACGCAGGACGAAATTCATATGCCCTTCATCTCGTAAGGATTCCGAACTACGATCATCCGTTACCAGCATCATTCGGCGTGTATCTATGCCGTGTTCTGTATGGGCCGTAATTGTTTTAGCCACATCATGCCAAGCGGAACCCCGGCGCATTTTGGCATACATCCCCAGTCGAACGCGCTCAATCACATCGTCTGCTGTAACACACTCATGATCACCAGTTACCCCTGCCGCAGCATACACTGGCAGTCTCCAGTCGCTGGAAGGCCATGTGAAATGACCGTCAACAAATCTGCCTGCCCGCAGCGTAGCTTGAATCTCTCCAAGCATTTTCTCATCGCCGTAAACAACGCCAGGAAAGTTCATCACTTCACCCAGCGCAATCACATCGGGTCCCCAAGTAAAGGCTTCTGCCACTTCTTCTGGTCCAATAGAAGCTCCCGTTGTCTCGAATTCCGCACCTGCCGCAGGCACACAAGAAGCCACCTGCATGTAAGCAGCTAACGGCGTACCCCGCATCTCATCCAGCATCAATTGAATACCCTTCAGCCCGAATACATTAGCAATCTCATGCGCATCAAAGAAACCACCTGTTGTGCCAAGCGGCAGAACAGCGCGGGAAAATTCAGTAACGGTTAACTGGGTGCTCTCAATATGGCAGTGGCCATCGAGCAATCCCGGAGCTATATACTTGCCGTTCGCATCAATAACTTGCGTTCCTTCGCCAATCATATGTGTCACATCTTTACCAACATAAGCAATTCGTCCACCTTGAACACCAACAGACATTCCTTCTAGAATTTCACCAGAGCATACGTTGACCAGCTTTCCACCTGTAATTACCAGTGTTGCCGGTTTATCGCCTCTTGCCGTAGCCACAAGCTCAGGTACACAATCTGCTAAAGGCTTTCTTGTAAAAGTTGTCATCTTCATCTCTCCCCCGTTAGTATCCAAGTGTTGTCTTGATGTAGTGAATAGATCCGTAATCATAGAGGATTGCATAACTATTAAGCCTAGGATAATATAGTTGCGCAGGTCTGTATTTGTAAGAAAAAACGGCTCAATCATCCCTGTAGATGATAGCCGTTTACTTATTCCCAAAGATTGTCCAAACCATCCGGACAGGCCCCTGTTTTTACGCTCCCGCCATCCGCTCTATTCCAACGATTATCTTACTTTTGCCTCATATACGTCAAGTGCTGCCGGAACCCCAAACCCGCAAGGCCCCTTAAATCCATGACGCTGTAATGCGGCTTCCAGCGCTCCAAGCAGCCGCAACACGTTATTCTCACGACAGCTAAAACCCATCGTACCGATGCGCCAGATCCTTCCCTTTAACGGTCCAAAAGAACTGGCAATTTCAATTCCGAACCGCCCCAGCAGCAGCGAACGGACAGCTTCCCCATCTACCCCCTCAGGGATCAGCACACAGGTAACAACAGTAAGCTTGCAGGAAGGATCCCCGTATAGTTCTAAACCCATAGCTGTTAATCCAGCTACAAGTGCTTTTTCATGGAGGATATGTCTGGCAAATCTGGCATCCAGCCCTTCTTCAAGGGTAAGCCGCAAGCCCTCCCGCAGTGCATAAAGCATTGAGGTCATCTCTGTATGATGATTGAGGCGTTGTGGACTCCAGTAATCCTGAAGCATGCCGAGATCGAAATAATTGCTGCGGACAAAAGATAAGTCACCTGGCTGGACATCACTTGTTCTAATCCCGCGCTCTACTCGTTTTCGGGTCATGAGCTTAGCTTCGGCACGATCATTATACGTTATCGGTGCCATTCCGGAAGGGACGGACAGGCATTTCTGTGTACCGCCAACGACGGCATCCAACATCCAAGCATCTGTCTCGACAGGAATGCCCCCAATGGTTGCAACTGCATCAACTATGAATAAAGCATCCATCCGGCGGCAAGCTCTACCGATTTCCGCGAGTGGCTGCACACGTCCTGTAGAGGTCTCCCCATGAACCATTGCCACCACATGTGGTTTAAAAGTCTCCATAGCTGCTATCACTTCATCCGGCTCAAACACACTCCCCCATGGCTTTTCCAGCACGAACACCTCAGCGCCACATCTTTCAGCAATCTCATGCAATAGATGTCCGAAGCGGCCAAAGATCGGAATCAGCACACGCTCACCCGGCAGGATCAAACTAACCATCACGGCTTCAATTCCAGAACGGGAGGTACCATCAATTGGGTAAGCCCATGAATTACGAGTAGCAAACAGCTCCCGCAGCATTTCCATCGTTTCATTCATAATAGAGGTGAACTCTGGATCAAACTGACCCAGCACCGGAAAAGACATCGCCCGCAGTACACGCGGATCTACCTCGACCGGACCCGGAGTCATAATACAGCGTTGGGACGGCGACAAATCTTCGTAACGCTTCATGATGATCCTCCCTTAAAAGTTCGGCGAACTCTTTTTAATAAGCTAACTCATATAACATCGCAGTCAGCACCTCAAGCCCAGCAACGAGCTGCTCAGGGGAAGTATACTCTTCCGGAGAATGGCTGATCCCAGCTCGGCTTGGCACAAATATCATCGCAGTAGGGCAACGCGGCGCAAAGAGCTGGGCGTCATGTCCCGCTCCACTTACCATCATGCGGTACGTCTTCCCCTGTTGGCGGCAGATATTTTCCAGCATTACAGATAGCTTCGTATCCATAGGTGCAGGGACTGTGTGGAGCACGGATGTAACCCCAAGAATCACCCCACGTTTAACAGCAATTTCATTACATTCCGCAAAAAGCTTCTCACAGAAACGTTCCAGTTCGTCCTCTTCACTATGGCGGATATCTAATGTAAAAAGAACCTCACCCGGGATCACATTTGGCGTATTCGGGAACACCTCAAGCTTACCCGAGGTTGCTACAAGAGGTTCACCAGCCGTTTTAGCAGAACTTTCAAGCACGTACAGCATTTCAACCGCACTAGCCAGTGCATCCTGCCGCATAAACATCGGTGTCGTGCCAGCATGATTAGCAATACCACTGACCTTGACCACATATCGTCTCTGTCCAACAATCCCCTGAACTACGCCTATCTGAGTGTCCGTCTTCTCCAGAATAATCCCCTGCTCGATGTGCAGTTCTACAAAAGCACCAATATCATTTCTGACTCCGGTCCGCTTAGAAGCTTTCTCCTCCGTTATGTCCTGTAAGAAACTGAATTGTGCCATTGCTGCTTTTAACGTCACTCCCTCTGCATCCATACAGGTCTCGGCCTCGCTTCCGTCATACCTTTCCGTGACATGGCCCGAACCCCAATAAGCAAGCGGAAATCGGCTCCCCTCTTCTTCACAAAAAGATACGACCTCAAGCGTCCGCTGCGGCTGGCCAAAGTTCCTCTGCAAATCTTGAAGCGCAATCATAGCCGCAGCGATCCCATAGGCACCATCATATTTCCCGCCATTGACTACAGTATCAATATGCGATCCGGTTAAAATAACCTTTTGCTGCGGATTGCATCCACTCAATCGTCCATATACATTGCCAACCTTGTCTATGGAAACTTCTAAGCCGAGCCCAGCCATTTTTTCCTGCAAAAAAATCTGCGCCCGGCTCCATTCCTCCGTATATAGCAGTCTAGTAACTCCTGGCCCAGGTGTGCTGAATGCCGCCAGCTCCTCCAGCAGCTCCAGCAGTTTCGGAGTCGACGCTTGAACTCTGGAATCATTCATAGGCTGTACTGCTCCTTCCTAATTCGCAGCCACTGTCCACCTCCCTCACTGATCACTCCTTCTTCAGAGGTATAGATCACATTCCCGCGGCAGATCGTAGCAACTACTTTGCAGGATAAAGTTCTTCCGATGTAGGGGCTGTGCTTGTGGCGATACAATAAATCCTCCGCAGTCAGCGTATAGGTTGTGCTTGGATTCAGCAGAACTAGATCGGCATCTAGACCTAGGGCTATAGCGCCTTTACGATGCTCTATTCCAAAACGTTTTGCGGGTTGCCCTGCGAGCAGACTGGAAATTAACGTAACATCCAACCCCCGCACATTCACACCTTCATGGAACATAAGCTCCAGACTGCTCTGCGCACCTGAGATCCCACCCCAAGCTGCAAAAAAGGACAAGTCCGGCTTCACCTTCAATTCCGTTGGACAGGGGGAATGATCCGAAGCAATCAGATCGATTTTGCCTTGGGCCAGCATCTCCCATAACTTCTCCTGCTCCACCGCACTTCGCAGCGGAGGCGCACACTTCGCCACAGGGCCTAAAGCCTTCATATCATTTTCAGTGAGGACCAGATAATGTGGACAGGTTTCGGCCGAAACGTCCAGACCTCGTAGCTTAGCTTCATAGATTTTCTCAATGGCGGCGGCCGTGCTGATATGAACAAAATGCAACCGGCAGCCCGTACGTTCACTGTACAGCAGCGCCCTGGACACTGCCTCCAGCTCTGCTTCAGCAGGGCGGCAAGCGGCAAAATCACTTGCGCTGGTTCTGCCATTTCGCACTGCATCTGCGGTCAACACCGCCGTGATAGCCTCACTTTCTGCATGCAGCGCCAGAATCCCGCCCAGAGAAGCGATTCGCTGCATCCCTTGATAGAGTGTATCCTCATCCACTTCACGGAATCTGCCTTCGCCCTCCCCTCCAGGATTGGAGAGAAAGGCTTTAAACCCAGTGACGCCAGCGGCTGCCAAAACTTCTAAATCATCCAGATTGCCGGGAACGAGCCCACTCCACAGCACATAATCAACGGCAGAGTTTCCAGCCGCAGCATCCACCTTTTGACGAAGTGCAGCCTCGTTCACAGTAGGTGGATTGCCGTTAAGCGGCATATCTGCATAGGTTGTGCAGCCGCCAGCTGCCAACGCCGCAGAGCCGCTGCGAAAGCCTTCCCAATGTCCAAACGTTGGTTCATTAAAGTGGACATGCATATCAATCATACCGGGGAGCACATAGAACCCATCTGCGTCGATGACTTTGGTTAGCGGCGCAAGCGAAAGTTCCTCTCCAAGTGCGACAATCTTACCCTCTGATACTGCAATATCCAGCTTGAGTACCTGATCGGGCAGCACTACATTCCCGTTCTTAATCACAAGTTCATAGGATTCCTTCATGAGCTGCCACCTCCTCCGGTCGTCAACTTTCTCCTAACTTCCCCGATACGTACTATATCCACCAGGAGCTACTAGCAAGGGGACATGGTAGTGTTGCATGGAGCTCTCTATATGAAAGCGAATAGGTATTTGTTCTAGGAAAAAAGACATCTCACGTTGAGTATCTGCTGAGCTTTCTGTTACTCCTATGCCAGCTGCTGACGCTTTGGCATCAGCTCTACGGTAGTAATCGCCAACCATAAACAGCAGCTCGTAACATCCAGCCTCCATTTCGTTTCCCTCCAGCAGCGGAGCATCCAGCCTCCCGTCACTGTTCGTGACTTCTTCATACAGAAGCTTGCTCATCCCATCCGTAAGCTTCCAGAGCTGAAGCGTCAGACCTGTAGCAGGAATCCCCCGCGACAGATCCAGCACATGGGTGGTAAGACGCCCGCTCATTACACTGTCTCTCCGGCCAGATCTGCACGGCTGACAGAAAAGCCCTGAAAACCATAGGGTGGACGAGGTTCGGTGAAGACTCCACCTTTAGTTTCTTCAGGCTCAACAATGGTTTCCCAAGTCCGGTTATTGGACTCAAATGAAACGGTAGCCAGCTGTGAAAAACGGGACAATACGCGCAGCCCAATTTGATAAATCAACGATTGGATTGATGGACTGTTCAGCTCATGAAAAGCGCTATGGGCGATATCGCGAACCTGCTCCGATGCCACATATTGGCCTAGATCTCCATCCAGAGCATGCTGAACATTACTGTAGGTCCAGTTAATATTCAGAAAAATATAAAGCGGACGGTCAAAGCTCTCCGGCAATGTTGTGTACTCATCACGGACGAATCCATAAAACGAGCTTCCACTCACTTTTATCAGCTGTAAATCCTTCAATCGGCATTCATGAGCGATAACCTCAGTCCCATTTTCTCCACGTTTTATAGTTAACGAAGCCGAATAAGATTCATTATTGGAGTGACGCAGTACTAAATGACTCTGTATAAGCCCCTCAACCCCGGGCACCATCACCTGTTCAAAAGGTAACCGGTCTGCGGAAACTGAAACTGCGGTGACATGATCGTATTTATCGAGAAAACGGCTGCTTAGAAGCTGCAGTAGCCCCTCCGTTGTGCTGCCAGTGTAGTCCGCGGTATTGCGCAGAATAAAATTTTTCATAGAATCGGTAGCAACAACCATGGAATTATCCCCCTCTGAAAAAGAAGGAAGAAACGCTTCGCCCGTGACCGCGAATGTAATATTATGTGCGAATATAATGTTCTCGCAGCCCGTGAAGGAAGATTCGGGAACGGGGGTAACGGCCAGCGGTTTAGCATAGGTACGATAAGTTAGCACATCACTTTTTCCATAAAATATTGTACGTCCGTTAATTGGTTCCAGCATGGCTGACACCCTCCCCGTTTATGATGAATGAATGAATGAATAATTAAATAATTAAATCACTTAGGCGAAATCTCGTAATTGTACCGACTTCAGAAAAGGCTTGAACCCATTCCTCCTGAGGGGAACGCTCAACTCGCACTCCAATGGCGCTGATGATGTCATCTTTGTTTTTGCCACGAACAGCTAGAATAAAAGGGAAATGAAATTTGTCCGTATACTTTCGATTCAGATCATTTAATAGATTGAACTCTTCCGTTGTTAGCCGATCCAGTCCAGCTCCCTGCTGCTCCGAGGCAGACAAAGCCGTAACTTGAAGCCTAGTCGCCAAATCTGGGTGAGCTTTTAATAGTTCCTCCATTCGGCTCCGGTCAGCACTCAGTACGGTCTGCATCATTGTGCTATGCAAATGCTCTAAAGAATGGAACGGAATCTGCTTATAAGCCTCCTCTGCTACCCACGGTGAATGTTCAAAAATGCCGCCTAGATGATTCACAAAATCCGTTATACTCATGGCATTTATCTCTTCCAACGTAAACCTGCCTTCAGAAACGACCATCCACTCAACCTCCAATAGCTTTGTTAACAGCTCGTAAAATGCCACCGTACCCCGTACAGCGACAAATGTTACCCGATAAAGCTTCTTCCACTTCAGCCTGAGAAGGATGCGGGTTCTCTTCCAGCAGAGCAACCACCGAGATAACCATCCCTGGAGTACAATAACCGCATTGGAACCCCCCCTCTTCTAAAAAAGCCTGTTGAACGGGATGTAGGCCTACTTCACTAAGACCCTCAATTGTTGTAATTTCCGCACCTGAGCATTGATAGGCCATAACCAGACATGAATTCACTGGACGTCCATCCACCAGCACCATACATGCCCCGCAGCGGCCAATCTCACATGAACGTTTTGTGCCGGTCAGCTCCAAATCTTCACGTATGACATTTAAAAGCCGGCGAGAGGGTGGAATCTCTGTGGATATCGCTTTCCCATTGAGATTGCAATTAAAGGTGAACCTCTCTTCTGCAAAAGCTTCCTCAGACGATAAGGGGTCAAGGTTATCTTCATCTAGATTGTGATCTGAATTATGGCTCGACATGGATGTTCACCACCTTTTGTGGAATAAACGGTGTAGACTGCAGCCATTCGGGATCAATGGGCAGCCTGGTTACACGCTTCCCTACAGCCTGAAATATGGCTGACACGACTGCCGGAGCTAAATTGACGGAACCCACCTCTCCAATGCCGCGAGGACCGTACGTGTCATGATCCGGTAAATCCTCTATCGGCTGCACCTGAATGCTGCCATTCATGTCGGCAATGGTCGGCACCAAATAGGTGTCTAAATTTTTGGTGACATAGCTGCCGCCAGACATCACAGCATCCTCTGACAAGGTGAAGCCTACCGCCATACTGCTGCCACCTTCGATCTGTCCAAGATAACCTTGCGGATTAGCCACCGGTCCCGCCGCTACCGCATGATATTGGTCCAGTACACGGACACGTCCAGTAAGCAGATTAACTTCCACGCGGACTGCGATTGCAGAATAGGTGTATAGGAAATGTGCCCCCACTCTTTTAAAGGGTGTCGTTGGATAAGTAAACTTTGTATTACAGACAATGGGTTCTGAAATACGCTGTGCCAAGTCCTTGTAAGTCAGAAGCAGACCGCCGTCTTTTAGCCAAATGCCGCCAGGGCCGAGCTTCATTTCATAGCTATCCAGCTCCGGCTTTATCATCGCAGCTGCCTCCAGCACTCGAGCGGTGAAGTCTGGACGCAGCCGTTTCAAGGCCATCCACATCATGCTTGTTGATCGGGAAGCCGTACTAGATCCGCTATCGGGCACAACATCCGTATCGCCAATGACGATGCTTATATCCTCTGCCGCCAAGCCAAACTGTTCAATCAGCATTTGTTCCATTGTTGCGATTAAGCCCTGACCAAACTCCTCGTAACCAAACACCGCCTCAATCTTGCCCTCTAGCGTCAAAGAGAGCCTGCCTCCCGCCGGATCGGGAATACCATAACCAAGTCCTGCACCATGCATAGCTATAGCAGCACCCGTTCCAGTTACGATCCAAGGTTCCACAACACCTGAATCACTGTCTGTAGATGCGGTCTCAGTCATAAGAGGCGAACCCGCCAGCGCTTCCCACACCTGAAAGGCACCATCGGTCTGAGCAATTTCCTGACCTAGTGGCCCCAGATCTCCATATTTACGCAAATTGCGGCGGCGCATTTCCCACGGGTCGATCTGCAATCGCTCAGCCAACCGATCGATTTGTCCCTCCAAAGCAAAAATCGCCTGATTGCCGCCAAAACCGCGAAATTCACCAGATACACCGTTATTGGTATATATAGCAAAACCCTTCACATCCACATGATCGATGATATAGGGGCCCATCACATGTTCTGTTGCGAAGTTGAGCACCTCCGCCCCCAGTGTTGCGTAAGCTCCCGTATCCGAAATAATGCTGACCTGATGTGCCCTGATGATTCCTTCGGGGTCGCAGCCAGTCTTCATCGTGATTTTCATGGGATGGCGTTTTAGTCCTGCACGTACCGATTCAGCTCTCGAATTATGCAGCCTTACCGGACGGAGTGTCCGCAAGGCGAGCAGCGCTCCATACGGCTGTACATTCAGCTCGTCTTTTCCTCCAAAGGACCCGCCGATAGGACTCGAGATGACGCGAATATCTTCTTGAGGAATAGCCAGAATTCTGGATAGCTGCAAGCGATCCATTAACCCATGTTGTGTAGCTGAATATACGGTAAGCCGTCCGTTATCCTCTGGGATAAACAGTCCACCTTCAGTCTCCATATAGGTGTGCATTTGGCGTGGTGTATAGTAAGTCTCCTCTACCACATGGCAGCAATCCGTAAATACCGCTTCCGGATCCCCTTTCCGATATTCCGTATGATGAAGCACGTTTCCCTCGGCATGCAGCAGAATTGCGTCCTTTTTCATCGCCTCTTCCGGATTCTCGAGTAAGGGTAGAAGCTCATAATCCACTTCGATAAGAGATAGGGCGTATTCCGCAATTTCGTCCGTCTCTGCCGCGACTGCCGCAATCGCATCGCCAGTGTAACGCACACGGTCACTGCAAAATACCGGTTGATGCGGCAAAGCTATGCCAAAGCCGTTAAGTCCGGGCACATCCTCATGAGTGATTACAGCGTGTACACCAGGGACTTCAATGGCCTTCTCAATGCGTATGGACAAAATACGAGCATGTGCCTGCTCACTGCGGAGCACGCGGCCGATCAACATTCCTTCTGCCCTCATGTCGGTCAAGTACTGCAGCTTACCGGATACCTTGCCCTCTCCATCAGGTCGTGTACGCCAGCGGCTACCGCTGGATTCCTTATTCAGCAGCATTTTCCCTCTCTCCTTTCGTCGGGTTATTCACCTCTTAACTCCGTACATTCATAGCCTTCCACAGCTCAGATACAACCAAATTCCCAGCAGTCTTTTTCTTGTAAAGTTCTGTTGCAAAGGGATCACTATACGTCTCAAAGCTGTTCTCAACCCCTTCATATAAAGAAGCCAACAGCTCCTCTGTATACCTCACACCTTCAAGCATAACTTCCGCCCTACTTAGTCGCTGTGGCCGCCCAGAGCCCCCACCTGCGGCGATACGCACCTCACGGAAACGGTGTTCCTCATCGATTGATGCTGAGATTGCTACCGTTACAAGTGAAGGGGTGAACGCTTCCCTGCGGCCAACCTTACGAAAAATTTCTAGCCTATCCGTTAACGGACTCTCTAAGCGAGTAGGTGAGATGCGAATCTCAGCCACAAGATCTGCCGCAGGTTTTATCCCGCTCCAGTGATTGTTTAGCCACTCTATCAAAGGTAGAGGAGTCATAAATTTGCCGTCAAAGGAGATTAACTCCGCGTCATAGACCAGTAACGCAGGTAGAATATCTCCGAAGCCAGAAGCGATATTGCCCCCTAGCGTGGCAAGATTACGCACCGACGGAGCCGCTATGCAACGTGCAGCCTCTTGCAGCGCAGGAGCTACGGCCTGCAAATGCTCATTACTGCGGCACTGGGAGAGTGGAACAAGAGCGCCCAGAGATAAGTGAAATTCCGTTAAGGTAATGTCGCCGAGATTTGTAATTTGCCGAAGATCAATCAGTTGTTTGGGCATATGAGCCGTTCCATTTTCCCACCCTATTCTCAGCAGTGTTCCTCCTGCGACATATCGGGCACTGTCACCAAACGCCGTTTTTCTCTCCCAAGCTTCGTGCAGGCTGCGGGGTTGAATTACTTCAGGTAGCCTTCCTTCCTCTTCCCGTATAACTCCCATACACTCCGCCTCCCTTTTTGAGTACCAGATTGCCGCTTCCCTTCTCGTATAGCCTGCCTTAAAACCTTTGTTCCCGAATATAAGGAACTCCGAGCGCCTCCGGTGTGCCGGATGGTTTGTTGCGATTGCGGTACCCCAGGTACATCAGGACCAGAATGGTCACAAGGTACGGAATCATTTTGAGAAAATAGGGCGGAACTGCACTGCCCAGCAATTGAATACGGAAGCCAAGTGAATCCAATGCCCCAAAAAAGTAAGCGCAGAACAAGGCGCGCAGCGGATTCCATCTGGCAAAAATCACTAGCCCTACCGCAATCCAGCCTCGACCGGCTGTCAGCCCTTCATTCCAGGTTGGCGCGTAGGCCAATACCATATCCGCTCCGGCCAGGCCGATGAGAGCAGCACCGGTGATCACATAACTGTAGCGGATAAGCCGTACACGGATCCCCATCACATCTGCGGTAGCCGGACTGTCTCCGACTGCCCGCAAATGCAGGCCCCATGAAGTGCGGTGAATTAGCAAATGCAGAGCAAGCACTAGCAGCAGGCTGAACCAGGTTAGGTAATCCATATTGCCGAATATTTTTCCGATGAACGGTACATTTTCCAGCCAAACCAGATGCAGCTTAGGGGAGGTTCCCGGCAAAGGAATGCCGCTGATCGGTTTACCAAGATAAGCGCTCAACCCACTGCCGAACAGGGTCATCGCAAGACCGGACATCGTTTGATTCGCCCGCAAGGTCACACAGAGAAAAGAATGCAGCAAACCAAGTACAGCCGTTACAGCTACGGTAGCCAGCAGAGCCAGCAGCAGGTTTCCGGAGCGAATATACACGATACAAGTGGTGACCGCTCCCATCAGCATTAGACCTTCAGCCCCAAGCTGTATAATGCCGGCACGTTCATTTAGAATGCCTCCCAGCGTAGCCAGCAGCAGCGGGGTCCCTGCGGAAATAGCGGCAATAAGTAGCTGTGTTGTAAAATCCATTGCCTATCTCCCCCCTTTCAGCTGAACCCGGCTACGGCGAATGCGGAAGCGATAGATCATATCGCCAGCAATCAAGAAAAACAGGATGGAGCCTTGCAGCATCTCAGATATCGATGAGGGCAGCCCGATGGTTTGAACACTATATCCGCCAACAATTAAGCCACCGAATAGAATAGAAGTAACGATTAGACCGAGTGGATTCAATTTAGCCAGCCAAGCTACAATAATGGCGGTGTATCCATAACCCGGTGAAATGCCCTGCATCAGCTTGTGTGTAACACCGGAGACCTCCGCCATGCCAGCGATCCCGGCGAGCCCCCCACTGATCAGCATGACGATAATAATATGACGCTTGATAGGAATCCCCGCGTATCTGGCTGCAACAGGATTGGCCCCAATCAGACGGAGCTCGTAACCCCACTTGGTAAAACGAATCATTAAGTAATAAATCACAACGGCGATAAGTGCAAATAACAATCCAATATGCAATCTTGTACTTCCGAGAACGGGCAGCGACTGAGCCGCAGTAAACATAGGTGATCCCGGGAAATTAAATCCTTTAGGATCTTTCCAGGGTCCGAATACCACGTAATCGAGCGCCAATAGGGCAACATAATTCAGCATTAATGAAGTGATTAGCTCATTCACTCCAAAAAACGTCCGCGGAATAGCTGTCAGCAGTCCCCAAAGCGCACCCGCGGAAATCCCGAACAGCAGCATTAAGCTCAGGGACCAGAATGAAGGTAAGTCAGGAAAATAAATCGTGACCGCTGTGGCCGCCATAGCCCCAACAGTTAGCTGGCCTTCTGCTCCAATATTCCATACCGAAATGCGGTAAGCCACAGCAATCCCAAGCCCACATAGGAGTAGCGGGATCGCTTTAACCATCGTTTCCGTGAGCCCATACGCAGTGCCAAATGCGCCACGGAACATTTTTTCATAGACCAGCACCGGATTCATACCATTCGCCGCAATAAATAGGGCACACAACAATAGCGCTAAAATTATAGATACAATAGGTGTCCACCAAGGAGAACGGATGCGGCTGGCATCGTATTCGAAACGTAGAGAGAATCGTTTTCCGGAGTGGGAGGGGAGGGATTCCAGTACAGCTGCTGCGGTATTTCTTCCATTCTCCAGGCTCATACGGCGCTCTCCTCTCTATTATGAATACCAGCCATTAGTAGTCCTATGCTCTCTCGATTCGCTTCCTCATGTGTACTCTCACCAATAATTGAGCCGTTATAGATCACTAGAATCCGGTCGGACAACTGAAGCAATTCATCTAAATCCTCCGAAATTAACAACACGCCACTACCTGAACCACGCAGCTCCATAAGTAGGTCGTGAACACCAGCCGTGGCACCTACATCCAGCCCTTGTGTCGGATGAACGGCGACCATCAGCTTCGGCCGATGACTGATTTCACGTGCAAAGAGCAGCTTCTGCTGATTACCACCTGACAACTGTTGTACTGGCGTCTCGAGCTCAGGTGTTTTGACGTTAAAGCGCTGGACCAGCTCCTGTGACCACAAACGGTTCTTCGCGGACTTCAAGAACCCAAATTTGGAATGCTCCTCTGAGCGGTAAGACTTAAACAAAAGATTATCCACCGATCCGAGGCGTCCAGCTAAACCGCTCTTCATCCGGTTCTCCGGCACGTGGGAGATTCCTGAATCAATTGCCCCTCTAACCGAAGCCGATTTCACCGTCTTTCCATCAAACGTGATTTCACCACTTTTCCAGCCTCTAAGACCTGTTAACACTTCAGCCAGTTCCTTTTGCCCATTACCAGCTACCCCAGCTACGCCTACAATTTCCCCTTTACATACGTTCAGAGAGAAGTGATCCAGTGCTTTTCGCCCGTGATCAGCATATACGTCCACATCTTTCACTTCTAATAAAGAATCCCCTTCAGTGGCTTCCCGTTCTTGACGGGTGATGGTTACTTCCTTGCCCACCATCAGACGAGCCAGCTCCAGTTCATCTGTATCTGCCGTGGTCAGCGTGGCGATCATTTTCCCTTTGCGCATGACGGAAATCCGATCGGAGGACGCCATAACCTCTTTCATTTTATGAGTAGTCATAATGACCGTCTTTCCTGCCTGCTTCATGACCCGCAGCGTTTCAAATAGCTGTTCCACCTCTCCCGGGGTCAGTACAGAGGTTGGTTCATCCAGAATAATAATGTCAGCCCCGCGATACAGCGTCTTAACGATTTCAACACGCTGCTGCTCACCCACGGACAACTGCCAGATCGGGCGATCCACCGGGAAATTCAGTCCAAACCGTTCCGCTAATGCCTCGATCTCCTTGTGTTTCTTCTTCATCCACTTACGGCCGCGCCAGAAAGACGACTTTTCGCCAAGCACGATATTTTCTGCTGCTGTGAGGCTTTGCACCAGCCTAAAGTTCTGAAACACCATACCTACACCCAGCTGCGCAGCATCTTTAGGAGAACGGATCTGAGTACCTTTCCCATGAATGAAGATTTCTCCTTCGTCTGCTCTATACACCCCTGACAGCATGCTCATCACCGTGCTCTTTCCGGCCCCATTCTCCCCAAGCAACGCATGAATCTCACCCGCATTTGCCGAAAAGTCGACTTGATCACTGGCGGTTACCGAGCCGAATTTTTTCACAATCCCCCGCATTTCAACTGAAGTTCCCCGCATGGCCTGAACCCCTCCTTCCTTCAAGTTGTAGTACGGGTGGGGAAGTTTCCGCTTAACGGAACCCGCCCCACCCATAGATTGTGCACATTTTATTCCCTATTTTTAAACATTATTGCGGGATAGTTCCTTCCACACCTTTTACGAGCCAGTTCATGCCCAGCACTTCCTCCAAGGTCAGCTTCTGACCCTCCTGAACCTTCACATTCCCTTGATTATCTGAGATCGGACCTGTGAAAACCTCGAGCTCACCACTGATAATTTTCGCTTTGGCGTCTTCGACAAGCTTTTTCACATCATCTGGGATCTTGTTCCCGAAAGGAGCCAGCTCCACCATACCGTCAGCCATATCACCAGAATATTGCTCGCTCTTCCAGGTTCCATCCATAACTGCCTGCACAGCTTTTACGTAATACGGCCCCCAATTCCATACCGGGTTCGTCAAATAATTGTCCGGAGCGTATTTGCTCATATCCGAGTCATTTCCCCCGGCAAAAGCCCCTCGTTCAGCAGCAGCCTGCAGTGTTGCAGGTGAATCCTGATAGGCCAAAAGCACATCCGCACCCTTATCCAGCAAGCTGATTGCCGCTTGACGTTCAGTCGTCGGGTCATACCATGTATTCGTCCATACCACATTCACCTTTACATCAGGATTGACACTTTGCGCTCCAAGGGTAAAAGCATTCAAGTTATAGATCACTTCGCTGATCGGAAAAGCGCCCACATAACCCAGCTGATTGTTTTTGGTCATTTTTCCTGCCGCTATGCCGCTCAGATAGCTGGCCTGATAGTTTTTCCCGAAGTAGGTTCCCATGTTCTCTGCGGTTTTGTAACCTGAAGCATGCAGGAACTTCACGTTGGGGAATTTGCCCGCTACATTTAATGTAAAATCCATATATCCGAAGCTCGTTGTAAACACGATGTCGTGTGATTGTGCAAGCTCGGTGATGATTCGTTCGGCGTCAGCACTTTCAGGGACATTTTCTACAAAGTCAGCTTTAATCCCAAGCTCCTTCTCCATATACAGCCGTCCTTGATCATGTTGGTACGTGTAGCCGCCATCCCCTGGAGGTCCGATATAAACAAAAGCAACCGTCGGTTTCTTTGCAGCCGGTTCTGTTGTTGCAGTTGCCTCTGTTGCCGCTGTAGTTGTCGCTGGTGCCTCCGTTGCATTTGTAGAAGTATTATTATTGCTGCCACACCCCACCAAAGCCACCGTCATTAGAACCATTAATGCAAGACAAGATGTTATGAACTGACCCCTTTTTTTCATAATTCTCCTCCTCCAAATCATCTCTCATCATGGCTGCAACCATTAATGTACTTCTACTATACTTAGAGGTGGCCTTGGCGTAAATTTATATAACATACGTTTGTATAGGAATATAAGAATCAGAACTTTTTTTGTGTGTAATGCACTAATTGGTTTTTGTATGGCGAGTTTCGTGTCACATTATATGACCAGAAGTGGAAAAGGAACACTGTTTCAGATTACTTTTCAGATTACCTTCCAGACTATTCTTTACTTCACTTTCCATTTCTCAGAATCCATTGCTCCTGAATCTCACCAAAATCCTCTTTTGTATCTGCGTCCATGAAATAATGGGCAGACTCAGATTCCAGAACAATCCCCTTATAATCAGGTGAACGCAATATCCCCGCCGCTCCTCGATCTCCATCTAATCCCTGTAGAGCTGGAAACAACGTCTTCGAGAACAAAGCCGGGGGCATAGCCGACCCATTGCTGACGCTAGCGACATAGTCCATCTCCGGAGATTGTTCAAACGTTTGTATTAGACGGTTCACTAATGCTGTAGTAATAAATGGCTGATCCGCAAGCGCAACAACTACTGCATCGGGCTGCAAAGGTAATACCGCATTAAGGCCGCAGCGCAGTGAAAAAGACAATCCTAGATGTGCGGTCAAGCAAGTTTCGGTACGTCTGGATGCTTGCGGTTCAATCGCGGGTGGCAGCCATTCCAAGTTATCATCCGCACGCACTACCACGATTAGCGGTTCTAGATTGCAACGATCCAGTTCACTAAGCGCGACGCTCCCGAGTGAGACCTCCTGCGACAATTTCAGTGAAACCTTGGACACGCCCATCCGCCTGCTCTGCCCCGCTGCCAAATATATTCCTGCTACCTTCAAGACTATCCGCTCCTTTGGGCAGCTCTCGTGAGCCCACCCTTCTAATTTGAATAATTTCCGCTATAATACTGACCGCAATCTCCTCCGGACCTTCTCCTCCAATCGGCAACCCTACAGGTGCATGCAAAGATGCAGGAGCCTCAAGCCCTTCCAGTAAAAGAGATATCCGCGCCTTCGAACCGATAATCCCTATATACAGAGGAGCAAGCGGAATCACACTCTCCATGAACTGTCTATCCCGCCCAAGTTGATGACTGCAAATTAATACATAATCCTCCCGAGCTACGCCCAATCGCTGAACAACCTCCATAGGGGAACAAATTACTTGTTCAGCTCGAGGAAACTTATTGTGCAAGCTTCCTTCGCGCCAATCCGCAACCGCTACCCGAAAGCCAACTCTGTCAGCAAGTTCCGCAATCGGAACCACATCACGTCCCCCTCCAAAAATCACAAGCCGCGGTTTAGGCACGAAAGACGTATGAAATGCTGTCAATTCTGCTGGAGCGGCCATAAAGCGACCTGCCGCCAGGCTTTCTTTTGCCGAGTGGGATAATTTCGGATGTTTCTTGCTCTGCGGCAGTACAAGGTCTGGATCCAGCTCCAGCTTATAGGCAAAACCTTTCTCCACTGCTTCGCGGAACAGAATTAACTTCTCTCCCCTAGCCAATCTGTCACTCGCCTGCACTAAAAGCTTGTAGAGCTGACCCTGCACGGGTTCTAGCACTACTTTGATTTTGCCTCCACAGCCGACAACCTCACCCCAGGACAGATCATCCGGAGACAGCATGTTGTATTCCACAATTTCGGGCAGCCCTCGTTCCCAGATCTCAGAAGTTCGCAGCTGCAGATCGTTTTCCAGACAACCTGGACTCAGGCTCCCAATCGTACCTTCTTCAAAAAACAACATCACCGCTCCGGGTTTACGATACGAGTGTCCCTCCACCTCTATCAGCGTTGCCAGCACCGCAGGCGCCTGATGGGTTTGAATATGCATTGCGATCTCATGTGTATTCACGAGGTTCCCCTCCTCCGTGTTTGCATTTCAACCCAGAACTTAGAACTTAGAACTTAGTCCCGTCCGAGCATCCTCCGAAACATGAATACTAACTTCAACCTCATTAGATCATTTATTTTTTTAAAATCGACGTCCAGCAGCTCACTAAGCTTCTCGATCCGGTAGGTAGCCGTGTTTCGATGAATAAACAGTTTCTTAGCCGTCTCATTAACATGACCATCGTTTTCTAGATAAACTTCCAGTGTCCGCAGCATTTCCCTGACATACTCCGGTTCTCGGCTAAGCAACCCTCTAAGACTTCCATTACAATATTTCTCCATAACCTCTGCCGGAATTTGCCCGAGCAGCAGGTTAAGCTCAAGCTGCCGGTAATGCACAACATTCCCTTTTACTCCCCCGCCCTGAAGCATTCCCATACAATCCTTTACCTCCGCAAAAGCCTCCTTCAGCCCCTCCGGCTTCGCTTTACAACTGCTTATCGCAGCTCGCGGATAATATCCCTTATCAAACTTCATGTTGTCAAAACAAACCTGGATTAAATCCCGAAATTGTTCAGGACGCTGACGATCTCCCGGATATATAGACAAAAGCCCTTGATCTATGATCACATGAATTCCCTTTACTTCCCGCAGCCCGGGATGTTCAAGATATTCTTCTTTTAGTCTGAGCAGCTCCCCTTGACGTTCTTCCCCAGTCGCAGCTGTATCGGTCAATAAGAGACAAAATGGTGATTGAAGCAGCTCAATCTCCAAGTCGACAGCAGCCTGCGCCAAATCTGTGTAAGATAAATTACCGCTCAAACAACGTCTCAGCAATCCGCTAAACTCCCTGTGTTCTGCCTGTTCAAAATAATCTTCGTATCCTGAATGAATATGATAGGAAATAAGTTCAGCTCCCTGAACGAACAAACTTTCTTCCATTGGGAGCAATAAAGGGTCGATGGCACAAAACAATAGATATCCGGAGCACTTCTCTCCTTGCAAAAGTGGCGTACGGTAGCTCACATGATCTCCCACACGAAAGCGCTGATTCCGTTTCTGCCATGGCCACCCCTCCAGCAGCTGTGAAGGATGGTATTCAGAGTTGTTGTAGATCACATCCCCCCGTGCGCTAACCACCACAAGTGAATGGCCAATCACTTCAGACACCGAATCAAACAATGGACGGCTGCGGACAGGTCTTAAGGCGAATTGCATCAGCTTTTTCTGCTTCTCCATAATGTTCTGCAGAACGTGAGTGCTGCGGCTAAGCTCGGCGCGAAACAGACCATTCATCTGATCCGAAAAAGTAAACTCGAACGGCAGCTGGATTAGAGGGAAGTTAAGACTCTCCGCTTCTGCGACCAGTTGCTCTGGTACTTCATCCCAAAACCGACCCAGCTTAATGCCCAAGGCTGAAGAACCCCGGCGATTCAAAGTCTGCAGCAAGGCAGAGGCTTCCTCCATATTGTCCTTTATCAAATAGGCTGTCGTTAGCAGCATCTCGCCTTCTTTGATCCAATCCGAGATATCGGGGGCATCCATCACATTAATTGACTTCACAATTCGATGTTTCCCTTTAGACCCAGCGATAAGCTTCGCCTCGGACAAAGGATAAATGGACAACGCTTCTTCAACCGTAAGATGCATGCCACCCCTCCTTATTAGGATCAATAGAACCATTTCTGATTTATAATGTTATTTTATGTAACATTATAATTAAAATGAACCGTGTTGAATAGAGGAAAGTTAAAATTTCATGATTAACGTGTTATTAAACATAACATACAGTGAACATGAATTATGAATTATGAATTATGAATTATGAATTATGAATGAGGAATTATGAATTATGAATGAGGAATTATGAATTATGAAATATGAATTATGAATGAGGAATTATGAATTATGAATGATGAATGATGAATTATTGAACTTTAGCTTATATCGTTCGTGTGAACTGTATAAAGGGATTGGAAAATAGTAGGAGGTATTGAGGGAGGGCTTTCAAGTAAAACAAGTTTTTACGGGTTCTACATGGGAGTTGATGGGAGGGTATTCTCGGGCCATTCGAATGGGCCATCGGATCGAAGTCGCAGGCACACCAGCGTTGCAAAACGGGGAATTGAGCTGTGTAGGAGATCCTTACGAGCAGAGATAATATCACCCCACTATAGCTGTGGCGGAGGTACAAGCTCTTATAAATCCACTGCTGCCGGTAGAGGTGGAGGGCTTTTTTGCCCTTCTTTTTGGCTGTTTGGCCAGTTTTTCCGAGGTGCGAGGCACTTTGGCCCTTCTTTTTGGCTACATAGGCGTCTACGCCACATTCTACGGGATTTATACCGTTCTTTTTAGCTACTTGAGCCACTTTCCTAGATTCTGCGGGATTTATTCCGTTCTTTTAGTTACTTGAGCCATTTCCCCCGACTTCTGCGGGATTTATACCGTTCTTTTTAGCTACTTGAGCCAATTTCCTAGATTCTGCGGGATTTATACCGTTCTTTTTAGCTACTTGAGCCAATTCCACGACTTCTGCGGGATTTATACCGTTCTTTTTAGTTACTTGAGCCATTTCCCCCGACTTCTGCGGGATTTATACCGTTCTTTTTAGCTACTTGAGCCACTTTCCTAGATTCTACGGGATTTATACCGTTCTTTTTAGCTACTTGAGCCAATTCCACGACTTCTACGGGATTTATACCGTTCTTTTTAGCTACTTGAGCCAATTCCACGACTTCTGCGGGATTTATACCGTTCTTTTTAGCTACTTGAGCCACTTTCCTAGATTCTACGGGATTTATACCGTTCCTTTTAGCTACTTGAGCCATTTCCACGACTTCTGCGGGATTTATACCGTTCTTTTCTCTCCAGCGACGTATTCACTCAATTCCACTGGTTTTACAACATAATCGAGCGCTGAATTTATCTATTTCACACTACTGCCCCACTATTGAGCCGAACTCCAACTAATTTAGTATTAAAAGCAACTCCACTAGGCTCCCCGGTATCAATAAAACTAAGAGCAGGAGGGAATCACATGTGTATTCCGTTAATTTGTGAACGAATAAGTGAGTGTGGCGTTAGAGTGTATTTAGAATGTACTTAGAATGTACTTAGAATGTACTCCAAGAGTATATTCCTAGAGTGTATTCCAAAAGTATAATCCAAGAGTGTATTCCAAGAGGGTATTGAGGAGTACCGGTTAACAGTAACTAGAAAAGTATCAAGCTATGTTGTCAGTAGCTACGATCTGTTTAGTATCGCTTTTTCAAGACCACTGCACCCACATCTCGGGACTGCTGCCACACTTCATTCACCCAAGAGAGTAACCGGAGATCCTGACCATGTCCGGCAATAACGGATAATCCCAGTGGCAATCCACTTGTGGAGAGCATAGGTATTGTTACCTGAGGCAAACCCGCCAACCCTGCTATGCAACTCAACATCATCGCACCACTACGATTCTCCTCCAATTGGCGCAAATCCCCTCCACGCAGCGGCGCTGGTCCCGGAACTGTCGGAATCACAAGACAATTGTTCTCCCCTAGCAGCAAGCGCAACTGATTAGAAATCTCTTTTTGCTTACATTTCGCAACACTATGATCCTCTTCCGCCAAACTAGCAGCCCACGAGAATCGCGCTGCAATATCAGGTCCAAAAACTGGTTTCTTGTTCTCAATCCAAACGCCATGAGTTTCCCAAATTTCATTCCCCTGCAATTCTCTAAAAACATCCATCCAGACCTTTAACCCCTCCAAAGCAATCTCTATCTCTATGAGATGATCTGCCCCGGATCGCAAACACCTTAATCCCTCCGATAAAATAGCTGCATCCTCCAGATTAACCAAAGCCCAACAGTCAGTATCAACAAATACAGTACCCATTTTGGTTTTGTCTTCTATTTTCTTTTTCGCCTTGTTCTCCGAACCAATCTCTAAAATTTCCTCCGTACTGTTCTCAATACGCTTCTCCAAAATCGTTTCTAAACTTTCATTCTGGCTCATTTCTAAATTATTTTCATCAGTCTTCACCATGTCTCCCTCTAGGTTGTTCTCTAAATTTTTCATTACATTCTTCTCCATGCTCTTCCCTACAGTTTCCTCTATACTACTTTCTATTTTCTTCGCCGTCTTCACAGATATACTCCCAGCCACAAGCAACACTTCCCCTACCTTCTGGAGCACATCCAAACGATCTGACATCCAGCCAACGGTATCAAAAGCCGGAGATAATGGAATAACACCTTGAAAATCCACAGCGCCATGCGTTGGTCGAAAGCCATATACTCCGCAATAGGAGGACGGCACTCGAATTGAGCCACCGGTGTCCGTACCGAGCGCAAAATCAACACTACCAGAAGCTACCGCTACTGCCGAACCACTTGAAGATCCGCCCGGGATACGACCTACAGCACGCGGATTAACTGGCGTTCCATAATGATGGTTCTCACCACCCAGACTATACATCAGCTCATCCGTATGGGCAGCACCACGAAGTGTAGCACCCGACAACAATAAACGATGTACAGCCACCGCATTTGCCGTGGACGGATGGTGGCTATGCAGCCAATCAGGATTACCTGCAGAAGAGCTGTGTCCAGCTACAGCGAATACATCTTTTACTGCAAAGGTCAGTCCATCCAATATCCCGCTACCTAAACTCTCAACCGTAAGTTCAGGATCTATAAACGCACCATACCGATTATCCAAAACCATAATTACTCCTCCTCCCTTCACCATTACTATTACAATCCCTCTAGCAGCCTTTCAGATCCCACACAATCTCGCCTACGATTCCTCCAGCAGCCTTTCGAATTCTTCACCTTTTTTCCTACGATTCCTCCAGCAGTCCCTTTGCTCCCTGGTCTTTCCACCTACGCCCCTCCTCCACTCTTTCGCTCCCTCATCTTTCTTCTACGACTCCTTCATAGCCCGTTAGCCCCTTAATCCCCCTCTTACGATTCCTTCAGAGTCCTTCCGGTCGCTCCATCATTCCTATACTTACCACCCAATCGCCGCACCATCGCAGCGCGGGTCCGTCCCCCCACTGCGGTATCCATTGTCATCTATCGAAATCACATGAGCGTGCCCCATAACCCCATCGTAGTCATCTACTTTCCGGACAATATGACCGGCTGCGGCCAAATCTGCCAGCACCTCATCAGCTACCCTGCTCTCCACCTTCAGTTCTTGCGTAGGCTCTCCCCACGTTCTCCCCCACACAAAACGCGGCGCATTCACAGCCATTTGTGGATTCATGCCATAATGCAGCATCCGTGTGAGCAGCAGAGTTTGAGTCTGTGGTTGACCTTCGCCACCTTGCGTCCCATAAAGAATTGCAGGTTTTCCCTCGCGGCAGGCCATCGCTGGCATCAGTGTGTGGAAGCTGCGCTTATGCGGCTCAAGCGTATTGATGTGCCCGGGGTTCAGCGAAAAAAACGAACCTCGATTCTGCAGCAGAATCCCAGTATCCCCAGCGACCACACCCGAGCCAAATTCAAAATACAGACTCTGAATAAAAGAGACCGCATTCCCATCTTCATCCACAACCGCAGCATAAGCTGTATCACTGCCGATAGGCTGACTTGTCAGTTGCGCAGCTTTTTGCATCGAGATCGCAGACGCTAATTGTCCTGCATAACGTTTATCCAGCAGCTGCTCCAAAGGTATAGCACTAAAATCCGGATCCGTAAGCACCCTATCCCGATCGCGGAAGCTTAGCTTCAACGCTTCAACAAGCAGGTGGTAGTATTCATACGATCCATGTTCGATTGCTTCAAAGTTGAAATTTTCCAACATATTAAGACTCATTAGTCCTGTGAAACCTTGAGAGTTAGGCGGCACTTGGTACACCGTATGCCCGTGATAATCCGTATGAAGCGGCTCGCCCCACTCGCCCTGATGATCCGCAAAGTCATCCCGAGTCAGATACCCGCCAGCTGCCAGCATAAAGTCACAGATGTCCTCCGCAATCTTCCCCTTATAAAAAGCGTCCCGCCCACCCGCCGCCAATGTCCGCAGGGTGGCTGCCAGCTGTTTTTGCTGGAATCGCGATCCAGCACAAGGAATCACGCCGCCTGGCGTGTAAATCGCTGCCGCCTCCGGCGACAGCGCAGAGCCCGCAACAGCCGTGTTATTCCGCTGATCCGGCGACAGCGGAAACCCCTCCAAAGCATAACCAACAGCAGGCGCCAGTACTTCCGCCAGCGTAAAGCGGCCATACTTACTCAGTATGGCATCCCAACTGTCTGCCATCCCCGGCACCGTAATGGCGCTGCTAATCCCCCGCCGCGGAATAAAAGCATCCCCGGCATAGCTGCTTCTGCGGACTCCGTACCCGGAGCGCCCGCTTCCGTTATAGGCCCGAACACGTGCCTCTTGCGTGTTATAGGTCAACCAAAAGGAATCTCCGCCTAGCCCCGTCATATGCGGATATACTACAGCTAGTGTCGCACTGATCGCCACCGCTGCATCAAAGGCATTCCCCCCTTTTTCCAACATACGTGCACCAGCAGCCGAGGCTAAATAATGGGGGCTAACTACCATAGTTTTTGTGCCTATTACGGGTTTCTCCGCCATGTCCCATCCCCCTATGTTTTTACGGATTACTCCGCCATGCCCATCCCCCTAAATTTTACGGGTTTCTTCCTCATGCCCATCCCCCTAAGTTTTATGAGTTCACCATCATGTCCCAACTCCTTGTTTTTGCGGCGGGATTCTTCAACATATTCAATCTTCCTATCTTCTGCACCAGGTTCCTCTGCGAGCCCCTATAACTTCAGGTTTAATTAGTGTCATTTAACATTACACGAAAATCCTTTGTCAATCGGTTACGCTGAAACGCAAAATAAACCTCTTCTTTTTGTGAGCCATGCACAAATAAGAGGTTATCTTTGTTTAACCTTGTAGATTCACGTCTACGAATATTATAAAATCATTTTAATTACAGGGAGCCGCATACTACCATGGCGTACTACCGTGACCTTTTACCGTCAAATGGCTACCTATCCCAGATATGTCTAGTCACCTTTTGCCACCAAATGCCTACCTATCTCGGATATGTCTCTAACCTATTTCTTCCACTGGCTGCCTATCTCAGATATATCTAGCTGAATCCAACCTTAGTAATCTTAGCCACTTTTACTTAGGGGGGGCTTGTGCTTTGGAACACCGAATAAACAATTTATTTTAAAATATATTGCGACAACACGGCCTGCACCTCGTAAATATTTACGGATTTATTGAAGGTCTTCTTCACCGGAAGCGTGCTGCTGGAAATGTAGATACATAGCTCCGCATCCAGATCAAAATGCCCTGCCGTCTCCACGGAATAATGCGAGATGCTTTTGTAAGGGATCGAATGATATTCTGTTTTCTTGCCCGTCAGACCTTGTTTATCCACCAGAATAAGCCGCTTGTCCGTAAAAATGAACATATCTCTAATCAGCTTATAGGCACGTTCGATTTTCTCCTGAGGAGCAAGAATTTGTGCGTATTCCCGCTGGACCTCCGTAAGATTCACTTGCGATGCATTGCCCATTAATCCGTCAAAAAGTGCCATATCTCTTCCTCTTTTCATCCGTTAAATTTAGCCACTTGCCCCCCACTACAGAACCATATTATTCTATTTTCCATATTCTATGCTGTGTAAAAATACTCTCTGACATCTTTTTACTTGCTTATTTTCTGATTTTTGATTACACTGTCATTAAATTTACTAAGAGAGGGGTGTGGAAGGAATGGATCACAATTGGACCAACAGTGTTATGAGTCGGCTACCTAAAGCGATAGCTGGCATTGCTCATGTAAATGGCGATAACGGAAGAAGTCTGTCCATTTGTATGAATTTAATAACACTACACAATTGTGAAATGCCTTTCCTGCCATCACCCGGACGGATCAGTTAACCGGAGAATGATAAGGCCGTGGGGAAATTTCCCTACGGTCTTTTTTTATGGTTTTTACAGGATTTCGGAGCCATTTAGGGTACTGGCGGTGCGAAGGGCATTCTTAAAGGAGAATATATATGATCATCCAATGCCAAAATGTTCAAAAATACCACGGGGCACAACTCGTGCTGAATAGCATCACCTTCGATATCCGCCAAGGGGAAAAAATCGGCCTGATCGGCCGCAACGGCTGTGGCAAAACGACACTATTCCACCTGCTGAACGGGGAGGAACGCCCCGATGAAGGGCAAATCTCAATACGCAAAGGCAGCGTAGTAGGTCTGTTAGCTCAAATTCAAGAAGTTAACGAAAAAGAAACCGTATATGATGTTCTGCAGCGCAGCTTTGCCGAACCTTTGCAATGGCAGCATCGCCTGCGGGAGCTTGAGCTGGAAATGTCCAGCTTTAACAGCGGAACGGATGAACCCCTCTGGAATCGGCTGCTTAAAGAATATGGCAGCTTGCAGGATAAGTTCGAGGCCGCCGGAGGGTACGAGATCGAATCCTCTATTCAGCGCGTAGTCTCGGGTCTCGGGATCGGAACCGGACAATACAGCCGACTGTTCGCCTCTCTTTCAGGAGGAGAAAAAACAAAAGTCGGACTTGCGGAGCTGCTGCTGCGCCGTCCAGACATCCTTCTACTGGATGAACCAACCAATCATCTCGATATGAATGCCATCGAATGGTTGGAGCAATTTTTACAGAGTTATGATGGAACAGTGCTGGCGATTTCCCATGACCGCTACTTTCTGGACGCTGTAGTCAAGAAAGTCATCGAGATTGAAGATGGCGAGGCTTTTACCTTCCACACCAACTACAGCGGCTATCAAGTGGAGAAGGAAACACGGCTTCTTCAACAATTTGCTGATTATCAAGAGCAGCAGAAAAAAATAAAACAAATGCAGGAAAGCATCAAACGTCTCATTGATTTTGGCAATCGCGGGACCCCTCCTAACCCTTCCTTTTACCGGAGAGCAGCATCCATGCAAAAAGCACTGGATCGTATGGTGAAGGTTAAACGTCCTATTCTGGAGCGCAAATCGATGGATTTGCAGCTACAGCAAAATGACCGTTCCGGTAATCAGGTTGTCATTTTGGAGGATCTCGGAAAAGCCTATGGTCAGCGAAGCCTTTTCGCAGAGGCAAACGAAGTACTTCGCTACGGAGAGACTACGGCACTCATCGGCGGTAACGGGGCAGGTAAAAGTACACTTTTAAGAATTATTTTAGGGCAAGAAACCCCGGACAGCGGAAGCTGTACACTCGGCTCAAGAACTGTGGTCGGCTACCTCGCACAAGAGGCTGTTCCGGAAAATAACAAACAGTCTGTACTCCGCTACTTCCGCGAAGAAGCTGGACTAGAAGAAGGTGAAGCTCGCGGGCAGCTTGCACGTTTCCTATTCTATGGTCCCGATGTATTCAAAGACATTACGAATCTGTCCGGTGGTGAATGGACCCGCCTGCGTTTCGCTGTACTAATGCATCGCAAGCCAAATCTGCTGATTCTCGATGAGCCGACCAATCATCTGGACATAGATTCTCGTGAAGCACTCGAAGAAGCACTAGAGGAATTTCCAGGCACAGTTCTGGCGGTATCTCATGACCGTTATTTCATCAATCGTCTATTTCACAAACTATGGTCCATTGAAGACGGGCGGTTTGGAGTGTTCAACGGAAACTATGAATATTACAAGGAAAAACAAGCTGAAAAAGCATTACTGGCTCCCTCTTTTGCGGATCAAGCTAAACCTTTCTCTGCAGAACGAACAAGTTCAGGCTCTGATAAGCCTCAATCTAACAATTCAGGGAAAGAATCCAACGCTAAATCCTCCAGTTCCCGTAGGAAAAACAACACCTTCGACTGGGAAACGGCCATTGCAGAGGTAGAGAAACGCCTTGGCGTGATCGATGCCAAGATGTTAGAGCCCCTGATCAGCAGCGATGCAGTTGAACTTGCTGAACTACAACAAGAACGTGATGCGATACAGGAACAGTTGGATGAGCTCTATACAGGATGGATGGAGACAACTGATCTATAAATTAATCTATAAGGAGATGAGCATATGAGCAACAAAGAGAAAATTAAGTTGTTATGGAAAGAATATACCCAGCTTCATCCACAAACAGCGGATAACTATGACGCGTGGGCCTTTGGTGACAGTCCCCAGATGGCCGATGAACTGCTCGATCTGGTGATTCGTGGGATTAAGACAGGAACTGCTTCAAATTATGATATATTTGAAACTTGTGACGAGACGTTTCCGCAAGTCGGCGGTCACAGTATCGTGCTGGATGGTTCTGGTGATCCGCAGGCAATAATTGTTACTACAGATGTACAAATTATACCTTTTGATGAGGTTAGCGCTGAGTTTGCCTATACTGAAGGAGAAGGTGACCGGACGCTTAAGTCATGGCGGCATGATCATGAGCAGTTCTTCACCCGAGAATCCTTAAAATTCTTAAACAAACCCTTTGATCCAAAGATGAAAGTTGTTTGTGAGAATTTCAAAGTGGTATTTACAAAAGGCTAAGATCTTCAAAAAACGCAAAAGGCTGTCTCTTCCACAAGGAAGGGACAGCCTTTTGTGTATACTATAAATTCAACAGAATTAGATCCTCATTAATTTATGGTTTAGTGCCAAAATCCCAAAATCCAGCCAATAACAGAGATCCATAACGGAATGCTGATTAAGATACCCCAAACCAGCCCAGTGGCAATATTGCCTTCTGCAGGACGCACCACATTTTCCTGTTTCAATGGAATGCTCAATTCTTCTTGTTCCATGCGATCCCCTCCTAAAATATCTTATCGTCACAGTAGAGGAAAAAATGTAGACCGCTCGACCCAAAAAATTAAAATTTTGAATTTTGGTAGATATAAAGGCTCAGCGGCCAAAACGTTGTAAGTGCTTACATATTAGATATTAACCAAATTTTGAATAATTAAAAACTTAAATTTACGGAAGTCATACAGTATATGCAGATTCTTAGTCCAATATTACTACTTTTTCCGGATTTCGTAAATATTCAAACATCGTCCGAATCTGTGCCTCTGTATTCCGCTCTGCTGAAAGCTCAGGCAGCATATCTTCTGCAAAAAACGAAACTTCGCTAGTCTCTACCCCTTCCATTGCCTCTCCGCCCACGATGCGGCATAAAATAAAGAACTTGTACACGTGATAAGGCTCCGGAGGATGGTTATGAAATTTCTTATCTAATACAGCCAGTAAGCGAATTGCTTCTGCCTCAAAACCCGATTCCTCTTTGATTTCTTTCACAACAACCTCACTCGGGGACAGTCCAATGTCTCCCCAGCCACCAGGAAGCGCCCAATTCCCGTCCAACTTCTCGCGAACAAGTAGAATTTTATCCTCCCGGAATACAACACCACGGACATCAACTTTTGGGGTAGCATAACCCCCTTCACCCGCAAAGGAGAGTCTAATTCTCTCCTTGCTTTCAAAGGTATAATTAGCGAGGATATCTACACTGAGCTCCCGCAAAGCTTGATACCGTTCTATATCATAAACATCCTTAGCATAAGTTAATCCAGTCTGTGCGATGGCCTGAATTTCTTTGGCCCACGTTAACCATTTCTGCTCCATTGCTGCACCCCTTTTTCGGTACCTGATTAGGATTACTGGCAAAGCATTAAATGACGCGAGAAGGCTCCTTTTTTAGCTTCACAACGGTCTATGATTGTAAATCCAGCTTCAGTGATCATCTCATCCATCGGTTCAATCGCAACGATAACCACCCGATCTGCAATCCGGCGCGCATTCACTAGAATCGCGAACTGCTCCTCAGGTGTAATACTAGAATATAGATTATATGGCATATCTACAATGGCTACATCGTAATGATCAGTGATATCCGCAATATCCCCAAGCGTTACCTCACTGGTGAATCCAAAATGGGCAATATTTGTTCTCGCACCGGTAGCAATCATAGGGTTAATATCACGTCCAACCATATCGATTCCCATTGACAAGGCTTCTACCATTACAGTTCCAATACCGCAGCAAGGATCTATAGCACGTATACCTTCAGGATTCGGAATAGCCATATTAACCGCGGCACGGGCTACACGTGTACTAAGCGCGATAGAATAGCTGCGTGGCTTCTTCATTTGGCGGAACCAAGTTGCCTTGTTTTTATGATAAGATCCGAAGTACCAGCGTCCACCCAACGTAACAATGCCGTATACCAGCTCCGGATGGTTAACATCCGCTTCTCCTTCAATCCGCAACCCAATTTCCCGCTCGATCACTCTGCGCTCATCATACTCTATTTTGTCTGCAGGGCCCAGATCGTTGGTCTTCACAAAAATAACCTTAAACGTCTTGCCGCCAAGCTCCACCTGCTCCGTTTGATCATAAATCTCAGGCAGACTATCCCCTTCATACATTACATCAATCCGCTCTTTAATGAAGGGACTGCGGCTGACATCCACCTCAACCTCACTCTTAAAAAGAGCAGTCGGCACCTGCTCGCCAAAAAGACATCGCAGCTCCATCTGACACAGCGATAACTCGTCCTCTGAACAGGTGTAAGTATAAATAAATGTGTTGGTTTCACTTTCCTTATGCAATATAATCCATCCTCTATCCCAGTGAATTGTTCTGCTGTCTTGTTACTCCTGTGTGTCGTGCTGGTGGTCATAATCTTTACGCGCTTTGGCGATCTTCCCATTGTTTTTGTTGACCCAGTCCACAAGCGAGGTTAAAGGTCCTAACAATGATTCTCCTATGCTCGTCAGACCGTATTTCACAGTCAATGGGACTGTAGGCGTCGCTTTACGCCAAACTAATCCATCCCGTTCCAAATGGCGCAGGGTCTGGGTCAGCATCCGTTGTGATATCCCTCCAGAGCGCCTTTGCAACTCTTTGAACCGCAAAGCTTCAGCACCTAAATTGACTATGATCAGTACACTCCATTTGTCTCCGACCCTGTCCAGAATCTGGCGGGTAATGGAGCAATCCTCCAGCATCGGCATGAACCGGGTGGGTTCTTCCTTTGAATGTTCCAACTGTGGTTACCTCCATGTAACTTAAGCATGTAATAGTGCCTTCTTGTCCCTCAAGCCTATTCAGCTTATCATGGTTACTGTTAGTAATCAACAACCGGAAAGGAACTAATAAATCATGAAAAAGACCATTGCCATCATGGGTGCTGGACCCGGCCTAGGACTCTCAATCGCCAAAAAATTCGGAGCCAACGGATTTCAAGTGGCATTAATCTCTCGAAATGAAGAGAAGCTGAACACCCTTGTTCAGGAACTGCAAGCACTGAATATCGAGGCTGCTGCTTTTCCTGCCGACGTATACAATAAAGAACAAGTAGCCACAGCCTTCGATAATATCAAGAAAAAATACGGCTTTATCGATGTGCTCGAATTCTGCCCGACAAGTGGAAATCACCCTCCTACTCCCGCTTCACAAGTAACAGAAGAAAATGCACAGGATGCCTTTCAGGCACTGGTTGTAGCCGCTATCCGCAGCGTAGCACAGGTATTGCCTGAGATGCTGGAGAAACGCAGCGGCGCACTGCTGTTCACAACCGGATTGTCCTCCATCTATCCCATGCAGATGATGGGTAATGTAGGCATTGCGCTTAGCGGATTAAGAAACTACGCACTTAACCTGCATGCAGATTTGGCTCCACAAGGAATCTATGTAGGTCATTTAGCACTTGGTGTATTCATTAAACCCGGCACAGCTACAGATCCAGGAATCATCGCTGATGTTTGGTATGAAATGTATATGGACAAAAGCAAAGCTGAGGATACTTTTCCCCAAGGTGTGACGCCGGCTACAATCATCTGGTGAGAGGTTTGCCCCATCGCTTTTGATCCATAGTGAGTTCTCCAGTATAATGGTTCCTATAGAATGCTAAACAAGACGGTCACGCATGGCCAACAAGCTTATGCCCAGGCGCTTACAAAGCCGGTTTTGCGCAGCAAAACTTAAGGAGGTACATACTCACTATGTCATACGAAACGTATTTTTCAACCCACCGGGATGAACATCTCGAAGAACTAAAACAATGGCTCAGAATTCCAAGTATTTCTGCCTTATCTGAACATAAGGACGATGTACTGAAGGCAGCCCATTGGCTGACAGACACCCTGAAAAAAGCCGGACTTGAGAACATTGAGTTGCATCCGACAGCGGGACATCCCGTTATATATGCCGATTATCTTCATGCTCCAGGCAAACCAACCATTCTCGTGTATGGTCACTACGATGTACAACCAGTAGATCCATTAAACCTATGGACCACACCTCCATTTGAACCAGAGATTCGTGATGGCAAGCTTTATGCACGCGGAGCAACAGATGACAAAGGACAAGTATTCGTTCACCTCAAAGCCATTGAGGCGATCCTGAAACAAGAAGGTACTCTTCCTGTGAATCTCAAGCTTTGCATCGAAGGTGAAGAAGAAATCGGCAGTGTGAATCTGCCTCCGTTCCTTGAAGCCAATAAAGAAAAGCTCGCTGCGGATGCAGTGCTAGTCTCCGATACATCCCTATTGGAACGCGGTCGTCCTGCCATCTGCACTGGGCTACGTGGTCTAGCTTCCCTTGAAGTTGACGTAACTACTGCCTTGACAGACCTGCACTCTGGTTCTTACGGCGGTGGCGTTCCGAATGCACTGCATGCCCTAGTATCTTTGCTAAGCTCACTTCATGACGACAAAGGACGTGTATCTGTAGACGGATTCTATGAGGGCGTTCCTGAGCTTTCCCCAATGCTGCGGGAAGAATTCGTGAAGCAAGGTGTGAATGAAGACAAAATCCGCGAAGGTCTTGGATTGGAATCGTTATACGGCGAAGAAGGTTATTCCTTTGTAGAACGGATTGGCGCTCGTCCTACGCTAGAGCTTAACGGCGTATACGGCGGTTTCCAAGGGGAAGGCAGTAAGACGGTTATCCCTAAAGAAGCCCATGCGAAGATTACCTGCCGCTTAGTTGGCGATCAGGATCCACAGCATATCCTCGATGCCGTTGAAGCACATCTGAAAGCTAATATTCAGACCGGAGCGAAAGTGCATGTTAAGCAAATGGAGAAGGCACGTGCCTTTAACATCGATCCGTCGAATCCTATTCTGCAAACTGCAGCAGACGCATATGGCAAAGTATATGGAACCCGTGCCCTCTTCACCAAAGACGGCGGCTCCATTCCGATCATGGAGAGCTTCTCCCGTGTGCTGGAAGCACCCGTCGTTCTGATGGGCTTTGGTCTCGATGATGAGAACCTGCATGCACCGGATGAGCATTTCAACCTGGAGAACTTCGACAAGGGATTACTCACCATCGTTGAGTTCCTAAAGACTGTATAAGATACCTACAAACAATTAAAGCCAGGATCCCTAAATTGGGAGCCTGGCTTTTTAGTATGCGGCCAAACAAAAAAACATCATTACTTAGTCCATTTATAAAACCACCATACCATTGCTATCACCAATATTATTAAAAGAAAAATCAAGCTTTTAACTGAGCTACTTATTATTAAAGGTCTTAAATAAGCGATCATTATCTGTCCCCCATATAGAATGAATATAAAAGAGATATAATCACCATATCACTTAAAACAAAATATTGAAATAGCAGAGAAAATCTGTGAGTAATCACCATTATTAGCCTTCATGTAATATAGGTTTGTTAGCCAACTGTTCATGTTCGGGTTCAATGTGAATTAACACCTGAGCACGTTCAAATATGCCTTGAATGGCTTGTTCAATTTCGTCGCATAATTGATGCGCAGTAGCAACACTCATTTTAGAAGGAATCACAAGGTGAAAGTCGACATATTCTTCTGGACCAGATCGTCGGGTACGAAAATCATGAAATTCAATATATCGCCCTTGAAATAACTTTATGACACGTAATATTTCATTTTCTTCTGCCTCAGTTAATCGTGCATCCAACAGCGGAGGAAATGACTCCTTTAGAAGTTTATAGGCTTCACCCATAATGTACAGAGCCAACACAATCCCAATGACAGGGTCGAGGATCGTCCATCCAGTGAGGGTGACCAATAATAAACTGAATGCAACCCCCAAAGAGGTGAAAACATCCGTAAGCAAATGCAGAGCATTCGATTTCATAGCCACAGAGTGAAGTTCGTCTGCCTTCTTTTTAACCTTGCGCGAAACCATATAATTAATCCCCGCTCCGACCACCATCACAATAATGCCCAAAAAGGGAAGTTCGATTGCGGTTGGATTCATTATTTTATGAACACACTCATTTATAATCCAGAATCCAGCTACAAAAATAAGCAACGTTTCAATCGTCCCTGAGATATTCTCCACTTTGCCATGACCATAAGGATGAGCTTTATCCGCAGAGCGACTCGACCATCGGACCGAGAAAAAAGCAATCAACGAAGCAACTAAATCTAAGGAGGAGTGGATCGCTTCCGAGATAATTGCTACTGAACCTGTAAGTACTCCGACCATAAGCTTTAAAGAAACGATAAATGTATTGCTAAGTACAGATAGGAACGCAATCTTTGCACCATTCAAAAGTTTCACAACCTTTTCTTAAAAGTACGCTATATTAAAGTTTTTCCATTAGGCAAATAGTATAAACAACAAAATCCCACCAACCATTAATAGGCTGATGGGATATAAAAAAATCCTTGCATCGCAAGGATTTGGAAGTTTGAATTATGGAGCGGGTGATGGGAATCGAACCCACGCTATCAGCTTGGAAGGCTGAAGTTCTACCATTGAACTACACCCGCACTAGAAAGTGAATACAAGAGATATTGTATCATCCCTACAAGTAAAAATCAACATTTTTTTAGTTTACAGGGAAGCGCCGAGGGGTGCCTTTTTTAAAAATATCGCCTCAAACTCTGCTGGCTGAATAGGTTTGCTGAACAGAAATCCTTGAGCTTCATGACAATGCTGCTCACGCAGAAACTGCAGCTGCTCCTTGTTCTCAACACCCTCAGCTGTAACCTTCAGCTTCAAATGATGCGCCATAGAAGTGATTGTAGAGACTATAGCAGCATTGTTGCTGTCCTCCATAACCTCTGATACGAACGACCTATCGATTTTCAATCTGTCGATCGGCATGTTCTTTAGATAATGCAGGGAGCTGTAGCCTGTACCAAAATCATCAATACTGATGAAGACACCAAGCTCTTTCAGACGTTTCAGCTGATCAAAGGCTGTTTCTTTGTCCAAGGTCATACTCTCAGTAATCTCAAGGTCGACATAACACGGATCTAATCCAATGTCGGTTAAGATGGTATGAATCCTCCCTGCTAGATTAGGCTGAAGGAATTGCCGCATAGATAGGTTGATGGAGACGCAAATCGGCACATAGCCGGCCAGCTGCCATTTTTTATTCTGCAGACAAGCTGTTTTGAGAACCCATTCCCCAATCGGAACAATGAGGCCACTCTCCTCAGCTAACGGGATAAATTCCGCAGGAGAGACCAGACCACGCTTCGGATGATTCCAGCGGAGCAGGGCTTCCATTCCTACGATCTCTTCCGTCTCCAGCAAAACCTTTGGCTGATACACCAGAAAGAATTCATTGCGTTCAAGCGCTCTGCGGAGGTCATTTTCCAGCTTTAGACGTTCCTTTGCTTTCATCTGCATAGCTGGGATATACCGGCGAATCTCCACTCCCTGTTCCTTGGCATTATGTACAGCCGTATCAGCATTCTGAATTAGATGTTCCGCAGTTTCACCGTCACCGGGATAAATACTTAAACCCATACTAAGCGATATATGGTACTCCCCCGACTCTAAAGCAATAGGTATCTCAAATAATCGATGCAGCTCCGTAGCTCGAACTAAACATTCTCCAAGACTTGCTCTCTCCATCATAAGAAAAGCGAACTCATCCGCCCCCATACTATAAAGCTCTTCAGTAGATTTGGCCTCATTCACAAGCCGCTCAGACACCAGCTTCAATAAATGGTCTCCGGCAAAATGGCCCAGGGAGTCATTTATATTCTTGAAATGATTAATATTCATAATAGCTAACGCTGAGAATTTATCGCTCGTATTCTTTTCCCCAGCAATAATCATTTCTTCTACACGCTGCGTCAGTCGACGTCTATTGGGAAGTCCCGTTAAATCATCATGATAGGCTAAATAATTGATCCGCTCCTCAGCCAACTGCTTTTCGTAAAAGGGTTCTTCAATCGTCAGACGATATACTCCGGTAAGCAGCAAGTAGTAAGCAACTCCGCTACACACCATTCCAAAAAGATCATCTATATTGCCACTACTGAATGGACTCATAAAAAAGGCTTGGCCCAAAGAGAAAAAGATAAGTGCTCGAATAATAATAAGAAGTGAGGCTGACTTTTCATTTTTTTCAGGAAATACAATAACTGCAACACCTGCCAAGTAAACAAAAAGAACTGCTAAATCAGCAATCTGCTTCAAAGGATTCATCCAAGGCTTAGTTAAAAACTGTGGCAACGCCGAGTGGCTGATTATAAACAAAACAATGGAAAGCACAATCAGCATGAAGGCTATTCTAAACAACTTTCTTTTTTCAGAGACAGACACGGGCTTATCTTCCCTGCTAAAAATAAACAACATTCCTAAACCGCTGATTAGTCGTGAGAGGGTTCGCAGCCATAAAGATTCTTCAAAAGTTATGAATGATGAAATCAACGGGACGCCGACAAACCCCAGTGTATGCAAAAAATCAATAATACAAATTCCACCAAAAAGGGCAGCGGCATATAATCTTCCTTTAGATAATCTGCTAGAGAAGAATAACCAGCCCTGTGCAAATATTGCAAATCCAAAAGCAACATTACAGCAGCCGACAATGAGATAGAGAGAAGAAATAATATCCCAATCGTCCAATCGGTTAAGCGATGTATGGAAAATTTGAATTAAAAGGAACAGCAAGGCGCCTACAGCAGCTGCTTGAATTGTCTTTTTCTCTTCTTGTCTCATAAGTCCCTCGCGTCTGAAAATAATATCTATTAATTAACATTCAAGTATAGTTATGTCCTATGTATAAATATCGGCGGGATAGGACTTTTAAGTTACATTTCTTTTATGAGCATTCAAATGGAAGGCGCGTTTATAAGTTATATATTCATAAATCTTGCATAAATATAAACCATTTTCTGCTAGCAGGCAACCAAAAAAGCACTTCCCCCTACGAAAGGGTTCAGTGCTTCTAAGAAACTCAAGTTTATTTGTCTCCAAAGGTTACTTCTGGTGTTGTAAGCTTATCAAAAAAATCAACGGATTTATCCTTGTCTGCAGAGGCACGAAGTGCCATTGCTGAACGTGGATGCTCATCAAGTGTACCTGTGATCATATAAGGAATGATATAGCCCCACTCCTCTTTCTCACGCAAAGGAATCATCAGGCGTTCAATAATATCAAGCACAGGGCGCAAGGAGTAACGTGTATTCTTCAAATGAGTTACTAACAGCTCTGTAGGGCAATTTCCTGCAGCTCGTCCCATTCCATAACAAGAAGCATCCAGTAACTCTACACCATTCTCAGCAGCAATCAACGTGTTGGAGAACGCCAACTGAAGATTATTGTGAGTATGTACGCCTAGACGTTTGTTTGGCAGATGTGTTTTGAACTTCTCAACCAGATAATTCATGTCATTGTGATCCAAGCTGCCGTATGAATCTACAATATATACCACATCAACAACGCTCTCACGGATCATTTCAAAGGCTTCCAACAATTCATTCTCCATAACATTAGACAAAGCCATAATGTTGATCGTTGTCTCATAGCCTAGATCATGGAAAGTTTGTACCAATTGGAGGGCTTTTTCTACATCTTTGCTGTAGCATGCCACACGAATCAAATCCAGCATACTTTCGCTGCGAGGCAAAATATCATTCTCATCCACGCGGCCGATATCAACCAAAGCAGATAGCTTGGTGTGACCTTTTTGCGGAATCACTTTACGCAGGAAATCATCGTCCAGAAAACGCCATGGTCCGGCACCCTCTGCTCCTTTGAGTAATTTTGGTGAATTTTTATAACCGATTTCCATATAATCAACACCAGCTTCATTCAAGCCGGCATATAAGTTTTGTACAAATTCCACACTAAAATCCCAGTTGTTCACTAGGCCCCCATCTCGGATGGTGCAGTCAACAATCTTACATTGATTAGTCTTCATAATTATCTCCCTTCAACTATTGCAATCATTATAACCGCGAATATAGCTTTACTATGCAATTTATATCGTATAATCATACTTTAATGAAGAATAAAATGTAAAGGAATTTCATCTTCATCTCTTTAATACTATTACCACATCGTGTCAGCGACAATGATCACAGTAAATAAGCCCTAAAAATGCTACATTACAAGAAAATCATTGAGATTGATTATCAGTCTCTTTTGGAGGGATAAAAATGGCTTCTACCTCTTGCTCATTACTGCGACTACAACCGGGATCGACCGGATATATTCATAAAATAGAAGGAATCAACCCCATCCTGCGTCGTCGTCTGGCTGATCTTGGAGTGTCCGAGGGTGTGAGCATTCGCCTGAAAGGGAAAGGACCTTTTTTAGGACCTATTACCTTAGAATGCAATGGCCAACTGTTCGCCATCCGCCGGAAGGAAGCTTCATTGATTGAGGTGAACGTGTCTTGAGTTCAATAGCACTTGTAGGTAACCCAAATACAGGTAAAACCTCTCTCTTCAATACGTTAACCTCCTCATACGAATATGTTGGTAACTGGTCAGGGGTAACGGTAGAAAAGAAGATTGGCAGCCTGAAGAACGGCGCTGGCAAGCTCATTGATTTGCCGGGCATCTATTCCTTGCACCCACTCTCACGTGATGAGGGAGTTGCTGCCCAGTATTTAATAGAAGAATCTCCTGAAGCCTTAATTAATATCGTGGATGCTTCACAGCTGGAACGAAATCTGCTGCTCACGCTTCAATTACTTGAGTATGGCAAACCTACCTTACTCGGACTGAATATGATTGACGTCGCCAATGCACGTGGAATTCGCATCAATCATGAAGTCTTACAATCACGACTGGGTATAACTGTCCTCCCGCTTGTTGCAAGAACGGGAAAAGGCTGCGCACAAGTCCTCAGTATTTTAGAGAAATCCTCTGCGATTCCCGCTGTAAAGTTCAAGTTGAACTACGGTGAGATTGTAGAGCATGCGATATCTTCTATAGAGAAGGAATTACTTCCTATCAAGGACTTACCCAATCACCGCTGGATTGCTCTACAGCTTATGGAGCAGAATCCGGTTATTCTTCATTTTCTAAAGACACGTATGGACACCACCCGCCTGCTAAACATCTGTGAATCCTGTCAGAGTGAGCTACAGATCAAAAAGCTGGCCCTGACGCTCCCCCAATGGATTCGCTCACAGCGGATGGATTATATCCACTCCATTTGTGAGGTAGTACTTGATACTACAACACAGAAGCCTCATAACTTAACAGAAAGATTAGATTCCATATTGACGCATCGTTTTCTAGGACTGCCCTTATTTATCTTCTTTATGTACGCTCTCTTTAAGACCACATTTGACTGGGTCGGCGGACCTCTATCAGATCTCCTCGATGGCCTGATCTCCGGACCGATTAGTGATGGAGCCAATTCCCTGCTTCAGACGCTTGGAGCATCCAGCTTCACGCATGCCCTGATCGTCGATGGATTAATTAGCGGTGTAGGGGGCGTCCTCGTCTTTGTCCCGCAAATCTTCATTCTCTTCCTGATCATTTCCTTCTTGGAGGATTCAGGATACATGGCTCGGGTTTGCTTATTAATGGACAGCACGATGGAACGTATGGGACTAAACGGAAAAGCATTTATTCCATTCATCATTGGCTTCGGCTGCAATGTACCTGCCATAATGGCGGCGCGCAGCATCGAACAGCCCAAAGACCGAATGCTGACCACCTTGCTAATGCCGCTGATGTCCTGTTCTGCGAGACTGCCTGTTTACGCTTTATTCGCAGCAGTATTTTTCCCGGCGCAAGAGGCCGTAGCAGTTCTGTCCATGTATGTGATGGGTATTGTATTTGCGCTGATTCTTTGTAAGGTATTCTCTAAATATTTATTCAAAAATGAATCCTCAGTTTTCATGATCGAGCTTCCACCTTATCGTATGCCGCAGATCAAGACCTTATCGCGCAGTACTTGGGAAAAGGGCAAGGGTTTCCTGCGAAAAGCTGGAACTATTATTCTTGCAGGCTCAGCAATTATTTGGTTTATGTCTTATGCCGGTCCTGGCGGGTTTGATGTAGACATGGATCACAGCTTCCTGGCTAAGTTTGGAGGTATGATTGCCCCGCTACTGGCACCGCTTGGTTTCGGAACATGGCAGGCTGGCTCTACATTGGTTCCGGGATTTTTGGCAAAAGAGGTAGTAGTCTCTACCATGAATATCATCTATCACGCACCAGATGCTGCTGGTTTAGAAAATCAAATTTCTCAAGTCTTCACACCATTGAGTTCGATCAGCTTTATGGCCTTTATCCTGCTATATATTCCTTGTTTGGCTACTGTAGGGGTAATCAAAAAAGAAACAGCGTCTTGGAAATGGACCTTCTTCTCCATGGGCTATTCTCTCGTTCTGGCGTATATCGTATCTTTAATTATTTTTCAAGGCGGACGGTTATTAGGATGGTCGTAGACTTGTAAATTATAAGATTCTCATGATGAAAGTGGGGTACCATTATGATAAATGTTGTGATTGTCGCCTTAATTTTCGGTTATTCTGGCTGGACCATCTATCGACATGTGCAAAAGGGAAAGCAAGGCGCTTGTGCAGGCTGTGATAAAGGAAAAAGCTGCTCGGCAGCATCGATGGATTCCCCGCTTTCTTGTTGTTCTACACCGGTTAACAACAAGAAGTAGGCTTGTAAAATGGGCAATAAATAGAGATTTATCGTTTAGCCTCCTTAACTAACGGGTATGTTTGTTATAAGCAACTACAGACAATACCAAGGAGGTAATTCCTATGAATACCAAAAAGACATTATTTACAACGGTCGCATTGGGAGCAGTATATTTACTGAAGAATAAGGGAACTCGCGATAAAATTATGAACGGCATTCAATCCTACACTTCCCAATCGAAGGCCAAAAAATCCAGTGGTACTGTTTAAGCTTCTGCTCTTGGATTTCAATAAAGGGGTGTTCCCTAAACCAGACTCTGGTTTAGGGAACACCCCTTGTTGTTTAGAACGGACAGCTCTCCGGATGTTTAGATCTCGCTTTCACTCAGCAGCCACTGAATGATAGAACGAACCATGACACCTGTTGCTCCCTTAGGATTAACTCCACGTTCTTTAGATACATATGCAGTGCCAGCAATGTCTAGATGAATCCATGGCAAGCCCTCAGCAAACTCACCTACAAATAATCCGCCTGTAGTAGCTCCACCATATCTTCCAGCAGTGTTACGGATATCGGCAACCTCGCTCTTTAGCATCTCACGAAATTCCGGGTATGCCGGAAGCTGCCAGACCTTTTCCCCTGAATAGCTTGAAGCGGCCAGAAATCGCTCCAGAAAGGCTTCATCATTAGTCACAGCACCTGTTGCTATATCTCCCAAAGTGGACAACACAGCGCCTGTCAGCGTAGCTACATCTATAATACGTTTCGCTCCCCATTCCCGAGCATAAGTCAGCGCATCTCCCAGGACAATTCTGCCTTCAGCGTCGGTATTCAACACCTCTATCGTTCGTCCGCTCATGGAGGTAATAACATCTCCAGGCTTAAAAGCATTGGCAGATGGCATATTCTCTGCAGATGGAATAACCATAACGACATTAATTCGTGGACGTAAGCGGCCAAGCGCCTCCATTACTCCGAGTACTGCCGCTGCCCCTCCCATATCACTAATCAGCTCTTCCATACCTGGTGCCCTTTTTAAGGAGATCCCGCCGGTGTCAAAGGTAACTCCCTTCCCTACAAGCCCCACTACGTTATCCCAATTCCCTGTCCCCTGATAACGGATGACGATCATTCGTGGAGGGTTTACACTTCCTTTTCCAACTGCGAGCAATCCGCCCATTCCTTTTTGCTCAATTTCCCGTTCATCCAGCACCTCAGAAGGAAAGCCATATCGCTCTGCAACCTCTATAGCGGCCACAGCAAGGTCTGAGGGGGTCAATAGATTACCAGGCATGTTGGTCAAGCTCCGCGCCAAATTCGTGGCCTCACCAAAAGCTAGCCCCTTCTGAATGCCTTGAGTCCAATCCCGTCCGGTAGTACCCTCTAATTTCTCTTTTATAGTGAAAACAACTGCTGTTGGGCCTGTATAAAAAGACTGCACCTGCTTATAGGTAGTCCGACGATAGGAACCAAGCAATAGTCCCTCCGTCAGCGCATAAGCAATAGAAGTCACATCCTTCTCTACGGTAAGCTCCTGTATTTTGTCCGGCACTTCAAATACCAGCTTGAGCGCCTTCAAACGAAGCGCTGCACGGGCTGTCTGAGCCCCCATTTGCCTTAGATCCTCAGTCGTGAGAAGTTGGTCCCCCCTGCCAACTAAAATAACAACAGGACAACCAGATGAATTCTCAGCAGGTAGTACATAAGTCTGATTAAGCTTGCCTTTAAATAGACCTGCCTTTCCCAATAGGCGAATTCTGTCATCCCAGCCCTCGGAAAAGCCTCCATTTTCGACCTCAGACTCAGAAGTAATAAGGATAAGGGCATCACCCTGCACATTGTTGGCAACACCACTGTTGTATTCTATATTCATTGCGATTACCTCCATTTGTTTCCCAAAACCAACACCCATTGTAACATAAGCAAAGGCTGATCTCCGCATCTGTATTATCCGCAGGGATCAGCCTCTTATTACTTATTCTAATGGATTAGTGGCAAAGAGATCACAAAATGAGTACCCTCGTTAACTCTGCTGCTAACAGAAATGCATCCGCCATGATTTTTGATGATGCGGTCACTTACGGAAAGACCCAATCCTGTACCATTCTCTTTGGTAGTAAAGAAAGGATTAAATAACCTGTCCAGTGTACGAATATCCATTCCTTTACCGTTGTCAGATATGAACATACGGACCTCAGAGCCTTCTCTGCGGGCACCAACCTCGATTTTCCCCATCGAATCATCTTCTCGATCCGCTACAGCCTCCATTGCATTTCTAATCATATTAAGCACGACTTGCTTCATCTGTTTGACATCTCCAGAAATCACCATGTCCTCTTGAAGAGGCTGAAGATTGATCTGGCAGCCTTTCATTAAAGCTTCGCTCTCTGTAAGGAGAACAACCTCCTTGAGCAATGCCGACACGGGTATCATCCCCACCTGCGGAACTGACGGCTTAGAGGAGGACAGAAATTCATGGATTATATCGTTCGCACGATCGATCTCGGCCAATATAATCTTGGCATATTCCTCTTTCCCCAGTTGGTGCAAGTATGGATGAAGCAGTTGAATAAATCCCCGGATCGCGGTCAAAGGATTCCGGATTTCATGGGCAATAGATGCGGATAATTTGCCTAGCATAGCCAAGCTATCGTTCTGGTAAGCCGTTTGTTCGATTAACTTATAATCCGAGATTTCCTTGACAGTGAACAAATAACATCCTTTCATTTGCTCTCCGCAGCATAAAGTAACCTTCCAGTAACGGCCATACTCGTCTAGAAACTCATAATTTGATTTTCCTTTGTATACCATCTCTCTGTAGCTCTGCATTACTTGTTTTTTCTTGGAACGGCTCAGTCGAACATTAGACAGTAGATGGGAAAATGTGCAGCCCACAAGAGAGTGACGGGTAAGCTCAAGCATCCCGTACATTTGCTTATTTACAAAACTTATAACTCCCTCTTCATCAAAAAGCATGATTCCGCTGTCAATATTCTCTAGAACATCCTCGTATGTAGTATCCACAGGTCCAGTTTGATAGGTTCTTCCCGGTAATAGAAGACTTTCTTGATATTGGCTAATCACGATACGAAGTTCCCCCTTTTACTGCATTTGACGAAGACGCTTAAGCGACATCAAATTACTATGTATTTGAGTGTATGACGAAGCCGCCAGAACATTCGGTAATCGTTGCACTTTTTCCAACCGGTTCAATTATATTCCAATCATATCCAAGAGAACTAGACAACGCAATCGGAGAAACTGTCGAATGGTAAAAAAATTCATAAAATGATTCCAAAGACATATGAAACATCACATCAAATTATATTTATCGCTATTTATTCGCCTAAATGATTTAAAAAAATCTAAAAAGGATCACGAAAAACTAAAAAGGATTATAAAAAGCTAAAAAGCCCCCGCGATTGCGGAGGCTTACATGGAAAAATGGGGCATGCCCAAAAAATTAGTAATAAACTTATGCCTTTTGTTGCAGGCGTAGACGGCGCTGACTCATCACAGCTAACCTTTTTTTCAATTCCCGTTCCCACTTGGTATCCTCAATCTGTTTGGCTACAGCTAGCAGGTCAAGCGCCATATCGATTTGATTGCGTACAACGGCTAGAGGATCTTCACTCTCGACGTTAATGACGTTCTCGAATATTGCAGTTTCGTCTTCCATGACATAGTCCTGAAAGTCCACGTCGGTAACACCATCTCCATGTGCATATTCCGCTAAGATCTCATATTCATTCTCGACCTTGTAGTGAACCTCCACACGATGACATACCGGACAAAAAAGCAGGGGAACATTATGGACTTGCGTGCGATAATGTTTTAGGGTCCCCTTTGTTCCTACCATACTCGCTCCACAGCAAAAGCTCATATTTGTTCGCCCTCCTTAGAAATAACCCTTTGATTGTTTATTATTGTATTACATTACCCCAATGGAGATTCCTCCACTCGAGGACATAATATAACTTTTCGCGCCTATTTTCAAATCTATTTAGATATACAAGATCTTTTGGTGCAAAAAACCCCCTTACAGAAAATTTTCTGCAAGGAGGTAGAAATCAGAATATCAAAGATCACTATGATAACGTTCTAAAGTTTACAGATTCTTATCGCCCGGCTTCCAGTTCATTGGGCATAAGCCACCAGATTGCAAGGCTTGCAGAACACGAAGAGTTTCTTCCACGCTGCGGCCTACATCATTGTGGTTAACAACTTGATATTTCAATTCGCCTTCAGGATCGATTATGAACAAGCCACGCAATGCGATACCTTCTTCTTCAATCAGAATGCCATAGTCTTTAGAAACTTGTTTCGTAATATCAGCTGCAAGCGGGAAATTCAAACGACCCAGGCCGTTGGAATCCTTAGGGGTATTAATCCAAGCTTTGTGGCTGTGGATCGAATCGATGCTTGCGCCGAGAATCGCTGTATCAAGTGCTTCAAACTGTGCTGCTGCGTCACTGAGAGCTGTGATTTCGGTTGGACATACAAATGTGAAATCAAGCGGATAGAAGAAGAATACGAGCCATCTGCCACGATAATCAGACAAGCTTACTTTACCAAAATCCTTACCATCACCTGATACGGTTTCCATAGTAAAATCGGGAGCCGGTCTACCTACTAAACGTTCCGCCATTGCTAGAATCCTCCCTCTGATTATGTAAGAAAAAATACCATTTGTATCTCTCAATATACTGAAAAATGCTGAAATAGAATATCTTGTCTACTTAACAAATGGTATCATCGCACAAAATCAAAGTCAAGATTAGATCAATTATTTATTTATAATTATTACAAATAGAAGATTAGGCTTTGCGGATTGCTGCAACAATCAGGTCGCCCATTTCAGTTGTACTGATCGCTTTGCTCTTATCCACGGCGATATCACTTGTACGGTGTCCTGCATCCAATACTGCAGCAACTGCCGCTTCGATTGCAGCAGCAGCATCCTCATAACCAAAGGTTAGGCGGAACATCAGGGCCAGCGACAAGATTGTTGCGATCGGGTTCGCAAGCCCTTGTCCGGCAATATCAGGAGCAGAGCCGTGAACGGGCTCGTAGAGACCATAGTTGCCGTCACCCATCGAAGCTGAAGCAAGCATACCGATAGAACCTGTCAGCATAGCAGCCTCGTCGCTCAGGATATCACCAAACATGTTCTCGGTAACGATAACGTCAAAGCTAGATGGACGGCGCAGCAGCTGCATTGCGCAGTTATCAACCAGTACATGCTCTACCTCTACCTCCGGATATTCTGGAGCAATCTTATTCACAACCTCACGCCACAAACGTGAAGTTTCAAGTACATTCGCTTTATCAACACTCGCCAGTTTATTACGGCGCTTGCCGGCAATTTCAAAAGCTTGGCGGACAATTCGTTCTACTTCCATTACGTTATATACACAGGTGTCCACAGCTTCTTCACCATGTTCTCCTTGACGGCGCAATTTATCTCCGAAATAAATCCCGCCAGTCAGTTCGCGAACTACCATAAGATCTGTGCCTTCCAGGACTTCAGGCTTCAAAGTCGAAGCATCCTTAAGACAGTCAAATACGACAGCTGGACGCAGGTTGGAGAACAACCCCAGTGCTTTGCGAATTCCAAGCAGTCCGGTTTCAGGACGAAGCTCCTTTGGATTATTATCCCATTTCGGTCCACCAACTGCACCCAATAACACAGCATCTGCGCTACGACAGATTTCAAGGGTATCTTCCGGCAGCGGAGTGCCCTTCTCGTCTATAGCAATACCGCCAAATAATGCATGCTCTGTTTCAAAAGCATAACCGAATACTTCTTCTGTTACTTTCAATACTTTTTCCGCTTCTGCTACAACTTCTGGTCCAATACCGTCCCCTGCGATTACGGCGATTTTTTTAACTTCACTCATCTCAGTCACTCCTCAAGTTTTCTGCTCTAACAGACATAGTTCTTCTTTATATTGTTGTATCATACCCAGTCGTAAAGGACAAAGATATAGATTCTATTGAGCTGATAGGTATAGCCTATAAATAGAGAGGATCAGACCACTACAGTCAATGCTGAGCATATTTGCTCTTAGTTCTGAAGATGTTTACAATTAATATGAAGTCATCTATCAAAGGAGTGAATGCGAAGTGCAATATGCAAAGCTTGGCAAATCCGGCATGAAGGTCAGTCGCCTATGTCTAGGAACGATGAATTTTGGCCCGCAGACGGATGAAAAAGAAGCCTTCCGCATCATGGACGCTGCACTGGATGCAGGTGTTAATTTTTTTGATACCGCTAACATTTACGGCTGGGGCGAAAATTCTGGCCTGACTGAAACCATTATCGGACGCTGGTTTAAACAAGGCGGCGGGCGGCGGGAAAAGGTTGTACTAGCCACCAAAGTTTATGGAGCCATGAATGATAAGCTTGATGGTCCTAATGATGAAGAAGGATTATCCTCATATATCATTCGCCGCCATCTTGAAGGGTCCCTGCAGCGTCTTCAGACCGATCATATTGAATTGTACCAGATGCATCATATAGACCGCAGTACGTCCTGGGAAGAGCTCTGGGGGGCTTTCGAGCTGGCTGTGAGTCAAGGCAAGATTGGTTATGTCGGTTCCAGTAACTTTGCAGGCTGGGATATCGCCATAGCTCAACAAGAAGCAAAGGCTCGTGGTTTTCTTGGACTAGTCTCAGAGCAGCATAAATACAGCCTGGCCTGTCGGCTTCCTGAACTTGAAGTTTTGCCAGCCGCTCGCCATCTGGGGCTAGGTATTATTCCTTGGAGCCCACTCGATGGAGGTCTGCTCGGAAGAAATGCACTCAAAAAAATAGAGGGCAGCCGGAGTGGCGGAAATGCAGATCGTGTAGAGCAGCACAAGAGCCAGCTTGAAGCCTTTTCCAGCTTATGTATAGAGCTAGGAGAACCACAGGATAATGTCGCTCTTGCTTGGCTACTGGCTAATCCTGCTGTAACTGCTCCTATTATTGGCCCCCGCACACTGGAGCAATTCGAGAGTGCGTTGCGCAGTCTTGAGATTACGCTAGATGAAGCTGTGCTTAAACGGCTAGATGAAATATTCCCTGGACCCGGCGGTGAAGCCCCTAAAGCGTATGCTTGGTAGGTAAGTTCTATCACAAAGGAGCTGAGGCCTCAGCAGAATCCATTCGCTGAAGCCTCAGCTCCCTTTTACTCCTGCTTATTCAGCTGTGTCCACGGTCACACTTCCATTACTCGTGCTTAAATCCACAGTATAAGTGGCTTTACCAAGCACAGCGGTACCATAGCTATCTCCGTCCCGATCCCAGGGCACATTCCCTTTCAGCGAGCCATTGCTTGTATCTGCAATAATCTTCGCATCCGACACGGCCGGCAAGCCCACTATAATCTTTCCGTTACTGGATGTACATTTCCAGTTTCCGGTCACAGCTGAATTTATAGTAATTTTGCCGTTGCTGCTCTTGGCTGACAATGCCCCATCAATGTTATCCAATACTATGGCTCCATTAGAACTCACAAGTTCAACTTCACCTTGGATATTCTGTACGGATAGTGACCCATTGCTGGTATGTGCATCCACTTCGCCGACAATATCATGAATATTTAATGCACCATTACTTGTCTCAACCTCTATACCTGACTTAAGATTCCAGGCTTCTATAGAGCCATCACTTGTCTCAACCTCAACAGCAAGGTTATTGGGTGCACTTACATTTAAATAAGGACTTTTGGTATTGAATCCAAACTGAATGTTAGAGAACCAATTATGATCGGTATCAAGCTCCATAATCAGTGTATCTCCTTCAGTACTAACTTTCCATTTCTTTTCTAGTGCACTTTCAGCATCACTTTGCGATTTTCCAGGCAGCAGTAAACTTCCCTCATAATCCAAAGAGCTTCCAGCTACACCCTCAACCTTTACTTTTCCACTTGGAAGTACAATTTTGAGCGTCGTAATATTCTCTTTCACTTCCACATTCCCACTAAGCGGAGTTAGATGTGTATTACCGATCAGATTGCTGAGTGAACCTCCGGCCATTACTGTCTGAGCACCACTTGCTCCGATCAGCACAATAATTAACAGGATGGCCCAGCCGCTTACACGGCTTTTGACATCGGATTTGATAAAAAGTCTAATCAACATCTCAAGTCCGAATAAGACCAACAACGCCGGCCATAAAAAACCAAGCACCTCATAGCTGATCATATCATACTGAGCCATCACGATAATGACACCAAGGGCAATGCAGCCCAAGGCTGCTGTGAAACTTCCTATTTTCCATCTCCCCATAGTTAAATCCCCGTTTCTTATGCTCTCGTATTGTTCCTTAACATCTTCAGTCCGTACGCAATCAGACCCACTGATAATAAGATCGTGCCGATGTTGATCTCAGTCAGCATATCCCAAAGGGTAGGGAAAGCTGTGATTACCAACATGAGGAATCCAGCAACAACACAGCCGATTCCCACCCAAGCTGGATTGATCTCTTCATGTGGATATCCAGGCATAGAGGACATACCCATGGTCCAAGGGGCTCCGAAGCTGTCTGGATGAAACATCATTCGTTCGTGTTCAGCAGCAGTTATTTTCATCCAAGCCGCCTTCTGCAGGGCATCAAACAACTGATAAAACCACAGCGCCGCCAGGGCAAACGGGAAGATCAAGGGCTCGGACGGAATAAACATTATACATAAGGACGCCCCGATCATAAACTGTAAACCCTGCTTTTTAAAGCCTAAGTACAAATGACCTACTCCAGGTATCATAGCCAGCATAAAAGTGAGCCAACGTCTCTTCTTAATCATAATACATCCTCCTAAAATTTGGGTAGCAAAACTTTAGCCAATTTAAACATCTATTAATGTTCAATTATTTTATTACTATCTCCCAAAGCCACCAAACCACTGGGTTACTGAATTCGACATATGGCCGTTTATTTCGGTAATACCATAGGCCAAATTCTCAAATACCCCAAACTGCAACAATAACAAACTGAGGCAAGCAGCCACTCCATAATGAATCCATGAGGTTTTTGGGGCAGAACGACGTCTTGCATTGGTCGCCTTAGTCGCTCGTGATCTGCGCCCTGTTTCGAGCTGCTCAATATGTGTCATAACATCTGCTGCGAGATCCGGGAAGTCCATCTGCGCCTGCAACTGTTCTCTGTCAGCATCCATTTCCGACCACAGCTCCGACATTGCTTTGGCTTCCTCCAGCCACTCTGCGCAATCAGGACATGACTCTATGTGCAATCGGATACTCAGCTCCATCTCTGGAGACAGTAGGCCGTCTATATAATGTGGCATCCATTCCTTCACTATTGCACAATTCATCGCCATTCCTCCCTTTGTTTACGCATCATCTGTCTGGCTCGATAAAGCTGCGATTCGATTGTTTTCACGGAAACTCCCTTTTGCTCTGCAATCTCTTGATAGGAATTTCGCTGAAAATAGTACAGCTGGACGACCGACCGGTACGGTTCCGCCAGACTGTTCACATTCTCTCCTAATTCAGCTGATGTTTCCTGCTCAAGTACCTCATGTTCCGGAGTTTGAGACGTTACCCAATCATTTTCTGTGTAATCAGCTGCACTTCGGTACTTCCACTCCCTATCGTTGGCCCGTTTCCAGTCCAGACAGGTTCGGTAGGCAATCCGATACAGCCATGTCGAGAAGGAGGATTGTCCTCTGAAGGAGGGGAGCGCTTTATATGCTTTTATAAAAACCTCCTGGGCCATATCTTTGGCCGATTCGGCTTCTCCTGTGATTTTGACACATACTCTGTATACCATGCCTTGGTAACGTGTCACCAAATGCCCAAAGGCTTGATGTTGACCGTTCAGCACAGCAGCAATCCATTCTGCCTCTTCCAGCTTTCTCCCCTCCTTCACCTTCATAACGTTAGACGCCAGCCAATCCTTCTCCCCTGCAACCTATACATAAATTTTTTTGGATTTTTTGAAATAGACTGAAGAGAGGAATATATAGTTTGTTGTCGAATAATGTTTAACTACTATGACTAAAAGAAAACTCTTCTTAATTATCGCATTGTTTCTTACTATACTCACTGGATTCCGTATCCTATGGGTAAAGATTTCTCCGCACACCACACAACCACCACTGATCAATGGTGTGTTGGATTTACGGGATAAACAATTGAATCAGGACAAACTCCTTATTTTAAGTGGACAGTGGGAGTTCTATCCGGGTATGCTGCTTCCTTCATTCAACGAACAATCTGTAACTGCTGCTCCTGCAAAATATATACAAGTCCCGGGGAACTGGAAAGATGCCCTTAGCGGTAGCGATAAATCTGCTTATGGCTACGGCTCCTATCGACTACGTGTGCTTACAGATAATAATAAGAAGCAATCCTATAGTCTTCTCATTTCCGGAGCTCGCTCTTCTTCAGAAGTGTATGTCAATGGTGAACGACTGGGCAGCTCTGGTGCTCCTGCTGAGAATAAAGAGCACTATATTCCATACATACTGCCTTATTCAGTATCCTTTACAACCGATAAAAGTGAACTTGAAATTGTAATCCATGTAGCCAACTACTCCTTTTCCCAAACGGGAGGAATTTCTAAAACAATTGTATTTGGCAGCGAAAAAGCTTTAGCACGGGAAAGACTGCTCTCTATTAGCCTACAGTTGCTATTATGTGTTGTTCTACTGCTGCACGCTGTATATGCTGTTATTTTATATATAATTGGACTGCGGCAAAAGATGTTGATCTATTTTTTTCTGCTGGTAATATCCGCTATAACTACCGTACTCATAGATGATGACAGGCTTTTATTGCACGTATTTCCCTTGAACTATCAATGGAATTTCAAACTATTTTTTATCTCTTATATTGCTGTATTTATTTTTATCCTGCAGACAAGCAAACATCTTTTGTTCGCGGATTTAAAAATAAAAAGTATTCGTATCCTAACCATCCTGTCCGTAGCAGACATCCTGTTCATATTATTTGGACCCGTTGTTCACTATTATGAATTTCACACACTGATTTTCGGCATAAATTTATTAGTTTTAGCATTAGGTGTCGTAATTCTTTTTCTGAGATCTATTGTTAAAAATTACGAAGGCTCTATTTTCCTGTTGTTATCTATGTTTGCCATCGTTAACAGCACACTTTGGGGAATGTTCAAGAATTATAACTGGGTCAACGTTACCTATTATCCTTTTGATCTAATTATCGCCTTTTTGTGCTTTGCGACTTTTGGATTTAAGCGATATCACTGGAATACCAAGGAGACGGAAAAACTGGCGCACAGCCTGCAGAGAAGTGTTACGCAAAAGGATGTTTTTTTGGCTAACACCTCACATGAATTAAAAAATCCGCTGTACAGTATCATTAACATTGCCGAAACTGTCCTGGACAGCGAGCGTGACACTGTAACGCATCAAAATGCTGAGAATTTAAAACTGCTCATTACCGTTGGAAGACGTATGTCCCTTCTGGTAGACGATCTGCTGGATCAATCCCAGCTCCGTGAAAGCAATATACAATTGCAGCTCAGAGAACTTAAGATTCAATCCTTCGCAGTGGGTGTGCTTGATATGTTCAAATTCTTAACGGAAGGGAAATCTTTAACCCTAATCTCAGAAATACCAGATTCATTTCCTTCTATTGTGGCTGATGAAAAAAGACTCATTCAGATCTTGTTCAATCTGCTTCAAAATGCTGTCAAATATACGACTGTAGGCACGATAAGAATCCATGCAGATATTCATAAAAAATCGGCGCAGATTCATATTACGGATACTGGTCTTGGCATGAACGAGGAGACGTTGCTCAGAGCTTTCCAGCCCTATGAACAGGGCGACTCCAGCATGAACGAAGTTAGCGGTGGCATCGGGCTTGGATTAAGCACCAGCAAGCAGTTAGTTGAACTTCACGGCGGGAAAATAAGTGTAGTCTCTACACTTGGAGAAGGTACTACCTTTACATTCACAATGCCGTTATACGATTCAACCAGCCGGGTATTGAGTTCAGAACGGCCCTCTATGACTGAATTCTCGGACACGCCATCTATGATCACTTTATCCAAATTAACCGCGCCGGGTATCGCATCATCAGCCCATGGAAGGAGACCCAAGCTTCTGGCTGTAGATGATGATCCGGTTAATCTAAAAATACTTACCAGCGTACTTTCCATCAAGGACTATGAAATCGTTACGGTGACCAGCGGAAACGATGCTTTACTATTGCTGGATACCGTTCAGTGGGATTTAATTATTACAGATGTAATGATGCCACAAATGTCCGGGTATGAACTGGCGCATAGAATTCGTGAACGTTATACCATAGCTGAGCTTCCCATTTTGCTTCTGACGGCACGAAACCAACCAGAAGATATTTATACCGGATTCATTTCAGGTGTAAATGACTATGTAATGAAGCCTATGAATGCAATAGAGCTGAAGGCCCGGGTACGCTCCTTAACAGATCTAAAGCAGTCCGTAAACGAACGGCTTCGTGTGGAAGCTGCCTATCTTCAGGCGCAAATACAACCGCATTTCTTATTTAACACATTAAATTCAATATCCGCGCTGGCTTCTTTTGATATTAATAGAATGAGCCAACTTGTAGATGCCTTCAGCTCTTATTTGCGTTTAAGCTTCAATTTCCTGAATGCTGAGCCTATGATACCGATTGAACGAGAGCTTGAGCTTGTTCATGCCTACCTCTACATAGAGAAGGAGCGCTTTGAAGATAGGATGACCATTCATTGGGATTATGAGGAAAGCTTGCATTTTCAGCTGCCGCCTCTGACTATACAGCCACTGGTTGAAAATGCTGTCCGGCACGGTATTTTGAGTCGCTCCCAAGGAGGAACGGTGTCCATAGCCCTCAAGGAACAAGCTGGCGATATTGAAATCACGATATCAGACAATGGCCAAGGCATGAAAAACGAACAACTCCAGCAGTTGCTCAGCAATCCGTCTAATGATGTAAGAGGAATCGGATTTTTAAATACACATAAACGGCTGTTGCGGGTCTACGGAAAAGGGCTGCAGATTAAAAGCGCCGAAGGGAAAGGAACTTCTGTGAGTTTTATTATTCCTTCTGACAAAAAAAATCCGCTTCGAAAACTTTCTGATTAACAGACAAACTATTGTGAACCGAAATATCAAGTAAGGATTCGGCGTATTTTTGGCTAAAATACTATATCTGAGTGGTGATTAATAATGATTCAGGCAATATTAGTTGACGATGAACGGCTTGCCCTTGTGAAATTAGAGTTTATGTTAAAAAAAATACCATCTTTACATATAGCCGCTTCCTATACGGACCCCTCGCAGGCCATTCAAGAGGCTCCGTCTTATCATCCTGACGTTATTTTTATTGATATTGAAATGCCTGAAATTAACGGTCTTCAAGCTGCGGAGATGCTCCAAGAGGCTTGTCCAAACGCAAATATTATCTTCGTTACCGCGTATAACCATTATGCTGTGGAAGCTTTTGAGATTAATGCACTCGATTATATTTTGAAGCCTGTGCGAAATGACCGACTACTGAAAGCTGTCCAGCGGTTAGAAGAAAGATTGTCACTTGCACCAAAAATCATAATTGCAACAGAAGAGGTAACCATTCGTTGTCTTCAATCGCTTCGTTTTGAACGAGGCGGACAATCTCTGAATAATCTGCGTTGGAGAACCTCTAAGGCCCAAGAGTTATTTGCCTTTTTGCTCCATAATCGCAACCGCTTCGTAAGTAAAGACATGCTGATTGAACTGCTGTGGCCTGACTTCAATCAGAAAAAGGCTTCTACCCATCTCTATACAACAATTTATCAAGTCCGGCAATGCTTAAAGCAGAATGAAGTCGACCTGCATATCAGCAACCTTAGCGGGGGAGAAGGCTATACCCTTGAAACCGGATCAATGTTGATCGATGTAGATAAGTGGGAACAGGGGATTCTGGCTCTGGAAACCATCAGTGAAGTTAATTGTGCGGAGCATCAAGTTTTATTCGAGCTTTATTCTGGAGATTACTTTGACGATTATGATTATTTATGGGCTGAAAGTGAGCGGCAACGCCTTCGTACCATTTGGCTGCACCATGCAATGGGCATAGCCCAATTTTATATAGAAAGCAACAGAATTGCCGAGGCCGTTACTGTCTATCAGCGAGTCGTGCAGCTGCAGCCTTATTTTGAACAAGGGCATTTAGGATTAATGAAGGTCTACGACAGTATTGGAGAACGTTCCGCTGTGGAAGAGCAGTACAAGCTGCTCAAGGATTTGTTCCAAAAGGAACTTAACCTTGGCCTTCCAGCCAGCGTTGAGCAATGGTACGAGCAATGGGAACAGCTTAACCATAGAGTGCGATGAGCTGAGTACCCTATCAAGACATAATAAAGACACCCGGATAAAACCGGGTGTCTTTATTATTACCTTCCTACCTAGTTATTACGTTTGAATCGTCTTGTTAAGACAAACCCTAGTAGTACCAGACTTCCACCTACCAAGTAGATCGGAAATGCGCTGTCTTCTCCCGTTTTCGGAAGCTGAGTCGGTTTATTGCTGTTATTTCCTGGCTTAGTGACTGTACCCTTTGGTACTTCCTCCACATCAATCTCTATGAGGATTTCTTCTTCATTTCCATTCTCATCTGTAACAATAATGGTGAACTTATCTTTACCAATATAGCCCGGATCAGGTGTGTAGACCCATTTGCCATCCTTAGTAATAATTACTTTACCATGTCCCGGCTCATCTCCCAGGCTTGGCACTCCCCCAAGTGGAATTTCACCTTCAATAGGAACATCTTCATTGGTAATCTCTTTCTGCACAGGTGGAGTTACCTGCGGAACAACAGGCGTACTAGTTGCCACAGGCTGGCTTGGAGTAGCTGTTGGCGTAACCGTTGGCGTTGCTGTCGACACTGGCGTTACCATCGGTGTTGGTGAAGGTGTTGCCACCACAACTGGTGTTGGTGTTGGCGTAGAAGTAACGACTACTTCCGGAGTCGGTGATGGTGTCCAGATAGGACCTGTCGGTTCCTCTGGCGCCGACGTTGGCGTTGCTGTTGGTGTCGATGTTGCTGTCGGTGTCGACGTTGGCGTTGCTGTTGGCGTCGACGTTGGCGTTGCTGTTGGCGTCGGCGTCGGCGTTGGTGTTGCTGTTGGCGCCGACGTTGGTGTTGCTGTCGGTGTCGACGTTGGCGTTGCTGTTGGTGTTGCTGTCGGTGTCGACGTTGGCGTTGCTGTTGGTGTCGATGTTGCTGTCGGCGTTGGTGTTGCTGTTGGCGCTGTCGTTGGTGTTACCGTTGGTGCTGGCGTTACGGTCGGTATAGGCGTTGCTGTTGGTGTCGGAACTTTGTTTTTTACCTCAAGGCTTATCCCTGTCGTCGAAGAAATAGTCACTTCATGTGGTGTTTGATCAAGAACATAACCAGCAGGCGCTGTTTTCTCAATTAATACATATTTCCCACCTGTCAGTTTAGTAAATTCAAGTATCCCGTTTGTATCCGTAGTGCCTTCCTTAATCCAGATCTTATCGGCATCAACTACGCGATACAGATCAAAAACGGCCCCACTTAACACCTTACTCGTATTCCCGTCTTCTACTTTGGTAATCGTCAACGGTCCTCTTACGCCGCTTCCTGTACCGGAGCCGCTAGAGAGCTTAACGATAATTTCTTCGGTACTTACACCTGGAACTACCTTGATGTTTTTACCATCGAAACTAACCTGATTGGTTACTTTATCATTGTTTTGTGCTGTGATCAGGGAATCATATTTTAAAATATAAGCTTCGGAAATATCCTTGAGGAAACTAAGCTTAAAGCTTTCTTTTCCGTCATTATCTGTAGTGATTTCCAGCTTATAATCTGTACCCCTCACCAATTCTTGGTTGGTGGATGTTACATCCCCATTGCTTGCAACTTTCGTTTTGTAGACATGGAATGTATTGGACAGCAGGATTTGATTGTCGCTTGGAATATCCGTAATTACCGCTTCTTTTACAAAAGATTGGTTACGGTTGATGTAAACCGTCCAATGTATTTTATTGCCATCCTGCGCACCTTCTTTGTTAACATATTCCCCGCCCTGAGGGATATTAACAGAAGCTTGCAGTTTAGCGGACTCTACTTTCGTACCGTCATATAACGTAGCTGTATTTTTAATTTCATTTGAATCAATTGCTTGATCCGCGAACGTTGTTTTGAAAGTGACGTAGAACGCATAATTAATCGTTTTATTAAATGTCACCTTCAGCTCACTGCCATCCAGCTCCACTTTATAATCAGCGGAATTCACACTAGCTTGCGGAGAAGGATTTCCATCCTTACCATACTCCCATTTATTCACTTTCACAGAATCCATATTTACAACTTGGCCAGCTGAAATGGTATCAACCAGTTGAGCTTGGCTTAACGTTTTCTGATTATAATTAGCCCCAATGTTCCAAGTGATCTCCTTAGTTACAGCATTGTAGGAACCACTCTTCTTCCCATTGTTTTTAACCTCATCTCTTGGATTAAAGGTTGCGGTCGCTTCTTTATGCTTAGACTCCTGCACCCCATTAACCGTTTCTTTCCAATCGAGTGCACCTGTATTAGTGAATTGAGTTTTGCCCGGAGCCAGCCAATCATAGTTAAAGCTTGTTGTATAAGTAATTGTGTAAGGCTCATTTATCGGCGCATTAAAAGTAATCACAAATCCATCGTTTACTGCAACCGGATCATGCGCATTGTAAACAACACTATGGACGGTGGCAGTTCCACCTTTAGTTGGTTGAACCTTTAATGTACCCGGGACAAGCTTTAATCCGGCATTGCCAAAAGTATCTGTCACCACTAAATTTTCCATAGTCTTGCTGTCGTCGTTAATTTGGATAGTCCAATCGAGGGTCTTAGTCGCATAATTAACGTTGCTATAATCTTTATGGAGAATTTGCTGCTTGATATCACTGTAACCCGTTTCTGTTTTTCCATCATAAGTAATCTTGTTCGTAATCTGACCATCAACAAATACTCTGCCGTTTGCCTTTGTCTGATATTCAATACGGTAGGCAGAATTAATATCATTGTTAAATTTCAGATCAAAACCATTTAATCCCGTTGCAGTTGTTGGAGTTATTGTATATTCGCTTGAAGCGACTTCCGCGCTTTTAACCCCGTTGCCATTACTGTCGATCGTTACAGGATAAACTTTAACCGAGCTGAGAATTAGATCTTGGGTGTTAATAAATGTATCCTTCAAAATAGCATTTGCCGCTAGAATTGTTTTTTCATTGTAATTGAAATTAACAGCCCAGGAAATTACCTGATTCGCTGCATCGTATTTGGTGGACTCTTTCGATAGTGGTTTGCCACGTCCTACTGTAACTGTAGTGCTAGCCTTTTTAGAGAATCCGTTATCTCCTGTTAAGACTGCCTCATTAAAAAAGGTTTTCGCATCTACACCAGTACCAGTAATATCCGTAGAGAAGCCAATCCGGTAGGCCTTAGTAAGCGGGTTATCCGCAAATTTCAGCTTTAACTCTCCCAAAGTGGATCCTGTCACATCATACTTGCTGCTGTCCACTATACTGCCAAGACTCACAGTCCCATCGACCTTCACATCAAGCTCATAAACAGCAATAGATACCGTATTCAGTGATAATCCCGCAGGGAGTGTGTCTGTGACAACTGCATTTTTTACGCTTTCCAGTGCCTTATTCACATCAACCGTCCAAGCGATGCTTGTTGGGTTATAATACTGCGGCTTAGGCGAACCGTCTTTTTCTATAGTAGAGCTAACCTTCGGCTTAAAATTAAGCTCAATGGTCTGAGTACCGCCTTGTATCGGGAAAATCAGGGTTTGCTTCGTGGAGCCTGTAATCTTCTTGGAGCTCAAAAGCGACCTTACGGAGAAAGTCCCTCCCACTTTATCGTGGGTTTCGATATAAGCATTAAATGTAAATACAACGCGGTTAGTATTTTTGTCGACAGTATAAGTCCCTACAGGCTCATCGTCAAAAATAAGATCACCATTCAGATCGTTATAAAGTTCAAACTGTGTTGGAAGATCAAAGGTATAGGTGGCCCCATCCTTATATCCATGCCCATCTGGAAGTGACCATGTATAGTTCAATTCCGAATAGGAATCAAGTTCATATACACTTTCTGTAACCGTATTTGTGTATTTATCATCGGTGTATACAGCAAGCGTAACACTAGTAATGAGGTCATCTCCAATTACAGTACCGTTGCCACTCGCATATGCCTGCGAATTGACTCCAAAGCCAAAGCTGTAAGCCCATTGCGTCACAAGCAAGAATACTACGAGCAATGCGCTAATTTTCTTTTTTGATAACATTATTAAAAATGCCTCCTTTGTCACTCCGTTTATCGTGCTTTCCTAAGCTTTATCCTTTGAATCCCGTACTCTACTCCCCCGCATTAACCTCCTTGACTCTTTCTCATGATATAAATTTGCAACCTAACAACTATTGTAAATAGTCCATCTATACATAATCTGAACAGCGTCCTATTACAGTCTTGGAGATCTTTTTATTGCAAAAAAAAACAGGGATATGCGCAATAACTCGCATATCCCTGTCGTATTTACTACTTAGTGGAAAATAAAAATAACATTGTAGATCTTATAGACTAGCGTGATCACGTTTGGTGTAAGTCTTACGCTTCTCCAGAAGCTTGTTCAGCGCATCAATATAAGCGCGGGCACTTGCTTCTAGAATATCGGTGCTAAGTCCACGTCCTTGTGCAGCTACTTCTCCCTGCGAAAGCACCACATGAACCTCACCCTGCGCATCTTTACCACGGGAGACCGATTTAATCGAATAATCTCCAAGGGTAACTTCCTCATTCGTGGCTTTATCAATAGCATTGTAGATGGCATCTACTGAACCATTACCTTCGGCCTCAGCTACAATCGGCTGGTCTTCAGGACCTGCAATAATAACCTTGGCGGTTGGAACAGCTTCATTACCATAAGTAACGAACATCGTTTGCAGCTTAAAGACTTCTGGCGTATCAATTAATTTCTCTTCAATCAAAGCCAAAATGTCTTCATCTGATACTTCTTTTTTCTTATCTGCCAAATCCTTAAATCTAGAAAAAGCGGTGTTCAGCTCTTCTTCGGACAAATCATACCCTAGATCACTCAACTTATCGCGGAAAGCATGACGTCCAGAGTGTTTGCCGAGTACCAGCTTGCTCTCTTTAAGTCCAATAGTCTCCGGTGTCATGATCTCGTAGGTAGTTTTCTCTTTCAGCATCCCGTCCTGGTGAATACCCGATTCATGAGCAAATGCGTTAGCTCCTACAATCGCTTTATTCCCTGGAACCACCATACCTGTCAGCTTGCTGACCAGACGGCTTGTGCGAGAAATCTCGGATAACGTAAGCGATGTTTTTGCGCCAAAAAATTCAGCCCGTGTCTCAAGCGCTAGCGCAACTTCCTCAATCGCTGTGTTCCCGGCACGTTCACCGATACCGTTGATCGTTCCTTCGATCTGATCTGCACCATTCTGAATCGCAGCCAGCGTATTTGCTGTAGCCATACCAAGATCGTTATGACAATGAGCACTAAGCTGTACGCGTTCAATATCAGGCACATTCTCTTTTAGATATTTAAAGATATCTCCGTACTCCGAAGGATTCAAATAACCTACAGTATCCGGGATATTAACAACATTAGCGCCTTCCCGGATAGCCATGCCGACCATTTCAGCCATGAAATCATACTCCGTACGGCCCGCGTCTTCTAATGAAAACTCAAGCTTAGGGAAATATTTTTTAGCGTAACGGATAGCAGACTGTGCAGTTTCCAACACCTGAGTCTTATCCATCCGTAGCTTATGCTGGCGGTGAATAGGAGATGTAGCTAGAAAAATATGAATACAAGGGTCCTGCGCTCCCTGTAGTGCTTCTTTTACAGCATCAATATCTGTCTCTCTAGAACGAGAAAGGCCGATTACCGTGACGTTCTTCACAGCTCTTGCCACCGCATTAACAGAAGCTAGATCACCTGGAGAAGCTGCAGGAAAACCCGCTTCCATGCGATCAATTCCCAGCTTCTCTAACTGGTAAGCGATCTCCACTTTCTCACGCGTGTTGAGGTTCACACCTGGTGACTGCTCTCCATCTCGCAGTGTCGTATCGAACACATAAATTTTCCGCATGCTAAGCACCTCCCAAAAATTGTGCTGAAACTCTCAAATGCGGCTCGCAAAGTCACGGCCGCATTTGAGGGTAATACTATTTAATCATAAGTATGATTATGATTATTTCTTAATCCAGTGCATCATTTCACGCAATTGGCTACCTACAACTTCTACTGGGTGAGCAGCTTCGTTGCGGCGAGTAGCGGTAAGGAAAGCACGTCCGGATTGGTTCTCAAGGATAAAGTCACGAGCGAATTTACCTTCTTGAATATCTGTCAGAACAGCTTTCATAGCTTTTTTAGTATCTTCAGTTACAATGCGCGGTCCAGTTACATAGTCACCGTACTCAGCAGTGTTACTGATGGAATCGCGCATGCTGGACAATCCGCCTTCGTATACCATGTCAACAATCAGCTTCAATTCGTGCAGACATTCGAAGTAAGCCATCTCAGGAGCATATCCTGCTTCTGTCAATGTTTCGAAGCCAGCTTTGATCAGTGCGGATACACCGCCGCAAAGTACAGCTTGTTCACCGAACAAGTCAGTTTCGGTTTCTTCACGGAAGGAAGTTTCGATAACCCCTGCACGTGTACAGCCGATACCTTTTGCATAAGCAAGACCGATTTCTTTAGCTTTTCCAGTTGCATCTTGTTCGATAGCAATCAAGCCAGGAACGCCAAAGCCTTCAACATAAGTACGACGAACCATGTGACCTGGAGATTTTGGTGCTACAAGCAGCACGTCTGCATCTTTAGGAGCAACGATTTGTCCAAAGTGTACGTTAAATCCGTGGGAGAACATCAAAGCTGCACCTTTTTTGAGGTTTGGTTCTACTTCATTTTTATATACCGAAGCCTGTGTTTCATCTGGCATTAGGATTTGCACAACATCTGCACGGGATACTGCTTCAGCTACTGGCAATACTTCAAAACCGTCATTTTTCGCAGTTTCAAAAGATTTACCTTCACGAAGACCGATGACAACTTGAAGACCACTGTCACGCAGGTTTTGTGCTTGGGCATGTCCTTGGCTACCGTACCCGATTACCGCAATTGTCTTTCCTTTTAATACACTAAGTTCTGCATCCTGTTCATAGTACGTTGTAACTGCCATTGTCAATATCCTCCTTTAATTTGAGACCCATCATAAAGAGCGGGTGCTTCAAGAGAACTGGTTTCATAGAAGATTCTAGCTGCTCCTCAAGCTCCCGCTCTTTAGCGGGAAGTTCATTCATATCATATCAGATTAATGCAATCAAGCAGTAATCCGTTAAAGTCGCAAAATAAAATATTTAAGAGTTACCGCGTACCATAGCCGTAATACCCGTGCGAGACAGCTCTCTGATTCCATAAGGTTTCAAAAGCTCGATCATCGCATCAATCTTCACTGTATCTCCAACTACCTGTACTAACAATGTAGTGCTGCCAATATCAACAACTGAAGCCCGGAAGGTTTCTACAACGCCCATAATTTCCGGACGCTCACTTGGATCAGCATTCACTTTAATCAGAGCCAGCTCACGAGCAACCATTGGCTTAGATCCAAGATCAACGACTTTAATTACATCAATTAACTTGTAGAGCTGCTTCTCGATTTGTTCAAGCGTATGCTGGTCTCCAAGAGTAACGATAACCATCCGGGACAATCCAACTTCTTCAGACTGGCCAACCGTAATACTCTCAATATTAAATCCGCGGCGACCGAACAAACCCGACACCCGTTGAAGTACACCCGGCTGGTCATTTACGAGTACAGAAATCGTATGTCTTGTCACTGTTATTCATCCCCCATCAGCATATGATCGATGGTTGAACCTTGAGTTACCATCGGGTAGACATTCTCGTCTTTTGGAACAACGAATTCTACCAATACTGGACCCGGTGTTTCCAGTGCTTTCTGCCATGCATCACGTGCTTCTTCCTTATTCGTCGCCCGTAGACCTTTTACACCATAGGCCTCAGCCAGCTTAACGAAGTCCGGACTGCCTGCGAGGTCTGTAAAGCTGTAACGTTTATCATAGATAAGATTCTGCCATTGGCGAACCATGCCAAGCACCTGATTGTTAATTACTACAATTTTGACTGGTATATTGTTAATCGCACATATCGCTAGCTCTTGGGAACACATTTGCATGCCGCCATCACCATTAATCGATACTACCAGCCGTTCAGGATGTGCCATCTGTGCACCGATAGCTGACGGGAATCCGAAGCCCATCGTTCCAAGACCGCCTGAAGTAATCCATGAACGCGGATGATTGAACTTATAGTATTGTGCAGCCCACATTTGATGCTGACCAACATCCGTTGTAACAATCGCTTCACCTTTAGTGGTGTCATTGATCATTTCAATCACCCATTGTGGTTTAAGCTCTGTTTCTGAATCCTTATACCGAAGCGGCTGATCTAGCTTCCACTGGGCAATCTGTGTTCTCCAAGCATCAGCATTAGATGCGCGGCCAACCTCAGGATTCAGCATTTCCAATACGGTTTTCACATCGCCTACAATCGGAATATCAGGCGATACATTTTTCCCGATTTCTGCAGGGTCTATGTCGATATGCACGATTTTGGCTTTTGGCGCGAAGCCGTCCAGTCTGCCAGTAACACGGTCATCAAAACGAGCACCGATATTAATGAGCAAATCGCACTGTTGGATCGCATTATTCGCGGTATACGTACCATGCATACCCGGCATTCCCATCCAAAGTTCTTCTGCACTAGGGAAAGCTCCGAGACCCAGCAAGGTTGTAGTGATTGGAATCTCTGTCCGCTTCACGAATTCGAACATAGCTTCATGTGCTCCGGAGTAAATAACTCCACCACCTGCAATGATGATCGGACGTTCAGCAACCGCAATCGCACGAACCAATTTATCAAGCTGCAGTTTGTTTGGAACTGTACAAGGATTGTAGCCCCGAAGATTCACTGTTTTCACTGGTGTGAACAACGTCTTCGCTGCTGACACATCTTTCGGAATATCGATCAACACTGGACCTTTACGACCGGTATTCGCTACATGAAAAGCTTCATGTATAACACGCGGGAGATCCTCAACATCTCTCACAAAGTAGCTATGCTTAGTGATTGGCATCGTTATCCCGGTAATGTCTGCTTCCTGGAAAGCATCTGTACCGATCAGGCTGGAGAATACGTTACCTGTGATTACAACCAATGGAGTGGAGTCCATATATGCTGTAGCAATACCTGTTACAAGATTCGTTGCTCCGGGACCTGAGGTAGCTATACATACCCCTGGTTTGCCACTTGCTCTAGCGTAACCGTCAGCTGCATGAATAGCACCTTGCTCATGACGTGTTAACACGTGATTGAAATCCGTAAAACCGTACAATGCATCATAGATGTATAGTACAGCTCCACCCGGATATCCGAATACAGTGTCTACACCTTCTAATACAAGGCTGCGGAGTAATATCTCGGAACCGGAAATGACCTCCGGCTCCATCCATTTTTCTTTTAACTGCTCAGTAGACCGTAATTCCGGTATTTGCGCGCTCATCAGTATTCCTCCTCCGATATTTAACATTCATTATGCAAATGACGGACCGTCCTTTATACATCAGCAAATGGTTCCTTATAAAACAAAAAAACCTTTCGCCTCCCACGCACAGTATTAGCGCGTGAGGGACGAAAGGTTGATCTTCCGTGGTACCACCCATGTTTGCATTACATCTCGCGATGCAACGCCTTATCAGGTATACAAAAATCCATCGATGTAGGCAAGGGCCCTAATCTCTGTAACCTGAAGTCCCTAACGCGGACTAAACGATTTCCCCTAATAATTCCACCACTCTAGCCAGTGGACCTTTCAGGAAAACAGCTCCGAGGTGAGCTCGTATATAAGGGATTTCGGTGGAGGTTGCAGCAGATCCTCACACTCTCTGAGCAAAAGAGCCCTTAAAACTTCGTCCTCATCATTGCCGATACATGTATGTTCGATAAAATGTTTAGACACATTATATGATTCCTAACATGGATAAGTCAATACCCTTATTTTTAATATTGTCACAACTCCTACTTCTACGTGCTGGGAACCCCCACCACGCTCCCGACATATGATGTACGACAATGCGTAGAAAGGGGGCGCTCTATGATCCGTTATCGTCGACCCAAGCAGGATGACGTCATTATCCTTGATTTAATCGAGCGACAGCTTGTACCATTATCTCATTTGCCAAAGACTGAAATTGCTAAAATCAAAAAAGATATCCCCCGTCGTCTGGGACACGGTATCACCTTAGTCGCCTGTCCCGACTATGAGAGTGATCCAATGGGGTTTGTCCATTTCCTGCTGCATGGTGATTTACTTTATATCGATATGTTAGCCATAGCACCCGCAGCACGGCGCAAACACTTGGGGAATATGCTCATGGATCGAGCAGAACGATTTGCACTATCACGCGGATGTCATCGGGCTAAGGTATCCGTCGATTTAGGAAACACAGCAGCTCTTGCCTTTTATCAAAAATTGGGCTACAGCGTAGCCCGTTATCAATCCCTAAGCTTCTGTTACGAATTGGAGAAAAGGTTCATCTAATTAAATCAAATTTCAACTGAACTTAAAAGAATCCGAAAGGTGGATAGGGTGTGCCTCCGTACCCGTAACCTCCATAAGGATTGCCATAGCCAGGACCTCCACCATAAGGCGCTCCACCGCCATAGCCACCACCATAAGCATAAGGTGCTGTACCAATGGCTAGCAAATCAAACAACACTAGAGGAATGATTGCTTTAGTTTGTACTTTTTTACCACTTACGCGTTGTAATATCAGACGATTTCCGGATACACGAAGCAGTTTACCTGTTACCTGAGTACCGTCCTTTTTTACTGCAATGATCTGCTTACCCACGAGTCTCATAACCTGATTCTTCGTAACTGGCTTAGTCATATGATCCCCTCCAAAATGTTTTGTCGCCTCTCATTCGCATCATCTACAAAACAGTCTATTCGCTGGAAAGAACCTTCGCCTGTACACTTGCCCTCCTTCCTCAATGTTTATCCTTGCTGATCCTAATAAAAAAGCCGTATTTCCGGGAAAAGACCGGAAATACGGCTTTGAAAAGTTACATTTCTATCGCTTACCAGGATCATATGGCTGTCCTAATGCCTTAGGAGCAGAGGAACGGCCTACAGCCCCTACCAGCACGATGATAGTCAGTACATAAGGGATCATAAAGATAAACTCTTGAGGAATATTTTGTGACCACTCATACAATTGAACATAGTTGCGAATCGCTTGGGAGAATCCGAAGAATACCGCTGCACCAAAGGCACCAAGTGGATTCCATTTCCCAAAGATCATCGCTGCAATGGCGATAAAACCTTGACCAGAGATTGTATTATGTCCAAAGGTTCCCGTTGTTGTTAAAGTGATTGTAGCCCCACCAATACCCGCCATCAATCCACTCAACATTACACCGATATATCTCATCCGATTAACTTTTACACCCAGTGTATCTGCAGCACTTGGATGCTCACCCACAGCACGCAAACGCAATCCGAATGGCGTCTTAAACAGAACCAAATAAATAACGATGACCAGTATTATGGCCAGATAAGTTGTAGGATAGGAATTAAAAATCCCTTCACCAATCACTGGGATTTTGGAGAGCCCAGGAATTGCAACCTTGCTGAATCCGTCAATGATCGGGGTTTCAGCAGATCCATCAAACAGGAGCTTTACCATATAGAGCGTGCTTCCTGCAGCTAAAAAGTTAATAACCGTACCACTAATCGTCTGATCAGATTTAAAGGTTATAGATGCAACCGCATGAATTAGTGAGCCTAGCACACCAACAGCTATAGCACAGAGTACACCAACCCAAGGAGCCCATTCGCCCATTCCAGCATCCTGAGCATAATAACCGCCTACTGCTGCCGCAAAGGCACCAAACATCATCAAACCTTCAAGTCCAATGTTTACGACACCGGAACGTTCAGAGAAGATGCCGCCAAGTGAGGCAAAAATGAGCGCTGTGGAAAAAACAAGCGTTGTATTAAGCAGTTGACCTAACGTCTGCAGATCCATCTATAACACCTTCTCTTTCTTGCGCTTGAAGTAAAAGGGCTTAAGCACCCAGCGCACAATCCCTTGTGCCGCAATAAAGAATATGATTGAACCAATAACGATACGAATAAGCTCTGGTGGAACATCTGCAGCAAAACTCATACCCGCAGAACCATAAGTCAACGTACCGTAGAGAATCGCAGCCAGAATAACACCAAGCGGATGTGTTAAACCAAGAAGAGCAACGGCGATACCATCAAATCCATATCCTGGCGATGCCGCGAAAATAGCTTGATAATGGAATACACCAAGCACCTCTCCTGCTCCGGCCAGACCGGCGAATACACCACTTATGAACATTGCTTTCATAACGTTACGTCCAACATTCATCCCTGCATATTCGGCAGCATGTGGATTGTAACCAACTGCACGCATTTCGTAGCCCTGCTTGGTCTTCCATAAGTACACATAGAAGAATACCGCTGCAGCAAGAGCAATAGCTGTACCCCAGTGTAGACGCGCATTATCAAATATCGAATTCAAAAAGGTCATGGAAAGCGAGGCCGGAATATCCTCGGAACGATTTTGTCCTGGAAGCAACAAAAAGTTTCTTACGATATAATTCGACAGGTAAAGAGCGATCCAGTTTAACATGATTGTGGTAATAACTTCGTTAATCCCACGCTTTGCTTTCAAATAACCGGCGATCCCTGCCCATAAACCACCGCAGACACCCGCAATAATTACGGCAAGCGGGACAAGCAGGAAGGATGGCAGACCTGCCATCTTAATACCCACCACTGTTGCCGCTGTCATACCAATCATTACTTGGCCATCTGCCCCGATATTAAACATCCCTGAACGGAATGCGAAAGCAACGGCTAGCCCTGTAAGCATTAATGGTGTCATTTCGCGCACAGCTTCACCAAAGTTATACAAATTACCAAACACCCGTTTGAACAGTGCGGAGTAAGCAGTTATCGGATCATAACCGCCCAGAAGCATAACTATTGCTCCCACAAGAAAACCAAGCACGATGGCAACCAGAGGAACGATGTAGCTGTCAGTTGTGAAGATTTTTTTGAACTTATTCAACTGCCTTACCTCCCCGCTGCAAGCTGCCTGCCATCATAAGACCCAGTTCCTGATCATTCGTATCTTGCGGGAACACTTCACCGACAATTTTCCCTTCATAGATAACAGCGATTCTGTCAGAAACGTTCATAATCTCGTCCAATTCAAAGGAAATAAGTAGAACAGCCTTTCCTTGATCACGCTGAGCTATAAGTTGCTTCTGAACAAATTCGATAGCCCCAACATCTAAACCGCGCGTAGGTTGTGCGGCAATTAACAATGTCGGATTTTTATCTATTTCCCGCGCAATAATCGCTTTCTGTTGATTTCCGCCGGATAAAGAACGTGCTTTGGTCTCTATTGAAGGTGTACGTACATCAAATTGCTCTATAAGCTTCGCTGCATACTTATCAATGACATCATTTTGCAAAAAGCCATTTTTGTTGTAAGGACTCTTATAATAGGTTTCCAAAACCATATTCTCACTCATGGTGAAATCAAGCACTAACCCATGCTTGTGGCGGTCCTCAGGAATATGAGAGACATTCATCTCTGAAACCTTCCGCGGTGATAAATTAGCAATTTCATTGCCAGATACGGTTATCGAACCCGAATCAATTTTGCGCAGACCTGTAATGGCCTGGATCAACTCACTTTGTCCATTGCCATCTACGCCAGCAATCCCGAGAATCTCCCCTGCTTTAACTTCAAAGCTAAGACCATCCAGTACGGAGACCCCATCTTTACTCTTACTGCTGACATCCTTCAGTTTGAGTACAGATTGGCCAACCTCAGGAGCTTTCTTGTCCACTTTGAAAGTTACGCCACGCCCAACCATTTTTTCAGCTAGCTCATTAGGGTTAGTCTCTGCGGTATTCACAGTATCAATTACTTTCCCACGTCTAATAATGGTGACCCGATCAGATATTTGCATGATTTCTTTAAGCTTATGCGTGATCAAAATAATGGATTTTCCCTCTGCAACAAGCCGCTTCATAATCGCCATGAGTTCCGTAATTTCTTGAGGCGTAAGTACTGCGGTCGGCTCATCAAATATGAGAATATCCGCTCCACGGTACAGGGTCTTCATAATTTCTACCCTTTGCTGCATACCTACCGAAATGTCATGAATAACGGCATTTGGATTCACTTGCAGGCCATATTGCTCCGATAGCTTCCGAACCTGTTCCGCAGCGGATTTATAGTCAATTTTAAGACCTTTTTTCGGCTCCATCCCAAGAACAATATTCTCGGTCACCGTAAAAGGCTCCACAAGCTTGAAATGCTGATGAACCATACCAATACCAAGCTCAATAGCTTTATTGGGGTTATCAATAATAACCGGTTTCCCGTCGATTTCAATACTGCCTTCATCCGGTTGATACAATCCAAATACAATGTTCATTAAAGTGGACTTGCCTGCACCATTCTCACCAAGCAATGCAAGGATTTCACCCTTTTTAAGCGTCAAGCTAATGGAATCGTTAGCAACAATACCGGGAAAGCGTTTTGTGATTTGCTTCAACTCTACGACAGGAGCCGCAGCACTCATGGAATCACCCTCATCACAGAATATATAACTACCTTATAGACACGGATGTACCGCCCTTTGTAAGGCGGTATATCTATGTTCCTCTTATCATAACCAGTGCTTTAACAAGGAATAAGGCCAGCACAACACCGGCCTTATTCTTTGATCCTTATTGTAATGCAATAAATGGAGACTAACTATTACTCGGAAGGAACAGTGATTGTTCCATCAATGATTTGTTTTTTGTATTCTTCAACTTTAGCTAGGATCTCTTCAGAAACGTTGTCCTTAGTATCAGAAATACCAACACCATTATCTTTCAGACCAAGAACGGTTGTAGTACCACCCTTGAACGTACCATCAATTACTTCTTTAGAAACTTTAAGAACAGCTTCGTCTACACGTTTGATCATGGAAGTCAAAGTAACGTCAGTACCAAACTCGATGGATTGGTCTTTATCTACACCAATAACCCATACTTTAGTACCGCCTGCTTTGTTACGAGCTTTAGCTTCGTTGAATACGCCATTTCCTGTTTGTCCAGCAGCAGGGAAGATAATGTCGTTTCCGTCGTTATACAATGTAGCCGCAAGAGATTTACCAACGTCTGGTTTGTCATAACCACCAGCATAAGTAGGTGTTACTTTAGCTGAAGGGTTAACTGCTGCTACACCAGCTTTAAAGCCAGCTTCAAAACGTTTGATTACTGGGCTTTCCAGACCACCGATGAATGCAACTTTGTTAGTTTTTGTAGTCAGACCAGCAACCACACCAACCAAGAAGGAACCTTCATTTTCGGAGAAAGTAACGGAAGCTACGTTAGGAGCTTCAACTACGCTATCAATGATAGCCAAGTTAGCATTTGGGTTCTCAGTAGCTACTTTTTTAATTGCGTCGCCAAGGTCAAAACCAATACCCCAAGTCAAGTTGTATCCATCTTTAACGAAGGAGTTAAGGTTTGGCTCATAGTCAGCATTTGATTTACTTTGCAAGTACTTAACGCCACTACCTGTTTCTTTTTCAAGAGCTTGCAATGCTTCCCATGCGGATTGGTTAAACGATTTATCGTTTACGCCACCAATGTCAGTAACCATACCAAATTTGAAATCGGATTTAGGTGCGTTTGTTCCTGCATTGGTTCCTGCATTAGTTTCACCTTTAGCGGCGTTGTTATTGTTGTTTCCACAGCCTGTCAAAACGACTGTAAGAGACAGCAACATTGCAAGAGATAGCTTTAAACCTTTTTTCATTGAATGTAATCCCCCTTAAAATATTGGATGTCTTCTGTGTTCTGCTTGGACATTCCATTAGTTCAAATTATAACTGCAATAAAATCTAAAATCCAGTGCATAAATGACCTCAGGTCAATAATAATTTGCACTTTTTAGCAAGTAACCGCTTTCCATGACATAGCGTGTTACGGTTATGTCTGGTTAATGTCAGAAACCCTGATTTTACTCTGTATAGTATTCCAACACATTACAAATATTATTGCACACTTAAGTGTTTTCTATTATTATGATTCCTTAGTAATTGCACTGAAAGGAAGTTATCAGATCATGACCGAAGAAAAAATTCCACAAACAACACCGGCCTTCAAATATTGCCGTGAATCCCGTGTCTTCAAAACCGGACGCGTTTTCCCTAATGATGTCAATAATCACAAAACATTATTCGGCGGTAAGCTTATGAGCGGCATCGATGAAGTCGCCTCCATTTCTGCTATGCGCCATTGTCGAACTAACGTTGTCACAGCCTCTACAGACTCTGTAGACTTCTTGAGACCCATTCGGCCTACAGACTCCGTATGCTTTGAATCCTTCGTCTCCTGGACCGGACGGACAAGCATAGAGGTGTTTGTGAAGATCATTTCAGAAAATCTATATACTGGAGAGCGCGCTGTCGCCGCTACTTCATTTCTAACCTTTGTCGCAGTCGAAGAGGACGGCACACCTACTCCGGTTCCAGCTATCATCCCAGAAACAGACGAAGAGAAGCTGATCAACGAATCTGCTAATGAACGTTCTGAGCTACGAAAAGTTCGCCGCAATATCAGCAAAAAACTCGCCGCTCAATTAAACACCATAAAGTACTGGGAATAGCTCTGCAGATGCAGAGCTTTTTCTTTTATGTAGGGAATTCCAATGCTGCTTCATCCCTATCTTACCGCACAAAAAAGCACCGCTGCATGGGCAACCCGCAGGCGGTGCTTTTCGGTTATATTACAACACTTACGCGTTGATTTTCTCTTTAGCAATACCAGCCAAGGAGTTGAATGCGTTAAGATCATTCACAGCCAGATCAGCCAGCATCTTACGGTTAACTTCTACACCAGCCAATTTCAGGCCGTATACAAGCTTGCTGTAAGAAAGACCGTTCAAACGAGCTGCTGCATTAATACGAACGATCCACAGTCTGCGGAAGTTACGTTTAGTTTGACGACGGTCGCGATAAGCGTAAACCATCGATTTCATTACTTGTTCTTTAGCTGTTTTAAAAATACGGTGTTTAGAACCGAAATAACCTTTTGCCAATTTCAACACTTTTTTATGTTTACGACGAACTACAAATCCGCCCTTAACTCTTGCCATATTAATAAACCTCCCAAAAATGTGTAATAAACTATTTCAAGTTAGCCAATCCTTGTTTCAAACGTCTTACATCCCCAGGGGCCATTACTGGATTTCCGTTCAGAACGCGCTTAGCGCGTTTAGATTTGTGGGACAGCAAGTGGTTTTTGTGAGCTTTGTAACGTGTTACTTTACCAGTTCCGGTAATTTTGAAGCGGCCTTTCAGGCTGCTGTGTGTTTTCATCTTAGGCATGGTGTTTCCTCCTTGAATATTATGCGGCGCCAAATTGCAGATAAGCAAGTGACTCCAGATTTATTGAGCTTTAGGAGCCAAAATCATAATCATGCTGCGACCTTCCAGCTTTGGCTGGCGCTCAACAACAGATATATCAGCCACTTCGTTCTTCACTCGTTCGAGGATTTTTTGGCCGATATTCGCGTGTGTAATCTCACGTCCGCGGAAACGTACGGAGCACTTCACTTTATCGCCCTCACCCAAGAACTTGATCACATTGCGGAACTTAGTTTGATAATCATGTTCCTCAATGTTAGCACGGAACCAGACTTCCTTGATATCAACGACCTTCTGGTTTTTACGCGCTTCCTTCTCTTTCTTCTGCGTTTCATAACGGAACTTGCCGTAATCCATGATGCGGCATACCGGCGGCTTAGCCTGTGGTGCTACATTGACTAGATCCAGATTAAGATCGATCGCCATTTGCAGCGCTTCGCGGATCGGTTTAATTCCGATTTGCTCACCTTCCGCACCAACCAACCGTACCTCTTTGGCCCGAATTTCATCATTGATCATATGTTCCTTACTGATAACTCTCCACCTCCGGATCTTTTTAACAACTATTCTCACGTAACTCCATAAAAAAGGGGTGCCGGTAACACCCGACACCCCGTGTTTGATCAACGTTCATGAACATTAACATTCATAAAGCATTGAGATCAAAACCAGCCGGCGAATATGCCAGTCAGGTGAGAAGCAGGTGCTTCTTCTTGCAATCCCTATGATTTGCGTACTTGAATACTATACACCACACTATTTGGGGTGTCAATCCTTTTATGCAGAAATTTCGTGAATTTTATACCTGCTTACTTTGTACTTCTTCAAGTCGCACTACGCGAGTATGCTTGGTATGGCTCCATTGCTTATTGTTCTGCGTGAAGAACGCATAGAACGTAATCGGATACCACGAGATCAAGTAGATCGGGAAGAATACAAGATAAGCATATACTTTCTTGAACGTAACCTTCTCCAATGCCATCGCAATACCAAAAGTCACCAGATTGGCGCCAATAGCTAGGAAGCTGAGCCAGATCGGCAAGCTGCCGTAAATGTTAGCGATATTCGGTCCGTTAAAGAACGCCATATCCACCCACATTACCGCCGTCATTAAAAAAGTGAGCAATACAATATATACATTCGCTCCATAAAGCGCGAGGTCAAACTTCGTTAAGCTGCGTTCTTTAATACTTTGCCAAAGCAATGGAAAAAAATAGCGGCGAGCAACAGTGAAGTGCCCCTGCATCCAACGCAGACGCTGTCTTGAGGAGGCCTTGAAGGTTAACGGCTTCTCATCAAATACCTTTGCATCATAATTGAACTTAGGATATACACCATGTGCTGCACTACGCATCGTAAACTCCAAGTCCTCGACCAAACTTGTAGCTCCCCAGCCCATTTCTTTAAGAAGTGTGGTCTCAAAACACATTCCGGTTCCGCCAAGGAAGTTAGCCATATTTAAATTATGGCGTGAAAGTTGCCACAAACGGTTAATATACCAGTACGAAATACCATAAGCAGCTGTAATCCATGAATCCTCTGGATTCTTGGTATCGATATAACCTTGGATTACCCGTGCACCTGAACAAAGATCATTATTCATCTCCATCAGGAACTCGGTATGCGCCAAGTTATCGGCATCGAACATGACAACAGCATCATATTGCCGCGGCATAGCCCACAGCTCTTTAAGCATCCATTCTATTGCGTAGCCTTTACCTCTCAGATTTGGATTGGTGCGGACACAGGCGTTCATGCCGTGTTCTCTAACGATGCGAGCTGTACCGTCTGTACAATTGTCACAAATTACGAATACATCGTACAGTTCTGATGGATAATTAAGCTGCTTCAGATTCTCCATTAATGCGCCGACAACTTCTTCCTCGTTATGTGCGGCAACAAGTACGGCAAAAGATTTTTCCGGCTTATACTGCGTCTTTTTCTTTTTCCTGTGCAGCCCGAATAATGAAAACGTAAACTGATAGACTGCGATTGCTGCCAAGATCACTTGGAGCGTAACAAACAGTGCGTCTGTCATGACCTTTTGATGCCCCCTTTTTTCACTCTTGGTGTTCTTTTTTTCTCTCTAGCTTGCTTGACGTTCTTTCTGACCCTTTTGTTGCATCCCTTAACAATAGACCAAGAGTATTCTTATTCTCGGCAGACTTCACAATTTTTATATATGCTGTTTAAAAGAATTCTATGGATTCCTTTTTTTTGAATCCTTATTTATCTCTTACCCTTTTAAACAGGTTTAGTCTGCTTGAATCATTGTAAAGCGTAATAGTGCTCTAAGTCAAAACTGGCAAATTTCGTGTAAACCTGAGCTTTTCCTTGAAATGAACTACCTTTAAAAAGTATGATTAAGACAGATCTAAGCTATAGAACGGATTACTGCATTAACATCTGTTAACGGTAGCCGGACTAGCGGAGGGAATTAGATATGAGACATTTATTCATGAAACTACATCTCTGGGAGCGGCATCTTTTTAAGTGGATCAACGGACGAATGCATAATCGTTTTTTGAACTTTTGGCTCTTTTACCTTACTCATTTGGGCGGAGCTACAAGCACGATTGTTATCAATATACTGGTATGGATATTAGCTCCTGAGCCTTGGAGAACTACAGGTTTACAAGCCTTGACAGCACTAGCTGTCAGCCATATACCCGTAGCTATCGCCAAAAAACTGTACCCGCGTATGCGTCCTTATCTGGCGTTACCGGAAACCAATACTTTTCGTAATCCGTTAAAGGATCATTCTTTTCCATCTGGTCATACTACAGCTATCTTTGCTTCTACGGTCCCTTATATGCTGGCGTTTCCTGCTTTGACCGTTATTTTGCTGCCGCTAGCTTGTATTGTCGGATTTTCTCGTATTTATCTTGGATTGCATTATCCATCAGATGTTATAGCTGGCGCAGTGATCGGTTCCTGCGTAGCAGCTGGTACTATAGCCTTATGGATGTAAAGCATTTATTGTTAATAACCGGGAAAACCCTTGAGAATAGGTGAATCAACATTGCGTAAAAAAAGAATCTTAATACTCTCGGAAGGTTTTGGCGCCGGACATACACAAGCAGCTTATGCGTTGTCCAGCAGTCTGCGCCAATTATCGCCTAATTTACAAACGAAGGTGCTAGAACTTGGGAATTTTTTAAACCCCAAGATGGCACCTATTATTCTGTCTGCTTACCGAAAGACGGTAACGACACAGCCAAAATTGATGGGTTATGTCTACCGTCACCAGAAATCATTTAATCGTCTTACCACGCTTGCCTTGCATCGTATATTTTATACGCATGCCAAAAATATTGTGAGACAACTGAAACCCGACGTAATTGTCTGCACACATTTTATACCAGGTGCTGTAGTATCCCGCCTAAAGAGATTGGATCCTACCCTAAATGTGCCGCTCGTCACCGTCATAACGGATTATGATGCGCATGCAACCTGGATTAGCCCAGAGGTAGACCTTTATCTGGTTTCAACACCTGAGGTTAAATCCAAATTGCGCAGCCGAAATATTCCTGCCACGAAAATTCAGGTAACAGGCATACCAATACATCCTAATTTTTGGAAGCATCCGGGAAAGCAGGAGATTCGAGAGCAATTCAATCTGCGGGAGATGCCAACCGTACTAGTCATGGGCGGCGGTTGGGGAATCATGAACGACCAAGTCGTAAATGCTTGTCTGGCGGAATGGCGTGACAAGATTCAGATTGTTTTCTGTCTTGGCAAAAACGAACAGCTGCTAAAGGAAATGAAAGAAGACCCGCATTATAATCATCCTAATATTTCCTTAATCGGCTTTACGCGTGAAATCCACAAGCTGATGGAGGTGTCCGATCTGCTGGTTACAAAGCCGGGTGGAATGACCTGCAGTGAAGGGCTTGCAAAAGGTATTCCGATGCTCTTCCATCACCCTCTTCCCGGTCAGGAGGAGGAGAATTGCCGCTACTTTACTGCAGCCGGCTTCGGAGAACCCATCGAATCTTTAGAGGTTGTCGAAATGTGGATGGAGCGCCTCTTAAACAACTATGAGGATGTGCAAAACAAGCGCAAACTTCATCTTGAAGACATTGCTCGCTACCACCCGTTACAATGTGCTCAGAGTATCATCGAATTATTGGAATAGTAAATTAAAAAGCGGCAGCCTCCAAACTAATTTACTTGGAGAGTTGCCGCTTTATTATTGAAGCATGCCATTTGGAGCAGTGCTTTGTAACTACAGCCGATATTTATCCAATCGGGTAGCCTGATACTGTTTGAGTGCTTCTGCACCTACAATTGCCTCGCAACGATGGATATTCACGCCACGTCCGACAAATTTCGTCTCATATTCTGTCATGATATGATCCTCGTTGATGATGCCATCTGCATGTAGGTCCAAAGAAATATTTTTCATCTGCAAGCCAAAGTCCGCAAAAGCATTTAATGAGAACTCAAAAAGACTGCGGGAATCTGTTTTCAGATGAATTTCACCTAGATCGCTAAGCAAACCGCGATATTTGTCAAGAAAACGCGGATGTGTCAAACGACGCCGGGCATGCTTGCTTTTAGGCCATGGATCGCTGAAATTAAGATAAATCCGTTCAAGCTCTCCCGGAGCAAATACTTCCTCAGCATAATCGATATTTGCAAGTGCCAATTTCAGGTTAGGCGGTGTTTCATGTCCTGCCGGCTCCCATACTGCTCTAGCCTTATCTCCAGCACGGCGGATCAGCTCATCATACATATCCACTCCGATAAAGTTAATATCAGGATATTTAAAGCTCATTTGGCTGATAAACTGTCCTTTGCCCATTCCGAACTCCACATGGATCGGATGATCGTTACCGAACAGCTTGGACCACTCACCTTTATAACTCCGAGGATCTAGAATAACTAAATCCGTCTGTTCTTCCAAACTTTCACGTATTCCTTTTCTTCCGCGTAAACGCATAGGTATTCCTCCGATTATCTCTTATACGATAACTGTCACTTGCAATATTGTGCCGAAATTGTCCCAAAAAGTAAAGGGATTGCGATAAAAAAGAAAAAGGAATTCTCTGGTTCAGCTCTTAAATGAGCTGTTCAGAGGAATTCCTTCGTTGTTGTATATTGGAAATAAATTTCGTTCTTGTCTGGCAAATCAGGATTTACTTTGTGTTTGTGGCAAATGTCTTTTTTTCGAATGCGCTACGAATTTTACGCTGCGCATCTGTCTTAATCTTAGGGTTGCCGTTAAATTCCACGCCCGTTAGTGCAAGGGCTTCATCTGGTGTTAAGTGGACTTCAATCGAATCTTTACCCTCAGCATATACCGTTTGAGAATTCATTGCTATCACCTCACGGTTATTATTATGGATCGGACGACACGAAATTATGAACTCCTGGATGAATTTCTTTATGCCACAGCAGCTTTTCACACTCTGAATATAACATACTATGTAAGCATTTTCAAGCTGAACGCGCCTTATTTCCTGCCTATTTTTCATGCCGCTATGAGGAGTCAATGTTACGCCAAGCTCGGTTTTTTGATACAATGTATTGGATTATAAGAAACGGCTGTGCGTTCTCTGGGATAAGGACGCCATCTGTCTCAGAAAAATATAAGGATAAGGAAACTTATCCATAATTATATTTTCAGAAAGGGGCTTCTCGTGTCTAATCTTCAATACACTTCTCCTCCGCAACTTTGGGGAGATAAACGTTTTCATACTTGGAATTACGAAATGCGTGAACACATGAACACCAAGGTATTCAAAGTTATGCTTGATGCAGGCTTTACCTGTCCCAATCGTGACGGCTCCATTGCTAAGGGAGGCTGCACATTTTGCAGTGCCAGAGGTTCTGGTGATTTTGCCGGAAGCCGCCGAGATGACCTAGTCACACAATTCAATAACGTCCGTGACAGACAGCATCTGAAATGGCCAAATGCTAAATATATCGGTTACTTCCAAGCCTATACTAATACGTACGCTCCGGTCGAAGAGCTGAGAGAATATTTCGAAGTTATTTTGCAGCAGCCTGGTGTCGTTGGATTATCGATTGCTACGCGCCCTGACTGTCTGCCAGATGATGTGGTCGAATACTTAGCAGAGCTGAACAAGCGTACGTATCTTTGGGTAGAGATGGGTCTTCAGACTATACATGACTCCACTTCTGAGCTTATTAACCGGGCGCATGATACGCAGTGTTATGTGGAGGCTGTGGAGAAGCTGCGCCGTCACAATATTCGAATCTGTACCCATATCATTCACGGTCTCCCACAGGAGACGCACGAAATGATGCTCGAAACGGTATCTGCTGTAGCTCGCATGGATGTGCAGGGAATTAAGATTCACCTTCTGCATCTCATGCGCAAAACACCAATGGTGAAGCAGTATGAAGCAGGATTGCTCCGATTCATGGGACAAGACGAGTATGTAAAGCTGATTGCTGATTCACTTGAAATTCTGCCCCCTGAGATGATTGTACATCGCTTGACTGGAGATGCCCCACGGGATCTCTTAGTTGGACCGATGTGGAGTCTCAAGAAATGGGAAGTGCTAAATGCCATTGACGATGAGCTTGTTGCTCGTGATACTTGGCAGGGTAAGTATTGGAGGAAGGGCTAATGGGCTTTATGTCCGTTCTAAGCTTTGCTCATAAATTAATCTCTGAGCGGCTGATTTTAGGTGACCGTGCAATTGATGCAACTGTAGGTACTGGTGCTGACACGCTTTTTCTAGCCAAAACAACCGGAGCTCGTGGCGAAGTCTACGGCTTTGACATTCAAGCTGCGGCGCTGAAGCTGGCAGAAGAACGTCTCCGGCTTGCGCGGGAGGAAACTCCTTTGCTCTCTGCCGTTACCTTACTGGAGCGCAGCCATGCCGAAATGGCAGAAGCCGTCCCGGGTAACTGGCCAGGCACCGTTGGTGCTGTAATGTTCAATCTTGGCTATCTGCCTTCAAGCGATGCCGACAAGAATATCATTACTGAGCCGGATAGCTCTATTGCAGCCCTGGAAGCTTCACTTCAGCTGCTGCGTCCGGGGGGAATTATTACAGCTGTACTGTATCCTGGCCATGCAGGCGGAGATCTCGAAGCCGCCGCTGTTGAAGCTTGGGCTGGGACTATTTCCCCTAAGGTAGCGCAGAGCATTGTATATCGCCAGCTGCAGCGCACGGACGCACCTTATGTAATTGCCCTCGAGAAGAAAAAAGATTCTCCGTCTTAAGCTTTGTAAACAATCAAACTATCTTGTAATTGGGAAGGAAGATTACGAATGACACAACCATATCCTTTAAAATTTCAACCAGAGTTTAAAGAACGTGTCTGGGGTGGCCGCGCGCTGGAGAAATTCGGCCTGAATCTACCAGAAGGCCATATTGGTGAAGGCTGGATGATTGCCGATCATGCGAATGGAACATCTTCGGTGGTTAATGGAGAATTAGCTGGACAAGGTCTGGATCAAATTCGTGAGCAATTTGGTCATGAGTGGTTCGGAAGCAAGGGAATATCAGAAGCTGGCGGAAGATTTCCACTCTTGATCAAATTGTTGGATTGCAACGACAACCTTTCCGTTCAAGTCCACCCTACGGATGATTATGTAGGATTGCCTAAAGGTGAACTGGGTAAAACAGAGATGTGGTACGTACTAGACGCTAAGCCAGATGCAAAAATCATCTACGGCCTTAAAGAAGGCGTAGACCGTGAAACATTACGCGAAGCACTGGAAAAAGGCACGGTTATGGATAGCCTTCAAGAGGTATCTGTCTCCGCTGGCGATTCCTTCTACATCCCTGCCGGAACGGTACATGCTCTATGCGCTGGTGTCGTTGTAGCGGAAATTCAACAGAATTCCGACACTACATACCGTATTTATGACTACGACCGTCCAGGTCTAGATGGAAAACCACGCGAGCTTCATATCGAGGATTCTCTGAATGTTACAGCTTATGAAGGCGCCGGCGCTACTTCGATGAAGACCGATCATGCAGTGGCTGGAGAGTGGCTGCAGCTTGCCGCTTCACCTTATTTTATTGTCGAAAAAGGGATCGTAAATGGTTCATGGGATCTCACCACTTCAGAAGACAGCTTCACTATTCTGGTTATCTGCGAAGGCAGCGGACATCTGACTTGGGAAGGCGGCTCCCAGCCTTATGCCGCAGGGGAATGTTATCTGATTCCTTCCAACCTAGGCCGTTATACTATCGAGGGTCATTCTACTGTGCTTCGCTCTTATTTACCATAAGTCGAGAACCTTTAGGAGGAATGGACCATGAAGGAAAACAGCTTTACTCTAACGGATCCCATAGGTGTAACCATCCATGTCTATGAATGGTTACCTGAGTCCGATGTGCCAGTTAGAGGAATCGTGCAAATTTCACATGGGATGTGTGAAACTGCTGCCCGCTACGCTCGTTTTGCGGAAGCTTTAACCGGAGTTGGTTATGCAGTATATGCCAATGACCACCGGGGACATGGTAGAACCGCTGGTCAAGTCAATCTGCTTGGTGATGTTGGGGAGGACGGATTTTATTGGATGCGGCGCAATCTTCTGCAGGTAGGTGCCGCAGCACTCTCCAAGCATGAAGGAATGCCCATCATTTTATTCGCACACAGTATGGGTTCCTTTCTGGGTCAAAAACTCATGTGCGAAGAAGGCAACGAAATCTATTCAGGGTTTATCCTAAGCGGGACAAACGGTCCACGCAGTATGCTGCGTATTGGAGAATCTTTGGCTAGCGCGCAGCTTAAGCTAAAGGGTGAGCATCATCGCAGTGTACTGCTGAACAGTCTGGTATTCGGCAGCTATAACCGCGCCTTTTCCCCGGTCAGAACAACATTTGACTGGCTGAGCAGCGATACTGCAGAAGTAGATAAATACATTTCCGATCCATTCTGCGGAGCTATTTGTACAACCCGCTTTTTCCGTGGTTTCTTCCACCTCCTAAGAGAGATCCATACTGAGGAATCACTTAGCACACTGTGTACAAGTAAGCCCATTTATATATTTGGTGGGGATAAGGACCCTGTCGGAATGAACGGTCAAGGCATTCCCCGTCTTGCGGAGTTGTATAAGAAACGAGGAGTGTCAGACGTTGAGTACCGACTCTATCCAGAAGGCAGACACGAAATGCTAAATGAAGTGAATCGAGATCAAGTCACAGCCGATGTGCTCAACTGGTTAGAGCGCCACCTTCCTTCAGAGATTTCAACGATAAGTTAAGAAAAAACGCGCTTGTTAGTGAATTTATGAGACGAGAAATGAGACAACAAATATGACAACATAGAAGCGATGCTCCCGGTATTTGGGAGATCGCTTCTTTGCGGTTTGCGGTTTGCGGTTTGCGGTTTGCGGTTTGCGGTTTGCGGTTTGCGGTTTGGGTAGCTTGTCTCAGCAGACTTCTCAATCTAACAATCTCCAGTGCCTCCGCGCATCTGAACTTTAGTAAATAAACTTCCTCCACCGCTAATGGACTCAGTTGACGCTGTCTTCAGCTCATCGCTCTCCCACACCACGTACAAACTCGGTTGTCACTAGCTACACATCATTACTTTCCCACGCCGCTTGCTCAGTTGACACTAACTACATATCATTACTCTCCCCGCTACTTCCGGACTCAGTTGACACTAACCACACATCATTACTCTCCCCTCTACTTTCGGACTCAGATGTCACTATCGCCACACCATTACTCTCCCCGCTACTTCCGGACTCAGTTGACGCTATTTGCTAATTTATAGCCTTTCGCGCTAGGTTTCGGACTCCAGTGCACCTATTCATGCGAAACAGGTTCATATTGGATGTTTTTCATGCCAATAGCGACTATGCGGTCCGTTAGCATCCAAAAAAACAGGATATTTCCACGTATAAGGTCCGCTGGGTCCGCCTGCGTCGGGTTACTCACCGCTTCCGGACTCAGTTGTCACTATCGCCACACCATTACTCTCCCCGCTACTTCCGGACTCAGTTGACACTAACTACACATCATTACTCTCCCCGCTACTTCCGGACTCAGATGACGCTATTTGCTGATTCATAGCCTTTCGAGCTAGGTTTCGGACTCCAGTGCACCTATTCATGCGAAACAGGTTCATATTGGATGTTTTTCGTGCCAATAGCGACTATGCGGTCCGTTAGCATCCAAAAAGCAGGATATTTCCACGTATAAGGTCCGCTGGGTCCGCCTGCGTCAGGTTACTCACCGCTTTCGGACTCAGATGACGCTAGCTACACATCATCACCATTCCCCCTACTCTCGGACTCAGTTGACACTAACTACACACCATTACTCTCCCCGCTACTTCCGGACTCAGTTGACGCTTTTTGCTAATTTATAGCCTTTCGCGCTAGGTTTCGGACTCCAGTGCACCTATTCATGCGAAACAGGTTCATATTGGATGTTTTTCAAGCCAATAGCGACTATGCGGTCCGTTAGCATCCAAAAAACAGGATATTTCCACGTATAAGGTCCGCTGGGTCCGCCTGCGTCAGGTTACTCACCGCTTTCGGACTCAGTTGTCACTAGCTACATATCATCACCTTCTTCCTCCGCTTTCTTTCGGACTCAGTCTCCAGCAGATCACCTTCCTCCACCACTTGCAGACTCAATCGTCACTAGATTCACATCATCACCTTCCCCCGCCGCTTTCGGACTCAGATGACGCTATTTGCTAATTTTCAGACATTCGAGCTAGGTTTCGGACTCCAGTGCAGCTATTCATGCGAAACAGGTTCATATTTGGTGTGTTTCGTGCCAATAGCGACTATGCGGTCCGTTAGCATCCAAAAAACAGGATATTTCCACGTATAAGGTCCGCTGGGTCCGCCTGCGTCAGGTTACTCACCGCTTTCGGACTCAGTTGTCACTATCTCCACACCATTACTCTCCTCCACAACATGCGGACTCAATCGTCACTAAGCTCCACCTCATCCCCTTCCCAGCCACTTCCGGACCCAGATGACGCTATCGCCCAAGGTAAAAAAATAGACCGTCCCATAAGGGAACGGTCTATCCTTCCACCCGCCTATTACAAAGGCAGTGTGTAGTACTGAGCGCGTTGGCTCTCGTTCTGCTGATACATTACGATTAGTAGCGTGCGTCCTTCCCTAATGGAAGCGGGATCCGCTACTGCTACAGCCGAGCTTGCTGCTTGCGCAGTCTCTTCTAAACTACTATCTGCTGCTCCCTGTAATGGCGAGTCTGCCGAAGGCAAAGCCTCCAGATTAGCCATATCAGCTTCACCATCCTCAAGGCCCTCATCAGCACGCATGCCGCTGATGGAATCCAGCACCGCTTCCAGCGAGAATGGCAACACTTCCAGCACAGTATACTTTTGCAGTTCTCTTTCGTTAAGTCCTGCTTCTGCTAACTGGGCAGAAATTTGACCCGGATTAGCCGCGATATCTTTCAAATAACTCGACCAATCCGACTTATCCAGCACGAAATCCCACCAGATTTTGCGCGGCTTGTACTTGTGTCCAAGAAAATAATCCAGCTTCATCAAGCCAGTTATAACATCCATAGACGGCGTCCCGCGATCTATCAGGAAGGACTGCAAGCGGGTGAAGAGATCTTCCAGCTGATGGCCGATCTTTTGCCAGCCTCGCTCCTCCCAGTAGTCACCGAACTCCTGAAAGAAATCGAATGGCGAATCAAATACATGACGGATCAAGTACTTAGCCGTATGGTCCATCCGGTGGCTGTTCCAGTATTTCTCCAGCACATCCTCAAGCCGCTTCAAACGAATAATGTCTGAGAAAGGCATCATATGACTGCTAAGGATTTCATAAGGTGCGTGTTCCATATACGTGTACTCATATTTAGACGCCTGCGCCCGCAGCCCCGTTCCCCGCAGCATTTTGAGGAATCCAAGCTGTAGCTCTTCCGGCTCCATAACGAATACATCATTAAACGTTTTACGGAAGGTGCTGTAATCCTCCATAGGTAGTCCGGCAATCAAATCCAGATGCTGATCGATATTGCCGCTTGCCTTAATCTTCATTACGGTACGGGACAGCTTTTTGAAATTCTGGCGGCGTTTAACAAGCTCATTCGTCTCATCGTTGGTAGATTGCACCCCAATCTCAAATCTAAAAATACCCGGAGGCGCATTCTTAGATAGGAAATCCAGAACTTCCGGCCGCATGATATCTGCGGTAATTTCGAACTGAAACACACAGCCTTGATGATTATCAATCAGGAATTGAAACATTTCCATTGCATAGTTGCGGTTGATATTAAAGGTACGGTCCAGAAATTTAATAATTTTGGCGCCATTCTGTATTAAATAAAGAAGATCAGATTTCACTCGTTCAATATCATAATAACGTACGCCTACTTCAATACTGGATAAACAGAACTGGCAGTTAAATGGGCACCCGCGGCTTGTCTCAAAATAAACAATACGTTTACTCAAATCTGGAATATCCTCAGGAAAACGATGCGGCGTAGGCAGCGTATTCAGATCGCTTTTGGGACGTGGAGGATTGACGATGATCTCTTCTCCCTTGCGATAAGCGGCACCATACACAAAGTGAAACTTACGATCATCCCTTAGCTCCTGCAGCAAATGGTGGAACGTCTCTTCCCCATCTCCATTAACTATAAAATCAATGCCAGCTTCTCTTTTCATCCAATGAAGCGGCTCATACGAAACTTCCGGTCCTCCGAGAACAATCGTAACTTCAGGCATCACTTGCTTAAGAATACCAATCAGCTTCAGCGTCTCTTCGATGTTCCAGATATAACAGGAGAAACCAATCACATCTGGCCGTTTCTGAAACAAGTCGGACACGATATTCATCACGGGATCTTTGATGGTGTACTCTGCCAAATGAATATCCTTAAATTCATGCTCACTGTACGCTTTTAGCAAGCGGATTGCGAGTGAGGTATGAATATATTTGGCGTTTAACGTGGTCAGGACGATTTTCATGCTACACGACCTTTTCTACATTTCATTTTGGAAAAACTCTAAGAATGCCTTACCGTACTTCCGGTATTTCACTTCCCCAACACCCTTTACCCTCAGCATTTCCGCTTCGGTCTGCGGGCAAACCACACTCATCTCACGCAGCGTGGCATCATTAAAAATAATGTACGACGGCACATGCTCGCGTCCTGCCAATTCACGCCGGATAAGACGCAGCTGCTCAAAGACAGTCTCATTGACGGCTGATGGCGACAGGTCATGCCCCCGACTACGAACTCTCGTACCAGATGTTGTACCTGTCCGCGAAGGCCGTGCCACACGTTGCATCACCTCACGCTGTCCGCGCAGAACCTCGGCAGCCAGAGGCTGAAGCCGTACTACAGGGTACTGGCCTTCCGACAAGGCAAGATACCCTTCTGAGATAAGCACATTGATACTCTCTGAGATTTCCTTCTCCGTCCGGCTCGACATCGCCCCGTGTGTGGGCAGCTTATCGAAGCCGTACTGCATTACCTTTTGATTGCGCGAGCCCTTCAGCACAGATGCCACCAACGCTACACCATAACGCTCCCGCATGCGGTGGATGCAGGAGAAGATCTTTTGCGCATCGACGGTCATATCCACTAGCTCTCGTTCATCCGTACATGAGCTGCAGATACCACATGGCTTGTCCCCATGCTCTTCCCCGAAATAATCCAGCTGGGCACTGCGCAAGCAGCGAGTAGTATAGCAATAATCAATCATTTGCTGAAGCTTGCGATATTCGTTAGCTTTACGGTCAGTGTCCTGTGGATTCTGCTCGATCAGGAACTTTTGCGTCATAATATCCTGCGCACTAAACAGCAAAATACATTCACTTGGCTCCCCGTCACGTCCAGCACGACCTGCTTCCTGGACATAAGCTTCCATATTTTTGGGCATATTGTAGTGAATTACGTACCGGACATTGGATTTATCAATCCCCATGCCAAAGGCATTGGTAGCTACCATGACCCGGATATCGTCATAGAGGAACCCTTCCTGGCTATCTGCCCGCTCCTGATCATTCATACCCGCATGATAGCGGCCTGCCGCTATGCCAGAAGCTTGCAGCCTCTGATACAGATCATCTACTTCTTTGCGGGTCGCCGCATATACAATCCCCGGCTGGTGAGAATGCGTAGCCGCATAATCCATAACGAATTCCCGCTTGTTCTCTCCCCGCAGCACAGACATTGCCAGATTATCTCTTCCTAGCCCCGTCATGAAAATACCCGGCTCGCGCAAGCGCAGCAGCCGGACCATATCCTCCATAACCTCCGGCGTCGCCGTGGCGGTAAATGCTGCCAGGATCGGACGTTCAGGCAGCTCATCTACAAATGGAGATACCGACAGATAACTTGTCCGAAAATCATGTCCCCACTGGGATACACAGTGCGCTTCATCAACAGCCACGCAGGAAATAGACAGCTCAGCCATTTCCAGACGGAACCAGTCCAGCTCAAGTCTTTCGGGCGCAACATAGAGCAGCTTCAAATCGCCCCGCCGGGCAGCCCGAATCCGCTCATTCACTTCTTTTCCGCTTAACGTGCTATTAATAAAGGCTGCCGGAATACCCGCAGTAGTTAACGCATCCACCTGGTCTTTCATCAACGAGATCAGTGGTGATATCACCAAAGTCAGCCCTGGCAGGAGCAGTGCAGGAACCTGATAACAGATCGATTTCCCGCCACCCGTAGGGAGGATTCCCAGTGTGTCGCGTCCTTCCAGCAAGTTCTGAACAATCTTTTTCTGGCCATCCCGAAAGTCTGGATAACCGTAATATTTTTGCAGCTCAGCCTGCGCCTGTTCAATAGTAGGTGCTTGCATCTTCATATCTCTCATAACTCCTTAGGCGTTTCTATCTTTAGTTTAGCGGTCAATGGTGTAATGAGCAACACCTCTTAACTATCATCACCCCGTTCTTCTTTTGAAATATTTACATAAAAGGTCTTCTTTTAAGCCAAGCTTTAATAAGTGTGATTTCATAGAAAGGTGGAGCGACCGTGCAAAATTGGAAACAAAAATATACCTCCTTTAAACAAAAGCCTGCACGTAAAGAGTCCTCTGCCCAGGACAATCATCCGGTCAAGCCACTGGATTCCAGCCTGAAGTGCAATATAAGCTTCATTCGACAAGTCTTTGGAGAAGACAGCGACCTTATTGTCCGTAACTTCAAGGTATACGGTAGATATGATGCGGCTATTATCTTTTTTTCTTCTGTGGTGGACCAGAATCAAATTCAGAACTATGTCTTAAAGCCATTAATGAATGTTTCCTCCGACCACTCAGAAATTCCAAAAGATCTAAAGGATTTACCTGATTACATCTGGAGTATGACGGTACAAGTCACACAAGGTAACCGCACTAAGGACCTAAATACTCTAGCCTCCGTCTTGTTGGATGGAAATGTAGTTCTAATCATAGATGGAATGGATCAGGCACTTTACTTCAATCTGCGTAAAATTGAGCATCGTAGCATTGAGCAACCTCAAACTGAACAAGTCATACGCGGTTCGCGTGATGGGTTTATAGAGAATTTAGAATCCAATATCTCTTTGCTTCGCTATCGACTGCAAACGCCCGATCTTCGTGTAGTAACTGCCCCTCTTGGCGTACGGACGCGCTCAAAAGTAGCGGTTTGTTATATCGAAGGAATAGCCGATCCAGGGCTAGTTCAAAAGGTGATGAAGCGATTATCAGCAATAAATGTAGACGGCATCCTTGATGCGGGGTATATCGAGCAATTCATAGAGGATCATCCCCTTTCCCCGTTTCCACAGGTTCAGCCAACCGAACGTCCGGATAAATCTATAGCCTCTTTATTAGAAGGACGAGTCATCATCCTTGTAGACGGCTCACCATTCTGCCTCATCGTCCCAGCGCTCTTCAATCAGTTCTTTCAGACGATAGATGACTATACAGAACGTTTTGTTGTAGGAAGCCTCCTAAGAATGATCCGCCTGATCGCATTATTATTTTCCCTTTTCTTCCCAGCCTTATATGTATCCATTATCTCTTTCAATCCTGAGCTACTGCCGACAGAGTTCGCCGTAGCAATAACTGGTGCAAGAGCTGGCGTACCCTTTCCAGCCGTATTGGAAGTTCTGATTATGGAAGTTTTCATGGAGGTGCTGCGCGAAGCAACCATTCGCCTACCGCAAATGATTGGCGGGGCTCTTTCTATTGTAGGTGTGCTTGTCATTGGTCAGGCAGCCGTAGCAGCAGGTCTGGCGAGTCCAACTACCGTAGTTGTTGTCGCTATAACGACCATAGGGTCTTTTGCCACACCCGCTTACAATGCCGCAATCTCTTCAAGAATGCTTAGATTTCCATTGATCATATTGGCAGGCTGCTTTGGCCTGTACGGAGTAATGCTGGGCACTATTGTTATTATCAACCACTTATTATTTCTGGAATCTTTTGGCGTTCCCTACATGACACCCTTTGTCCCTACAATATGGAAGGACCTTAAGGATAGTATCGTTCGGGTACCTTTATGGTGGATGCGAAGCCGCCCAAGCTTTCTTAATACACCTGATCCTGATCTTCTTGCGAAGGACATTCCCAAAATGCATACCGATCTGATTTTTAAGGAGAAAAGTGAAGCTGATGAATAGTAACCGCCCCATATCAACGATCCAAGTCATGGCTGTAATCGTCAGTACGATTATAGGAATAGGAATCTTAAGTATTCCTCGTTATATGGCTGAAGCTGGAGACAGTGGTGCACCGCTCGTGACTGCTTCTGGCGTACCTGTTGCTTTTTTGGGCTGCTGGTTTACGGCAGCTGTCTGCCGAAAATTCCCGAACGAAACGTTGTTCGTATTTAGCCGCCGCCTTCTCGGAACTGGGCTCGCGGATATTTTCTCCATTTTTATTTCTTTGTTTTTTGCTTTCTCTGCCGGGATCACCATGCGCCAATTCGGAGAAGTATGTATTGCGGTTGTCTTTAAAAAGACACCCATCGAAGCAGTAATTCTCTTAATGCTCGTACTGGTTGCCTTATCAATCCGTAGAAATATTGTGAAATTCACTTATGTCCATGTTTTCTATTTACCTTTTATTCTATTATCTGTGATAGCAATTGCCTTGGTAGCTATGAAAAATGTTGATGTTCTAAACTTGCTACCCCTCACCGGAAATCACACCACCTTTTCAAGCTTTTCCAAAGGAACGATTACGTCCGCTGGCCTTTATCAGGGCACATTTGTCATCATCCTGCTGGTTCCTTTAATGAAAAAACCTCAACAGATCCTCAAAGCAGGCACTGTTGCGCTTTGTATCATTGGATTCATTTATGTAATGATCGTTTGGGTCACTTTAGGCATGTTTGGAGCTCAAGAAACCAAATTACTTTCCTATCCAACCCTAGAAGCAGCTCGCTCCATATCCATCGGCGCAGGACTATTAGAACGGTTTGATGCTCTTTTTATAATAATTTGGGTGGTTTCTATATTCACTTCCATCTTTACGAACTACTACTTAGCCGCATACTCTCTGCAACAAGTGCTGCGGCACAAGGATCACCGCCTAATATCCAGTTTCTTACTTCCATTTATCATCACTTTTTCACTTTTTCCGAGAAATATATTTCAGGTCTATTCATTTGCTAGCATTACAGCAATAATCGGTTTGATTTTTTTGACCTTCTATCCTCTTTTATTATGGTTAGTCTCTCTAATCCGAAATAAAGGAGCCATTTCTCATGAATAAAAAAATTTACAAGCGTGTAGTTCTTATATTTATTCTCTCACTCATGTCTGGCTTACTCTCAGGGTGCTGGGACCAGCTTGAAATAGAAGACCGTGCATTGGTGCTAGGATTATCCATTGATTCCGTCCCTCCAGACAGCAAAATAAATGATGATCAAACCACTCATCTTAAAAGCGCAAATATTAACCTTCCCAAAATCCGTGTGACCGCCCAAATTGCGGTTCCGGGAAGAGTTCCACTCGGACCAGGCAGTGGGGGTGAAGGCGGAGGCGTGAATCAAAATCCAGTATGGGTCGTAGAAGTGTACGGGTACACCTTAGATGACGCCATGAACAATTTACAGCAGCAAATTTCTGATCCACGTTATCTAATTCATTTACGAGTGATTATTATTAGTGAGGACATAGCAAAAAAAAGCATGAATGATTTAAATGATTATTTGCGGCGAAATCCAGAAGTTCGTCGCCGGACCTGGCTGCTAGTATCCGAAGGGGAGGCTGCTAAATTTATGAATATTAATCCTCCGCTGCAGCGAGTGCCGACCCTTTACATCCTCTCCACCATGGAAAAAGCAGTAACATCAGGAAAATTCCCCGCTGATTATATAGGTGTATTCTGGTCAGCAGAATCCAAATGGGGCGAAAGTGGTTATCTGCCTTACGTCTCATTACATCAGGAAGACAATATCATGATTAAAGGCCTAGCTTACTTTAGTGGTGGAGTGATGGTCGGATCGACGATTCCGATTGAGATTGGCGCATATATGTCCATGAAGGGCATTAATCCGGGGGGATACTCCGATCTTTTTCATGCTGATGAATTCGGTCCGGTGATGCTCAAGGTCAACGACCGGTTCACGAGGGTGAAGGTTCATTTCAAAGAGGGCAAACCCCACATCACCTATAACCTTTTTTTAGAGGCGGCTCTAGATGAGCATTTACGTAGTGATATCCCTATCGATTCCAGCCGTTCTTTAGAAAAGATTGAAGAAATCTTTCAAAAGAGAGTGATCGGTATTTTCAACCACCTTATTGAAGAAACGCAACAAGCGCATTCCGATGTCTTTGGCATGGGTGAATATATTCGTGCATATGCTCCCTCCTACTGGAAAGCCAATATTCGTGACAAACATGACTGGGAGCAGCAGTATTCCAATCTAAGTGTTGAAGTTAAGTTGAAAACTCACATCGACAGAGTAGGTCTTAAACAAAATTAAAGGACGTTTATAGGAGGCTCTACTATGCTCTATCACCAGCTAACCTACGTAATTGTTGCGCTGCTGATCTCCAGTGTTCTGTTGCTTACTGTAGATACTAAAATATATGCAGTCAATGCTATGCACCGGGAAAAGAAATATGCCAGACTGTTAGGCTGGGTATATCTCGGTTTATTCCTGCTTCTTGGATTAGCCCAACTGTTCTATCTATGAGCATTTACAAACCAAACCAGCAAGCCTGCCCTCTCCATAGTATTTCTTCACAGCCCATGGTATATTGAGGAGTACAATATTAAAGGACGGAGAATGCATCCATGAACTCAAGAAGAAATCCTAAAGAAACAGCCAAAAGAGGTACTCGTTCTCACAGCAAGCCTACTGGCAAGCTTAACCATAAAACTAAAGCACCCGCAGCACCCAAGTCTTTTACTGTAAACGAACCTTCTGAACTGTTGCCTTTCTTACTCACCCACGTCACGGGTCGCGGACGAAATGCGATTAAATCCATCCTATCGCGTGGACAAGTGTCAGTAAATGATAAGGTAGTTACACAGCATAATTTCCAATTGCATCCGGGCCAAAGCGTTACTATTGATCAAGAGAAGCCTGTACAAACAGCAGAGATGATCGGACTTAAAATCGTTCATGAGGATGATGACCTGATTATTGTTCAAAAGGATGCTGGACTGCTATCTATCGCCACTGCGGAAGAAAACGAATTGACGGCTTACCGCCAGCTTATGGAGCATGTCCGTGTTAGCAATCCAAAAAATCGGATTTTTGTCGTACACCGTTTGGACAGAGATACATCAGGTGTAATGATGTTTGCCAAAAGCGAACGGATTCAGCAGGCATTACAAACTACGTGGAAAGATACTGTGAAGGAACGTTCTTACGTAGCGCTCGTGGAAGGCGCGGTTAAAAGACCTGAAGGCAAGATAAGCTCGTGGCTCAAAGAAACCTCAACCCTTAAAATGTATTCCAGTCCTCATGAAGGCGATGGACTACATGCAATTACACACTATAAACTTATTCAGGCTAACCGCCATTTTTCCTTGCTAGAGGTTAAGCTCGAAACCGGACGAAAAAATCAGATTCGGGTGCACATGGCAGATATCGGCCACCCTATCGCAGGTGACAAGAAATATGGTGCAGAGACCAAAACGGTAGGAAGACTTGGCCTACATGCTCGAGTGCTCTCTTTTATTCATCCAACCACTGGAGAACTGATGACCTTTGAGAGCCCGATTCCGAAGACGTTCCTGAAATATACTGCGCCTGCGCCTACAAACTAAGAATTGAACGGTATACCCACGACTGACGAGCATTCCCGCTTATGGGTAGCCGTAACTTCTACACAAGATGCCCGGTCCATTTGGTCCTGGGCGTCTTTTTTAACTTCCTATCACATCATGTTACAATATAAATAAACAAAGAAGGTGCCCTTATTGTTCCATCCTACTGTTTTCGATAATATTAAGATCGCCTTTGAGAACCAGATTTATGACTACGATAATTTAGACGGAATACTGGTGGTTACGGATCGCTCCGACCTTCTGAATATGGCGCTGATGTCCAGAGAGTTCAGTCTCTCCTTCCAATTAACTGCAGGCAGGAAAGTAACCGCCGAAATCCTGCTCACTTCGTCCACGAAAGATCTCAGCGATGAAATCTTGGAGGTTCCTAATACGGATCCCGGCTGTAATCTTTCACTTCGTTTTTATATGGAAGTCGAAGATATTCCTAGCGAATGTCAGGCGATAGACAGTATTCTGAAAGCGATCTGGGGACCTGATTTCCAGCCTGTGCAATCTTTAAGCTTCATATATGGCCAGGAAAGTGAAACTTACAATAACTGCATCGAGCTGCAATTCAAAAGACAACTTACAGAAGAACAAATGGAGGACATTCCCAACCTGCTAAGCCACCTGCTGCAAAGTGCGGAAGAACTGGAATCCTTCACGGTATAATCCCTACTTTTTAACGTTCGAACTATGGGAAAAGAGGTGTGCATGAAATGAAATTCCTGCCTGCTGCCAAAAGTAAACGTTGGTTTCTCTGGATGACCGTTTATGCCATTCTGCTATGGCTTCTCTTCCCTCTGCACCGATTTGTGATGCTGGCCCAAGAAATGGATGCCACACTCTTACTACGCTTTGCTCTTTTTTCCGTAGTAGTGGCTGGCATTGTCAACACTTTAGGCTGGCTTGGAGCACGTCTGCTCTGGGTATTTAGTACGGCGGGAATAATCATAGGCGCGGCATTTATGCTGGGCTACACCTACAAAGAGATGTCCGGTTGGGAGGATCTCGCAGGCTTCCTCGCATTTTCCTTATTTTCATGTGCCGGATTTGCACTGGGTTTATTAGCGGAAGGTATTCGTCTGCTGTATACGCGAGCATCGAAGTCTTGAATGGAAGAGGTGAAACGCTGTTGTCCAATTCTTTTCTAACCAAAAATGCATTGTCCCATTCTTTAAAAGAACTAATGGAGCATACACCGCTCAATAAAATTACTGTTAAACAACTAGTGGACCATTGCGGACTAAACAGACAAACCTTCTATTATCATTTTCAGGATATATTTGATTTGCTAGGTTGGATCTATAAGACTGAGGCTGTCGAAAGCCTCGCCCAGTATCGCAGCTACAGCACTTGGACGGACGGTTTTTATAGAATTTTCTGCTACATTGAGCGGAATAAATCCTTTTGCTGTAACACGCTAAATTCACTAGGCAGAAATCACCTGGATGCATATCTGTACGAAGTGACAAACGATCTCATCATGGGGGTTATAAACGAGTTGTCCTCCGGGATGGAGGTTTGCGAAGAAGACAAGCACTTTATAGCCAATTTCTACACGCTAGCCTTCACAGGCCTAATCATTCAGTGGATGAGAGAAGGCATGAAGGAACAACCGCACCATATGATTGAGAAGCTAAGTGATCTAATTGAAGGAAATTTTCTGAAAGCTTTACACAAATATGAGAACCATCCGTTGTAACCCTTTGGTTGCAGCGGTTTTTTTTGTCTAAAAACTAGACAGATCACCCATAATGACAAAAATCCAGACACTCTAAAGAGTTTGATTATACCTTCAAAATAGGAGTTGGTTTACATTAAGAGTGTGATTATTTAAACAACTACTTGGAGGCGACCATTGTGAAAAAAGAGTACGGTAATAGACAGGTTTATTTTGTCGGTGGCGGAATTGCATCCCTAGCGGGCGCTGCTTACCTGGTCAGAGACTGTGATTTTCCGGGACAAAACATTCACATTATTGAAGAGATGAAGATTCTTGGTGGTAGCAATGACGGCGCAGGTGACGCTGAACATGGTTACGTTGTCCGCGGCGGCCGTATGCTCAACGACGAAGCTTATGAGAATCTCTGGGAACTATTAACAACGATTCCTTCTGTCGACCGTCCGGGGTTGTCTGTGCGGGATGAAATTATTGCTTTTGATACCGCTAATCCAACACACTCAAACGCCAGACTTGTAAACAAAGACGGCAAAGTAGAAGATGTATTGTCCATGGGTTTTGATATGGCTGATCGTCTCGCTATGGGCAAGCTGATTATTACACCAGAAGATAAAATGGGAAAAGCGCGTATCAACGACTGGTTCGCCCCTCACTTTTTCACAACCAACTTCTGGTATATGTGGGCTACTACTTTTGCATTCCAACCTTGGCACAGCGCTGTAGAGTTTAAAAGATATATGCTTCGTTTCTTCCATGAATTCCCAAGAATTCAAACACTGGAAGGTGTAACTCGCACTCCTTATAACCAATATGACTCCATCATTCTGCCTTTGCACAAATATCTTGAACCATTCGGTGTCGATTTCACACTGAAATGTACAGTTACTGATCTGCAGTTCAAAAAAGGTGACGGAATTACCGTAACCCAAATGAATGTAGTGCGCGAAGGTGTCAAAGATGTGATTGATGTAAAAGAAGATGATCTCGTGATTATCACAAACGGTTCTATGACCGAAGGCTCCAGCCTTGGTTCTATGACTTCTGCTCCACGCCTTAACGGCAAAGGAAGCTCATGGAAATTATGGGAAAACATCGCTTCTAAGAAACCAAGTCTTGGCAATCCTTCTTCGTTCGATGATCATGTAGACGGTTCGAAATGGGAGTCCTTTACTGTAACTTTCCATGACTCCAAATTCTTCGATCTGATGGAAAATTTCACACGTAACCGTGCCGGCACAGGCGCTTTGGTCACTTTCAAGGATTCGAGCTGGTTTATGTCCGTTGTACTGGCTTACCAACCGCATTTCCGCAATCAGCCTGAGCATGTTAAAGTGTTCTGGGGTTACGGACTGTATCCAGACAAAGTTGGGGATTTCGTGAAAAAGAGAATGTGTGATTGTACCGGCGAAGAAATCATGCAAGAATTGATCGGTCATCTTCACTTTGAAGAACATAAGGACGAGATCATGGCTACCGCCAACTGTATTCCTTGCATGATGCCTTATATCACTTCTCAGTTCATGCCTAGACTCAATAGTGACCGACCAAAAGTTGTCCCTGAGGGTTCCACGAACCTGGCCTTTATTGGACAATTCTGTGAAATTCCAGATGACGTTGTATTCACTGAAGAATACTCCGTGAGAGCAGCGAGAATTGCGGTATATACTCTACTTGGTATCGAACGGCCTATCGAGCCAATCAACCAATATCAATACGATGTACGTACACTATTCTCAAGCTTTGTTACATCTTTCAGATAAAACCACAATTCAGCGGCGAGCGCTTCCGGATATCGGGAGCGCTTGTTTTTGAGTGTGGGAAGCAACAAAAGAACAGTTTTATCAAAACAAAAAAGAGCTGAGGGCTCCCTCAGCTCTTTTGTTTTACTCGAATCCAAACTTTAAATATTGCAAGATCCATCTGCGCAGCCATCATCGGTGGATACTTCAGAATTCCCCTTACCAACCACTTGTAACGTTGGTCCTGCTTGTTCCTCCGCCCACACAGTATCCAGTACCTCTGTAAATACAGGACCTGGTTGTGCACCAGATAAAGCATATTTATTGTTGAATACAAAGAAAGGTACACCGGTAATATTAAGGCGGCTTCCTTCTTCAATATCGCCATTAACCTCATTCGCAAAAGCATCCGTCTCCAGCATTGCCGCAGCTTCCACTTGATCCAGACCAACTTCAGCAGCGAGTGATGCCAGTACACTGCGATCTCCAAGATTTAAAGAATCCGTAAAGTAGGCGCGCAGCAGACGTTCGGACATTTCTGCACCTTTTCCCTTTGTGCTTGCAAAATGACTCAGTCTGTGACTGTCGAAAGTGTTGGTATGCTTTACTGTATCAAAATTAAATTCCAAACCCACATCTTTAGCCTGCTCCGCTAGTTGTGCGTTCATTGCTTTTGCTTTTTCGACGGTCATCCCGTATTTGGTAGCCAGCAGCTCATGAATACTCTTGTCTGTACTTACCTCTGCATGTGGATCCAGTTGAAAGCTACGGAATACTACCTCCACTTGATCACGGTTCGGAAATTGGCTTAGCGCATTCTCCAAACGTCTTTTGCCAATATAACAAAAAGGACATGCATAATCGGACCAGATATCTATTCTCACGAAAAAACCTCCTAATATTATTGATAATTTGTAGCTGTTATATAAGAGTAATAACTAAATATATGTCGCTTACTATTATATAGTTAAAAACTCAAAATTACAAACTTAACTTTTATTAAAATAACATTTATAGACGTGAATGTTAAAGCAAAAAGTAAACGAAAGTGGTATATACGCTCCCCTTCAGGGCAGATAGAATAAAGTTAACACCAGAAATTCCGAAGGGAGATCCCCATATGCATGATGTATCTATAGTGATACCTACCCGTAACCGTATAAACGACCTTACAGTGTGCATAGAGTCTATTAGCAAGCAGACACAGCTAGAGAATGTCTCCATCGAGCTCTGGATTGTGGATGACGGTGAGATTCCTGAAGAAAGATTAACCTATTATCGTAACATACTGAACAAATTGCCACAGGCTGAGTTTCGATATCATCGTAAGACTAATCCGGGGCTCTGGCTTTCCCGTTATGAGTCACTTGGACTAGTAAATGCTGAAATTGTGCTTCATTTAGACGATGATGCAGAATTAGATGATTCCTTATATATTCGACGATTACTTGATACTTATGCAGCGGACGGTTCAATTGTAGGTGTAGGCGGGGTGGCTAAAGGCATGCGCAGCAGCAAACCGGGCCGGCTGTTTGGCATGCTGACCGGACAAATGTCCGGATCCCCGGGCAGATTATCCCCAAGCATGTTTGCAGGCTCCCTATTCCTCTGGGGAGAGAAGGAGCAGGTTTTTGAGACGGATTTTTTTCACGGCTGTAATATGTCATTCCGGCGCTCAGCATTACAAGATATGAAACCCTATCCCTGGATGACAAGTTACTCCATTGCCGAGGATATTTACTTGTCCCATTTGGCTAGCCGTTATGGCAAGCTTGTCATTAACCCCGCTATGAAAATCATTCATCATGAGTCGCCGGGTTCTCGGGATAAGGCGGGCGTTGTTGCAAGAGCTACTGCCATCAATCATTATTATCTGCTCAACTTACGTAAAGCACCCCCTATGAATTATGCCGCATTGATCTGGACGTTAACCTGTCTGACAGGCAAAGAAACTCTCAAACGAAATTTTAAAGCCGTTAGCGGTTATGCCAAGGGAATCCTTTTCGTAATGAATCCTCGTAAAAACAAATACCGTGAATACATGCTAGATTAGCTCAGTAACTACCTCTATATTCACAGCATTGCTCCGAATCAGATTGCGGGGCTTTTTTTTCATGCAGACGGAGTTGTACCTAAATATGCCATGAAATTAATTTCCATCAACTTCTGATCTAGGGTATGATAGTAATAATGTGTTTTAGAAACTAACTTTATGGATGGTGGAATATGTTTAAGAACAAAAAAACGACGTTGATACTCGTTGTTATCCTCATCGCCGTCATAGCTGTCGGCGCTTGGCTAATTACTAAAAATAAGGATGACAAAGCGACTGAAACACCGGGTGGCGCAACAGCTTCAGGAAAAGGTGAAGCCAAGTCACTCTCACAGACCTTTTATATCTATGACACGGTCGTGAATATCAAAGTGTTCGGAGAAAATGTAGCCCAAAAAAATATGGATGATATTCAGCAAATGCTGGAGCGAATGGATATGGAGCTTAGCCGTACAAAAGAAGGCGGCGAGGTTTACGCAGTCAATCAAGCAGCAGGAAAAGAAGCGGTTGTCGTTTCGGACGAGACCTTAGATGTTGTAAAACAATCGGTGCAATATGCAAAAGAAATGGACGGGCTATTCGATCCCACGATTGGTCCGCTGATCGACCTCTGGAACATCGGTAGTGGCGGGGATAAAGTCCCTGATCCAGCAGCTATCGATGCAGCCAAGAGCCTAACCAATTACAGGGACGTTGAAATTGACGAAGCTGCTAAGACCGTGAAGCTACTGAAGGAAAATATGGTACTGGATCTTGGAGGTATCGGCAAAGGATATGCTGCTGACCGTATCGCTGATTATTTAAAAGAGCAAGGCCTTAACAGTGCAATGATCAACCTCGGCGGCAGCAGTATTATTGCGTTAGGTACGAAACCAAACGGAACGGATTGGAATATTGGCCTGCAAGACCCTGACCAAAGCCGCGGCACTCAGCTAGGAACAATTAAAATCGCGGATGAGGTCATCGATGCTTCTGGTGTTTACGAACGTTATTTTATGCAAGACAATGTTCGTTATCACCATATTCTTGATCCACGCACAGGTTACCCTTCTCAGAACGGTCTCAAAAGCTTGACCATTATGAGCCCTAATGCAACAGATGCGGACGCTTTGTCCACTGGGGTGTTCTTGATGGGGATCGAAGAAGGCATGAAATATCTAGAGTCGTTACCTGAAGATGTAGAAGCTTTCTTTATTACCGATGACAATAAAATCTACGCCACATCAGGCATTAAAGAAAGAATGAATCTGACTGACCCTACGTACAGCTTCGCTGATTAAATTTAGTTGAAAAGAGCTTGCCCCCATAAAGCCGTTGTTGGCTTTTAGGGGCAAGCTCTTTTGTTGCAGATAATGGTTCTTAGGCATGGCTGAGGGATGTTCATCGCCCAGCAGCCTGATAATTAGGGAATTCCTCCCTAAAATCATTAGATTTTTTCAAGGTAAACCTTCGATTAGGGAAAACCTCCCTAAAAATCACCCGAATATGGCTATAACCCTGCTTATTTCATTTTAATTAGGGAGGAATTCCCCAATAACCCCAATTTCTAGCTCTAATCGGTTAATTTCAGGGAGTTTTTCCCTAATTAATTCCCGATCAAGATTTTTACAGCACCAAAGGCAACTCGCTAAATTCCTTATAATTCGTGAAAATATAACTAGGCTCATGATCCGTAGCGGGCTGTCTGCCTCTCGGATTATACCAGCAGACCTTCCAGCCAGCCGCAAGCGCTCCTACTACATCATTAGCCCAGGTATCGCCTATATAAAGTGAATGGTCTGGTGAAGTGCCAGACTTCTGATTTACATGCAAAAAGAGTTGCGGATCTGGTTTGGCCAGACCTACAGCGTCAGAAATAAAAATCATCTCCTCGGGGATCATCTGATCCAGACCTAATCCGCGAATCTTTTTCATTTGATGATCCTTGGGTCCATTCGTAATGATGCCTACTTTATGACCAGCAGCAATGAACCTTTCCAATTGCTCCCGGACTCCATCTATCATTTGAATGGTGTACTGACGGCCAATGTATGCCGCTTGTACCGCCGTGGCTTGGTCACGATCAAGCTGTAGACCATACTCTGCAAAAGCAAGCTCCAATCGGCGTACCCTAGTCTCCTCCAGCGGAATTTCTCCACGTAAATACATAGGCCATAATACATCACTATGATGTCTTACTTTATAAAATAATTCCGCAAAGTCCAGACTGCTCTCATCCGGTTTAAGTACTTGACGCACCGCTTCTTTAAAAGGAACCAAATGATCATATAGGGTATCATCAAGGTCAAAAAAGATTGCCAACTTATTACTTGTATCCACTTTAACGCCCCTTACTCGTCTTTCTCTCTAGCTTTTAGAAAAAAAGGTTATAGGTATAAAAGTCATCATCCCGAATGTAGCCATGCGCTTCATATAAACGCTGTGCCCCCACATTCGCCGTCATTGTTGTCAGGGACAAGCCCTTCGTATTCGTTGCGAGCGCATGAGCTCTGGCACTTTCCAGCAGCTTGGAGCCGAGCCCATGTCCTCGCAGTTCCGTAGTTACATATAAATCATTCAAAATCCAGAGACGCTCCATAGAGACTGATGAAAAAGAGGGGTAGAGCTGAGTGAAGCCCCACGCTCTTTTCTCCTCGCCATCTCCCTCCACCGCAATAAAGATTACCGATTCGTTCAGCTTCAATCGATCTGATAAAAAAGCACGCGCACCATCCAGATCAGAGACTGCCCCATAAAATACCCGATACTCATTAAACAATGGGATAAGCCGTTCCAAATCATCATAGATCACATGTTCAATACGATAGTTGTTCATGCTCAGCGCTCACTTTCCGGCTTGGGCCGTTTTAACGTTATTGTATATTTCAGCCGTTCCGTGCACCATGGAGCGAACGCCAGATCATTTGGACAATTATTCTTATTCTTTGGAATCGTAGAACACATGCCGGGCACTGACTTTACCCTCTTCGATATCCAAAATTCCAAAGGAATACAGTTTCTCACGTCGTTTATCTGTTGGCGATCCTGGATTAAAGAGCAGAATCCCATTCTCTTCCCGCAATAAAGGCTGATGCGAATGACCAAAAAGAATACAATCCACCTTATCATTCGCAAAAGCAAGCAGCGCATTCCCGTCCGTTCCTTTGCGGGAGTGTGGCGTATGCCCATGCACCATTCCGATCCGGAATCCCTCAAGCGTTAGCAGCTTACGCTCCCCGAAACGCTCGATGATCTCTATTCCATCGTTATTCCCAGCAATCCCTTCCACTGGAGCCAATTCAGCCAACAAATCGTAGATTCCCATACTCACCCAATCTCCAAGATGTAGAATCAAGTCTACATTCCGGAATTCAGCAACAAGTGCTTTGGGCAGAGACTTAGCCATTCTTGTCATATGTGTATCTGATACCACGCCTACTTTCATATAACTCAGCTCCTAATCTATCATACTCATCTCATATTCAAATAATTGTACGATTTGCTTAAACGAGAAGCAAGCTCTGTGACTTCTCCCACACAGAAAAGCCGGGTACACCCCAGTAAAACAGAGCATATCCGGCTGCCATTAAGGAATTACGAAGAAATCATTTACGCTTACTACCTTCTACAGTATTTAGCATCCCGACTCAGTTCTCTCTATCCTGCCAATTCCATAATCTTACTTCTTCAACATGAATATTACTGACCCATTTTTCTTCCTTTAACTTGAGCAGTTCTTTAACCGGACCGGTTACGACAGCTCCATACAGCCTAACTCCGTTCTTCTCCAGATAACTAATGGAGTCATCCAGATCAATAAACGGAATTACCTTGTTGGCGATCGATTTATGCTCCTGCATTAAGTGCAGTGTCTTAAGGAAGTTCGCATTACGCAGTTCACCATCCCCATATGAGTCAACAGATGGAGAAACACTCGTGCGGCTAGTCCCCCCTCCAAACCAACCCCACTTTTTCTTTGACTCTTGTGTCACCTTCATATCATCAGCATGCCAGATAGGCGTACTTGGAAATCCTAAGGGATCATTTATTACTGGCTCTTGTATCCTTGGACCTGTATCTGCTGCGAACCATAAAAGCTCAAGATTTTTATGCTGAAACTTCTTCAATAGCTCATCTGTCGAAAAAAATTGTTCAAAAGACAAATAGGCTTCTCCTACCGTACCTTCAGGGAGCTTTTCTAGTTTTTCCCACTCACTGCTGTCATCTATCCTATTTTCCGCAGACTGGTTCTCAATGGGATAAATAAAGTAATTACCTGTCCCACTGCGTTCATATGTCCATGAATAACTATAGATTCTAGGCCAGCCTAATAGAAACTTCATCGAATAATCTCCAACATTAATCCGCGCATCACCAATTTGTTTTATTATTTCACCCTGCAGATTCATACTAAAAAACGGTCCGGAATCGCTACTCAAATGGACGATCGTGTTCGGCTGTGAAACAGCAATTGCGGAAGAAACGACATCACGGTAAGTCTCTCCTCTTTCTCCAGTGCCATAAAATACCGCTGTGATGATACTGCTGACAATCAAAAAAATCAAAAACGCAGAAATCACCGTTAAAGTATTTGATATGCGTGCTTTCCACTTGCCACGGCGGATGATCTTTTTTTCTTTGCCGGGTCTGTTTCTTTTACCCTTTCCGAATTTTATGCTCTTCTCCTCATCTGAAGCCGGCTTTTCTTCGCCCATGAGTTCATCCAGATAAGCCTGGTAAGCTTCCATCTTCTCTAGCTCACGTTCAACCTCATCCCTATCCTCATCAGCAAGAGTGCCTTCGCCATACCTTCTTAACTTCTCCTTAAACTCTTCACTCATGTTCATTTCTCCTCCGCTCTGCCTCACGCAGCTTCTGTCTGGCCCGAAAGATCAATATCTTATATTGGGACAAGCCCACATCCATAATGTCCGATGCTTCCCGATAACTCAGCCCATGAAAATCATGCAGCAGCAGTGCATTTCTCTGATTGTCCGGTAGCTCACTTACCGCTATCCTCATCTCTTCCCAACGTTCCTGATGAAGCAGTGTGCTTTCTGTGGTATCTGGATGAGCAAGCTTTTTGAAAAAATCCTCACTCTGAACTGTGCTGCGGCCTTCCTTTCGCTTGTAATCTACGAAGGCGTTATAAGCGACACGGAACAGCCATGGCTTAATCTTCTCTTCTTTGCAATTCTCCAAATGTAGATAAGCGCGATAAAAGGTTTCTTGCATCAAATCTTCAGCCGCATAATGATCACCACAAAGGGAGCGCAAATAGCGGTAAATATCCATTACATACATCTGATATATTTCATCCAATGAATTTCGCTTCATGCACTCCCCCCTTAACCTATCCACGTATCCCAGCCTAAAAAGTTACAGATGATTTTAGCAACTAGTATGAATATATCAGTAATTCCATGGAAAAAAGCGAAAAAAAGCCTGCTGGCAAGGAGTATTACTCCTGCCAACAGGCTTTTTAATTCACCAAGTTACTCTGCTTACAGAACAACTTCAACTTCTTTGAGCATTTCGCTAACGGATATTAAACCGCCACCGGACAAATACCAGTAGTTAGGATCCAAGTAAATGATTTTACCGTTTTTAAAGGCATTTGTGTTCTTCACTAGATCGTTTTCAACTGCTTTTTTAGCTGAGCCGGATTCGCCGCCATCACTCTTCACAGCCGCATCTCTGTCCACTACAAACAGATAATCCGGGTTCTTATCCGCTACATATTCGTAGGATACGCTTTGTCCGTGAGTGGATACTTCAATTTTATCATCAGCCTGTGCAAATCCGAACACATCATGGATAATCCCAAAACGGGAACCTGCACCGTAAGCACTGATTTTGCCTTCATTCGCAAGAATAACAAGTGCTTTTTTGCCATCAGCTGTTGCCTTCGTATTCAAAGCTTTGATGGAATCATTGATAGTCGCAAGCTCAGTTTCTACTTCTGCTTCTTTTCCAAAAATTTGACCCAGCATTTTCACGTTATTCGTAAAAGATTCCATGTAGTTTGCATTATCTACAGCCACATACAGAGTAGGTGCAATTTTGCTGAATTCTTCATAAGAATCCTGTTGTCTGCCGGAAATGATGATCAGGTCCGGAGAAAGACTGTTTATTTTTTCGAAGTCAGGCTCTTTCAAACCACCAACATTCTCATATTTAGCATCGTTATATTTAGAGAGATAAGCCGGTACATTACTTTGAGGCACTCCAGTCACCTCTACACCCAGTTTATCCAGCGTATCCAGTGTACCGAAGTCAAAAACAACCACTTTTTGCGGATTGCTTTTGATAGTTGTTTCGCCAAGCGCATGCTTGAAAGTAAGCTCTGTCGGTGCTGTAGTTGCTTCCGTTGTTGGTGCAGTAGTAGCCTCCGAATTGCCTGCCGCTGCTGTGTTGTTATTTGAAGTTGCTGCATTATTGGAGCCACAAGCCGCCAAGATTACCGCAAGAAATACTGTCATAATCAGTAAAGATAAGTTCTTCTTCAACGTATTCACCCCTAATTTTTATAGTGAAGCTATTTGAATTATTCGCGTATGCGTTAAGAAGCTGGCGCCTTTCACTTCTTACGTTACGTCATAATAATATCCGCATTGTAATAGTTACCATTTTAGAAATAGACACCGATTTTTCGGCCTCCTATAGTTTCAATAGGAATGTCCATGTCATATACCTCTTTAAGAACTGCAGAATCTATAATTTCATCGGCTGTACCCGAGGAGGCTACTCTTCCATTTTTAAGCGCAACAATGTAGTCAGAGTAACAAGATGCAAAGTTAATATCGTGGATAACGAGCACAATCGTCTTCCCCTTCTCGTCCACCAAGCGGCGAAGCACCTTCATAATTTGGACGGAATGCTTCATATCGAGATTATTGAGCGGTTCGTCGAGCAAAATGTACTCTGTATCCTGAGCCATGACCATGGCAATATATGCCCGCTGGCGTTGCCCTCCACTGAGCTGATCAATATATTTATCCTGCATTTCTTGGAGATCCATGTAAGCAATCGCTTCGTCAACGAACGCCCGATCCTCCGGACTCAGCTTCCCCTGTGAATACGGGAATCTCCCAAAAGAAACGAGTTCCTTCACAGTGAGGCGTACGCTAATATGATTGGACTGCTTTAACACCGATATTTTACGAGCAAGCTCATTACTTTTGCAGGTACCGATTTCCTTCCCTTCGATCAGCACCTCTCCCGCGTCTTTGGAGATAAGTCTGCTGATCATGGAGAGCAGTGTACTTTTACCCGCACCATTTGGTCCGATAAACGAGGTGATTGCGCCCTTTTTAATGGACAAGGACACATCATCAACGACGGTTACTCCGCCATAACGTTTGGTTAAATTTTTAACTTCTACCACGACTTATTCTCCTTTAACAGCAGATAGACGAAGTAGACGCCGCCTGCAAAATTGATAATCACACTAACCGTAGTATTGAATCCAAAAACACGTTCGACCAGAAACTGCCCGCCGACAAGCGCAACAATGCTCAGCAGAATCGTTCCAGGAATCAGATAGGCATGCTTATAGGTACGGAACAACTGGTGTCCCACATTAGCTACCAACAAACCTAAGAAAGTGATTGGCCCCACTAGAGCCGTCGAGATCGAAACGTAGATAGATACAATAACTAGCAGCCTTTTGACCACATAGTCATAATTGATGCCCAGATTAATGGCTTCATCTTTTCCAAGCGAAATAACATCCAAATACTTAACAAATCGCAAGAAATACAACGTAGTTAGCGTCAGAACAATGGTGGAAAGAATCAATAGGTCACTGCTGACATTGTTGAAGCTGGCAAACATTTTCCCCTGTAGAATCAGGAATTCGTTCGGATCAATAAGCACTTCCATAAAAGAAGACGCGCTCTGGAACATCGTCCCCATGATCAGCCCTACCAGCAGCAGGAAATAAATATTTTGTCCTTCCCTACGGAACATTAGCTTATACAATACGCCTGAAAACAGGACCATGAGACACGCCGAGAACAAGAAGTTGATGTTTTTATTCATAAAGGTCATATTCGATGAACCTAGGGCATATACACCGAACGTCTGGATTAACATGTACAGGGAATCGAGCCCGAGAATACTTGGTGTCAAAATACGATTGTTCGTGATGCTCTGAAAAACTACGGTAGAGACAGCTATCACAGCTCCGGTAATCAGAATGGCCGCCAGCTTTCTTCCCCGGCTGGGCAGAACGTAGTCCCAATTTCCCAAAGCATGATACGTCATGAACAAGACGATGAGGGCGACAGCACTTATAGATAATATAGTTAGTTTTGTCTTCATCACTAGTTCGCCTTTCTTCTCATCAGCAAGTAGATAAACAGACCACTACCGATGACGCCTACCGTGAGACTGATTGATATTTCATATGGATAGATAATGAGCCTGCCCAGAATATCGCAGAACAGGAGGAACACCGCACCGAGAATGGCTGTATGTGCCAGACTTTTTTTGAGGTTATCCCCTATGTACAACGTTACAATGTTAGGTACTACCAGACCCAGAAATGGAATCGTACCTACGGTTAAAATGACAACAGAAGAGATTAACGCTACAATTACCAATCCCACGTTAACAACCGCTTTGTAATTCATGCCAAGATTAACGGAGAAATCCTCGCCCATACCGGCTACCGTAAATTTATTAGCGAAGAGATACGCCAGAATGACAAGTGGAATGCTGATATAAATTAATTCGTATTGGCCTTTGATAATCGTTGAGAAATCTCCAAGCATCCAAGACGAGATATTCTGAATCAAATCATTTTTATACGCAAAAAATGTTGTAATCGAACCTACAATGTTTCCGAACATGAGTCCGACCAGCGGGATAAAAATACTATCCTTGAACTTGATCCGATCCAGAATTCTCATAAAAATAAAGGTGCCCAATAGTGCAAAAACAAAAGCAACAAGCAATTTCTGCATTGGCGTTGCGCCTGTGAATAACATGAGGGATACGAGAATACCAAATTTCGCGGAATCCATCGTCCCTGCCGTAGTCGGTGAGACGAATTTATTGCGTGACAGCTGTTGCATAATTAATCCGGCAATACTCATGCTGACTCCAGCGATAATCAATGCGGCTAACCGGGGAATCCGGCTTACCAGCAAGGTCTGTGCTTGAGAGTCCGTAAGATGAAAGAGATCTAATGGGGATATATCTTTAACGCCTATAAACAAAGATATAAATGAAAATACTATTAGAAGTAGGGACAAATATTTTAGTTTCATGAGTTGTTCCTTATCTGTTTAATAGTTTACAAATGCGATTTTATGATAATGATTTTCATTCGCAATGTTTTAAATTATACCTAAGCCTACTTTGAGGGTCAACCCTTTCATATACTTAAATTTAAAATAATTAAGACTTAGACTTATCTGCTTAAGTTACATAAAAAAAGACACCCTAACGGGTGTCTTTTTAATCTCTGCCATATTTTTAGCGCTAAGCTATAGGATTTATTTATATTTCTTCCAATCCTGATTACTGTTCTCCAGCAGATGTGCAAAATCATTCTCCAACCGCTTCTGCTCAGCCTTACGCTGATCTTCCACTGCCTTACGGGCAGCTTCTTTACGGTCATTTTCCTCCGCTTTCAACGCATCAGATTGCGCCTTCAGCTTTCCTAGAACATCACTGCTTAGCAGGTCTTTTAACGTAGCAGGACCATCATTCGTAGCGGCTCTAGGTGTGGTAGGCATTTTCTTTTTTTTAGCCACTGTCCATCATCCTTTCTAGTACTAAATTAAATTGGAATTTGTTTAAGTTATTGGTCTTTTCGTTTATAATGTTTACTAAGAGGTGAGCCCTATGAAGTCCAATGATTTATGTCCCCGGCTACAAAAAAGTATGGATATTATCGGCAGGCGTTGGACTGGTTTAATTATCTACCAGCTCCTTCAAGGACCCCAACGTTTCAATGTAATTGAAGCGGCATTGCCCATCAGTGGAAGACTGCTCTCCGAACGGCTCAAAGAGCTGGAACAGGAAGGGATCGTTCTTCGAGAAGTGTTCCCAGAGACCCCCGTGCGGATCCAATATTCTTTGACGGATAAAGGTCTTGCCCTGGAATCAGTCATCCGAGACTTACAGAGTTGGTCTAAAGAATGGGTCGATTGTGACACCGATAACCTAAATTCAACCCTCAAAATGTAAGCGTTTTATCTGGGGCTTTAGATTTTAAGCCCTACAATGACTAAATCGCGCTCTATACCGTCAAGTTCAGCCACACCAGGCAGCATTCCCCACTCTTCAAAACCAAACTTTTTCAGTAAACCAAGGCTTGGATCATTATGTCCAAACACAAAGCCGACTAGATTCTTAATTCCGAGACTAGGGGCTTTCTCAATGGCCTCTGTCAGAAGAATTCTGCCAGCACCACCACCACGGAACTTTTCATTCACGTATACACTGATTTCTGCTGTTGCATTATACGCTGGACGACCATAAAAGGATTGAAAACTGAACCATGCAGCAATTTCATCTCCTTGCTTCAGTACCCATAAGGGACGGTGATGGCTATTATGCTCAAGAAACCATTCCTCCCGGTCTGCAACAGTAATGGGTTCCAGATCTGCAGTTACCATCCTCCCAGCAATCGTTGAGTTATAAATATCTACAATAGCTGCTAAGTCTGCAGATGTTGCATCTTCAATTCTGCTGTTCTCCCAATTCATCCCTTAATTCCTCCAAATGTGTTAATTAACTCAGGCCGACCTGCTCCTGGCTCCATTGCCACAGCCGTTCGGCCTCTATTGTATTCTGCGCTCTGGGAGACAGTTGTTTAATCTTTCTTCGATAATAATATTGACCGGTTACCTCTCCAAGATCAGGATCTGTAGCCAAATAAATCGCTGTATCGGCACCTTGTTCAGGTGTTAAGAAAAAGTAAGAGAGTAACTTAAGTACCGACTTGCCAAAACCGGTCTCCCGGTTTACACCTATATTCGTCCCCACTGCTCCTGGATGCAGGCAATTCACCGTCACCCTTGTTCCGTGAAGGCGCGAAGCCAGCTCCCGCGTGAACAGAATATTGGCTAGCTTGGATCGGGCATAGGCTTTTGCAGGATTAAAACGGCGAGCGAGGGTTGGATCTTCATAATGGAGCGCACCTATCTTGTAAGCACCGGAGGCAACCACAATGATACGGCCTTGCTCTGCTGCCTGCAGCGACCCAAGTAACAGATTGGTAAGTAGAAAATGACCCAAATGATTTACGCCAAGATCCATCTCAAAGCCGTCCTTCGTAAGCTGACGCTTAATCGTGACTACCCCGGCGTTATTGATAAGTATGTCTAGCATCGGATATTTCATAGTGAATTCATCAGCAAAGCTGCGAATGCTCTCAAGTGAAGCCAGATCACACAACATGAGCTCGATATCCTCGGAGTGGCTCTTTTGTTTGGCGGCAGCAAGTGCTTCTTCTCCCCGCTGGCGATTACGGCAAACCATAATCACTTTAGCTCCCTTGCGAGCCAGTTCAACTGTTGTGGCCAGCCCCATACCGGAATTCGCTCCGGTAACAAGTGCGATTGTTCCTCTCATTCCAAGAATCACTCCTCTCTCAACAACCGTACCCGAATAAGCTTCAGCCTAACCTTAGGAGAAGTATATTTAAAGATATGTTACACCAACTAGTAGGGTTAAGAAAAGCTTCATGTCATGATTAGCCAACGATAGTTATAGTTCGTCAGGTGCGTCTGGTCTATTTTTGATCTATAATAGGAATATTGCAGTTCTAATCGTGAAGTTGAAAGGGGAACACCAACTATGAATAATGCTCTGACAAGCTTAGCGCAGCAAATGGCGGGCGAGGGCCTGGATGCCCTGCTCGTAACAGATCCCAAGCATGTCTACTACTTAACCGGCTTCGCCAGCGATCCGCATGAACGTTTTCTGGGTCTGCTGCTGATACGCGGAGAAGAGCCTATGCTCATTCTGCCTGCATTGGATGCAGAAGCAGCTCAAGCGGCTTCTTCGGTCACCAAAATCCTAACTCACACTGATACGGATAATCCCTATAATCTGCTAAAAGATTGTTTCGGCAGCAGTAAGCTAGGTACTCTTGGCATAGAAAAGGAACATTTCTCAGTAGCCCGTTTTGAGCACCTAGCCGCTGCTGTTCCAGCTGAACGGTTTAGTGATATTGGTCCATTGCTGCGCAGCATGCGCTCCAAAAAGACCCCGGATGAAGTTAAGCGCATGAAACATGCCGCTGAGCTAGTTGAGGAAGCCTTGCGCCGCGTTCTTACCCACGTAAAAACAGGCGTTACAGAAAACGATCTAGTGACAGAGCTAGAATATCTAATGAAAAAGGTTGGCGCTTCCGGTCCTTCCTTCGATACTATGGTGCTTTCTGGTCCGAAAACTGCCTTGCCTCACGGTGTTCCGGGCAACCGGGTCATTCAACCCGGCGACTTCCTGATGTTTGATATCGGGGTGTATGCCGATGGTTATGCTTCTGATATTACACGTACCTTTGCTATTGAATCCGTGGACGACAAGCTAGTCACTATCTATAACACTGTGCTGGCTGCCAACGAAGCTGGGATCGCTGCCTCCAATCCTGGAGCACCTTTCGGCTCAGTCGACAAAGCTGCACGTGATGTGATTGAAGAAGCTGGATTCGGAGAATATTTCTTACACCGTGTCGGACACGGACTGGGCATGGATGTTCATGAATATCCATCACTTCACGGACAGAACGATGACATTATCGAGATCGGCAATGTGTTCACCGTTGAGCCAGGGATTTATGTACCTGGACTAGCGGGTGTGCGTATCGAAGATGATCTGATTATTACAGCTGAAGGTGCAGAGACCTTAACAAGCTTCCCTAAGGAACTGACTATTCTTCATTTGTAGAAAAGAATTACAAGCCACAGCCTAAAACACAGAGCAGCGATCCCTCCAATAATGAGAGAATCGCCGCTCTGTGTTTTTTTAAATTCAAACCTGTGTTCCCCACATCCCGCGAACCAACTTAGCCTCTTTCACCATCCTGCCGATCAGCTCCGCGACTGTAGGAATATCTTGGATCATTCCTGTCACTTGACCTGCCCAGCCGATGCCCTCTTCTTTGATATCATCATAGATCCAGCGCTTGTTGGCTGCACCACTGATATATTCTTTTAATGCTTCATAGGTCGGTGTCACGCGCTCGATTTCAAGAATTTGATCAATGTAGTCACTACGTAACACTCGCGCGGGTGCTCCAATAGATCGTTTGATTACAACCGTATCCGACTCTGCGCTTTCTACTAAAGCTTTTTTATAAGAAGCGGCTGCATGCACACATTCCACTGTAGCAACGAAACGAGTGCCCATTTCAATTCCTTCAGCCCCAAGTGCATGAGCAGCCATCCATCCACGGCCATCTCCGATCCCTCCGGAAGCAATCACAGGAATATTAACCGCATCAACCACTTGCGGAACGAGCACCATGGTTCCAACATCGTCACGCCCTAAGTGGCCCCCTCCCTCATGCCCAACAACAATAACCGCAGAAGCCCCTAACTGTTCAGCTTTTTGGGCTTGTCTGCGTGAGGAGACGAGCACGAGTGTTTTAATATCGGTGGGCTGTAACATTTCCAGGATAGGGGCTGGATTCCCTCCAGTGAGGCTCACCACGGGAACCTGCTCGTCGATGGCGACCTGCACCCGATCCTCATAACCAATCCCATGCATGCCGATAGCAAAATTAACCCCAAATGGCTTGTCCGTTAGTGTTCGTACCCGACGTATTTCTGCACGTAAGGCCTCCGCATCCGGAAGACTCATTGCTGTGACCTGACCCAGTCCACCGATATTTGAAACCGCAGCCGCGAGGTCTGCATAACCTAAATAAGCAAGTCCTCCTTGAATAATAGGATATTCTATGTGCAATAACTCCGTAATACGTGTGTTCCATTTCATCTTCATCTACACCTTTCCTATCTTTAAGCAAAGCAGAATCACGGCAATTAAAAGGGCAGCTCCCCCTGCCAGATAATCTATTTGCTGAAATTGCAGTCTTTTAAAAGAAGTCCTCCCTTTACCATTCCCATAAGCACGCGCATCAATTGCATAGCTCAGCTGTTCAGCACGTTGAATCGTTGTGAAGAGCAAAGGGATAATGATCGGAATGTACGCATATATCCGTTTAGGCAGTGATAATACTGTAAGATCATAACCTCTAGCCTTTTGTGCGAGAAGGATACGATCAAGCTCCTCCTTGATAGTAGGGATAAAACGGATCGCAATCACTATCATTAAAGAGAACTGTTCTACGGGTACCCCAAATTTGGATAGAGGGGCAAGCAGCTTTTCCAGACCATAAGCTAAGTCCAGCGGCTTAGTAGTTAAGGTTAGAACTGAGGCTAACAAGATGAGCAATATAATCCGCCATACAAAACGTAATCCTATTCGCAGTCCCTCTTCAGTCACCTCGATAAAAAACCATGACCAGAGAATCGTCCCTTTGGTGAACAGGGCATTGTAAACTAAAGTAAACAATAAAATAAATAATACCGGCCGCAGCCCTCGCCAAAAAAAATGCACAGGAACTTTAGACAGTAATAACATTCCCAATACAAAAAAGGTTGCAATAACATAACTAAGCCCCGTACCAAGCATCATAAAGCTAAGCATCAGCATCACGATACTTACAAGCTTTGTACGTGGGTCTAAACGATGAAAAATCGAATGTGTCTCCACATATTGACCGACTAATACGGAATCAGCCATGCCCTTACCCCCTCGAATGCCAAATCGGCAAAATCGCTTCGAAGATATCCTGCTCTTTACAGCTGGCAACTTCAATCTTCTGATCAGATAATTCCTCCACTAGCTTCAAGAGCTGTACGGGTTCAGGCAAGGATAGTCCAAGTTCCAGCAATAATTTTTCCTTTTCCAGAAACATTGTTCTGGTATCATGATGCCCTTTTAACTGACCTTCATGAAAAACCATGACCTCATCTGAGTATTCGGCAACATCATCCATCTGATGCGAAACGAAGAGGATGGTGTGATTATCTTGTTGCTGCCATTCTTTTAATAGCCTCAGCAAAGACACTTGGCTAGCTGGATCGAGACCCGCTGTCGGTTCATCCAGTATCAGCAGCTTCGGATTTGTCATCAGTACAGAGGCAATAGCTACACGGCGCTTTTCACCACCGCTTAACTGGAATGGATTTAAGGGGAGAATTCCCTCAGGCAAACCCACTTGTGGCAAAATCGTTTCAATCGCCTCTGTAATTTGCTGACGTGAAGCACCCTGCTGATTCAGAGCAAAAGCAAGCTCCTTATGCACCGTTGTTTCGAATAGCTGATGCTCCGGATATTGAAAAACGAAACCCAACTCGGTGACAACCTTTAAGCGCCCTTTAGCATCTCTGCTCGCAGGCTGCTGATTAATCCAATAGTCTCCTTTTACGGTGGGAATCAAGCCCTTCAGCACTTTGACAAAGGTAGACTTTCCTGCGCCTGTTGGACCGATAATAGAAATCCATTTGCCTTCAGGAATAGTGCAGTTTATATTGCGCAAAGCCACATGATCGGCATAGTTCACACTTAGATTTTTTAATTGGTAGACCATTGTGATCGAATTATCCCCTTCCAATCGGCTGTTAGCGGTGCTGCTGAATGGAGCAATGTATGTACACGCACTGCGAAGGGCAGATGTAATTGATAGTCCGCAACAGGCATGGTTTCAAAAAAAGTCAGTGGATCGCCGTCAAACTCAAGTCGTCCTTGGTGCAGGAGCAATACGCGTTCTGCTGCAAGCACTTCCTCCATATGGTGGGTGATATGAATAAGGGTCAGGCCGTGACGATGCAGCTCTTGCATGATGGAAAGAACCTGCTGTCTTCCCTGAGGATCAAGCATTGAGGTAGCCTCGTCAAAAATAATGACTTGCGGGCGCATCGCCAATATAGCTGCGATAGCGACACGTTGCTTTTGACCTCCAGATAGCTGATGTGGCATAGCCTCCAGATAATCCTCCATATGAACGGCCTGTAAGGCATGATCCAATCGGCTGCGCATTTCCTCCCTCGGCACACGGATATTCTCCAAACCAAAAAGCACCTCATCCATAACGGTTGTGGTGATAAATTGATCCTCTGGATTCTGAAAAACAAAACCGATTTGCTGATGAATCTCCGCAAGATCCGTTGGTTTTGCTGTGTCCAAGCTCTTAAATTGTACAGTCCCTTTTCGCGGCAGCAGCAGTCCGTCCATGAGCTTTGCAATAGTGGATTTGCCAGAACCATTCGCCCCGACTATCGCCACAAACTCCCCTGCGTCTATCGTAAAGCTAATATCCTCCAGGAGAGGTTGTCCTTTTTTATAATAAAAACAAACTTGATCGAAGGTAAGCATTTATTCAGTCCCCTTTTGACGGTGCCAAGCAGCAAAAAATGCCTCAATGCTATTCTCGGAAAATGCAGGTGCAGGCTTCTCCCATTTTGTCACTTTTGATCCATTCACAGCAAAGATTTCACCGGTTAAATCCGCGTCGGACTCATTCAATAATGCAGTCACGAAGGAAGCAATAGCCTCCGGGTCACCTATTCTCCAAAAGTCAGGCAAAGGTTCATTCCGACTGGCATGTTTTTCCCTCAGATGGTCAATTATAGGTCTGGTCATATCCGTTAATGCCGCTGGAGAAATCGCATTGACCCTAATCTGGTCACGTTTCAGCTCTGCTGCAAGTGTCCACATCATGCCGAGTATTCCAGCCTTGGCTGCACTGTAATTCACCTGACCCACGGAACCCGCTAATCCAGCAGCAGAGCTCATCAACAGGATATCACCACCTGTCTCTCGCATGTACGGCAATACTCGTTGAATGCTGTAAAAGGTGCCATTCAAATGCACATCCAGAACAGTCTTCCACTGTTCATCCGTCATCCGCTGACATTTCTGATCCTGCACAATTCCCGCGTTAGCTATCAATACCTCTATACGACCGTATCGGGCAATGACCTCATCTACCATGGCAGTGACTGCGACTGGATCGGCTACATTAGCAGCGTACCCTAGCGCCTCTCCGCCTGCCTGGCGGATCTCGCGCACAACCTCATCAATTAAGACTTGTTTCGTACCATTTACAACCACTAGATAACCTGACTTACCAAGCTGCATGGCGATACTACGTCCGATCCCTCTTGTTGCTCCAGTAATTAAGGCCACTTTATTCATCACTACACCTCTTTCACTGCAAAAGCTCCCGCAGCAATAACATCGCCAGCTTCTGTTGTAAGGATCACTTTCACAAAGCAGTCGTCAGCTGCAAAATCAAAAATCACGACACTATCGACCTCTATAGGCTTATGAAATTTCATATCATATTGAGTGATCCACTGTGTAGGGTGCTCAGCAATGTACAAGGATTGGGCTAATCCCATAAGATACATCCCATGTGCGATGGGTCGCTCCAAACCAGCCTTGACTGCGGCCTCTGCATCTAGATGTATAGGCGCCAAATCTTGAGAAGCAGCTGCATATTGCCGGATAGCTTCAGCTGTTACGCACTTTTTTATCATGATCATCACCTACCCGAATTAACACCGTTTCTGCGGTGACTATAAGCTCACCCTCACACCTACAAACCAGCGTATGTGTGTAAAAAGTCAGTTTACCCTGTCTGCCTTCTTTTTGCACCTCACCCGTTAACGCTAATTCACAATCCAAAATCATCCCCGCCGTAATCGGAGCCTGATATGAAAATTTCTGAGTGCCGTGAAGCAAGGGTTCACCGATGATTAACCATGGAATATCGAAGTTTTGCCAGAAAATAATAGGCATCGTCGCAGGAGCAATCAGCTTTCCATTTATCGTCTGCATGGGTGCTTCGATACTCTGTGCGTAGTCCGAAATCCAATCAGCCGTCATATGGATCTGATGTCGGACACTGTTCATTCTATAACCTCCACGAGTGTTGCCAGACCTATCCCGCCGCCGATTCCCAGAGTAGCAAGCCCTCGTTGGTAAGGAGCTTTTTGCATTTCAGCACATAACCGAGTCATTAAAATAGCCCCGGAAGCTCCGTATGGATGGCCTATTGCTAAAGCACCCCCGCCAAGATTGACCTTTTCCTGTGGAATTTGAAGCTCATTCAGTGAAGCCAATACTTGTGAAGCAAAAGCCTCGTTAAACTCTACGATATCTAAATCGGCAACGGTAAGCTTTTGGCGTTTTAACACCTTTTGCACAGCTGGTACAGGCCCCATCCCTAAATAGTTCGGATCTACACCCGCAGCTTGCGCATCCACGACCCGTAAAATAGGCTTCAGCTTAAGCTGCTGGCATTTCTCCCGAGACATCATTAATAGAAGCGCTGCGCCATCATTAATAGGACAGGCATTTCCAGCAGTGACGGTACCCTTTTCTTCAAAAATTGGCGGCAGCTTTTGCAGCTTGTCCAGACTCGTATTTGCCCGAGGACATTCGTCGGTGCTCACCCACTGCCCCTCTACCTGAAGAGGTACTATCTCCTGCCGAAACCGGTCACTTTGCTGCGCATAAACCGCCTTTTGATGGCTTTTTAAGGCATATTGATCCTGCTCTTCTCGAGAAATCCCGTATTTCCTTGCTACATTCTCTGCAGCAATTCCCATATCCGGATCACCGTAAGAGCTAGGCGTAAAATGTGCACGGGTATACAGCTGTGGAACCCCCATTAACGTCTGTGGTTTAGCCATTTTCCATGGAGCACGGCTCGTACTTTCGACACCACCCGCTAAATAAATCTCACCAGCGCCGCTTTGAATCAGTCTTGCTGCTATATTAATAGCCTCTAGCCCAGATCCGCACTGACGATCCACGGTGACGCCCGGAACCGAAACAGGCAGCCCCGCTTCAAGCGCAGCTACCCGGGCAATATTACCTCCTGGGCCCACAACATTCCCAATAATGACATCATCGATCAGTTCTTTAGGCAAGTTCGTTTCGGCTACAATATGCTGAATAAGCGGCGCCAGTAATGCTTCCGGCTCAAGTGTACTTAATAAGCCACCCATTCTGCCAATCGGTGTACGTTTTGCCATGACAATTACTGCTTCTATCATACCATCGCTCTTTTCACATAGTCTTTCATCGCTTGCCGGGCAATTTTGCCGCTGCTTGTATAGATAAATTCATCCAGGGTTAGCAGCTGCTTCGGCGCTTTGTAGCTCGCTAAATACTGGCGGCAATAATTCTTAATTTCGTCGACAGATAAGTGCTGCTCTCCGCTCCACTTCACGAGGGCTATCAGCTGTTCTCCCCAGTAATCGTCAGGCACGCCAAGCACCATCACTTCATCTATTTCCGGAAGAAACTCCAGCACCCTCTCTATTTCTTCTGGATAAACGTTCAGGCCTCCGGATATGATTTTATTCTTCAAACGTCCCGCCATATATAAATAACCAGCTTCATCCTGATAAACATAGTCTTCTAAAACAAGCCATCCCTCTCTAAAAGCTGCTGCTGTCTCATTCGGCAATTGATGGTAGCCTAAAAATATCATATCACTACGCACATATAGCTGCCCAATCTCCCCAGGAGGGACTTCCCGGAACTGTTCATCACGAATGGAAATTTGCACCCCGGGATAAGGTTGGCCTACAGAGGTCGGATTATGCTCGGTCAGAACATCCAAATAACTAATATAGCTCGCTTCTGAAGAACCGTAGGATTCATAAAGACGCGCTCCACCAAACACTTCCCTGCCCCTTTTCTTGGACAACTCCGACCACTTTGCACCTGAGCTAATAATCGCATCCATCTGTATCTGCCCAGGTACAGCCTGCTGCATCATGGATTCGATCATTGTTGGTACGACGAACAGCACCACACCCGGAATTTGCCGGCACAGCTCTAACACCTGCGTGGCACTAAATTTTTGTGTGATATGAAAAGTTGCTCCACCATATAGACTCTGCATAACGGCGAATAAAGATAGGGAATGCACAAATGGACCTGGTGCCAAAACATCCTTCATAGCTTCCAATTCAAAAGCTATATTCGAGACCTCAAAGCTTTTTAACCATGATAAATGGGTACGCATATAACCTTTGGGCAACCCGGTTGTGCCTGAAGTAAAGCCAATAAATAATAATTCATTCGTCTCATCCAACTCAGCCTCCGGCTTCAGGGCAGCCAGCCACTGATCATAGGAACCTGTTCGTTCATTTGAGAAGGCCAGTGTTGGGATCGCTTGATCCTTGAAGACCAGATTCTTTGCGGTTTCCGGCTCGGCAAAAATCATTGTCGGCTGGCACTGTTCTATAATAACCTGCAGTTCATTAGCACTCCATTTGGGATCTAAGGGAATGGGAACACAGCCCGCATAAATCGCCCCCAAAAAAACCTCAACAAATTCAATACGATTCGTAGATAAAATCGCGATTTTGTCATGCCTCAGACCCTTTTGCTGTAAGCCATTCGCGATTCTCCGCATCGTTTCTACTAATGTGGCATAGGTATGACTTGCTTGGTCATGGGTTAAGGCAATGCTGTCGGGCTGCTGTGCTGCATGACGCAGTATAGGCACTACTAGATTCATCCTTGATCACACCTGTTCGTAATTTCTGTGACTACCGATTATATACATTCTCTTCAATCGGACTGCCCCGCAAGTCCAGCCCAGACCAAAGGATATGTGATAAGCGCCATCGCAGGCGCTCCTGTTAAACTAATCCGCTAGAATTGCTACGATAGCTTATTTTAGCTTTATATTATTTTTATGTACACATTTTCATGTAACTATTAAGTCCATCCTACAACTAAAAAAATAGCCAGCACGTATCGATTATGATCGGTACGCGCTGGCTGTATTGTTGTTTAGTCCTTCTTTTGAACAGATGATGGTGTACCCTCTTCAGCAAAAGTAAAGGTTCGGGCGATATATAAGATAGGTGTGCTTACTGCGGTTAGTAAGAACTTCGCTAGATAAGTTGTAAGCAAAATTTCAAGCCATACATTCCAGTCATACAAGCCCGCAAACGCAATGGTGCAGAAGATAAGTGTATCCACAAAGGAGCTAATCATCGTACTGCCGTTGGAACGAATCCACAGCTGACTTGAGGTGCTGTAATATTTACGAATCCAAGAGTACAACCGAACATCTAGGAACTGACTAATGAAGTAAGCAGTAAGACTACCCAAAGCTAGTCGAGGCATCAGCCCAAAAATCGTCTCCAAAGAAGACTGAGCGATATCGGTCTCCTGCGGCTTAAATACTAGTACCATCTGCATAATGACTGTAGTCATAAGCAAGGTGAAGAAACCAAACCAGACCGCTTTACGCGCTTCCGCTCTTCCGTACTTCTCATTAAGTAAATCGCTGGTCATATATAAAGTGACATACATCGTATTTCCGAGTGTCATCACAATATCAAATGGCATAGCAATCGTCTTAGCTACCTGAATGTTAGCAATTACAGTAGCAATACCTACCCAGGCATACATTCCACTTTTCCCGAACAGGCGGTAACAGAGCAGAAAAAAAGCAAAATTGACAATAACAAATAAAACTCCCCACAGCAAATTAAACATATTACTGAAATTCCTCCTAGTTTTGTTTACGCGGGATGGTTACGAACCGCGGCTTACAATATTAAATTTTCGGAACAAAACATTAATACTCTATCACAATAGCGCTAAACAATCCATAAAAATAATATTTTTATATGAAATTGGTAGTTCCAGTTCTTTTTTTTCGACAATTATCTAAAATAGTCAGCAATAATTCATTTTTTTCAGAAAAAAATGCTCTATAGGACAAAACTTTCACTATTCATCCAGAGGTTAATTCTATAGAATAGTATCAAACACCTTATTCCCGATCCATTTAGTAGAAATATGACATAACTATGGAATATATCTCGGGTCGCCAATTTCCAGCAGTTGGCATGGAGTATCTAGTGAAGACCAAAAAAGAAATGACCTCACCGTCCATAAAAAAAGGAGAGAACGATATGTTTCGTATCAAGCATTCGATCAGTCGCAAATTTACGCGTTTATTATTTGTTGTTCTGTTGCTCACGTCTCTTTTGTTAAGCACCAGCTTCTATTTTATCTCTATCAGTATCTTCAACAGCTATGTTATGCCGCAGATTAACAAAATCCTTACTGCCGCTGCTCAGGACGTATATAAGAATCTCAACGTAATGCACGCCCAGCAAACCCTAAATAAGAACGATCAGTCTGCCACCAATCTCGAGTTCTATTTTCAGGAAAAGAGGAAACAACATGGAGTGGAAACCATTTTTCTGGTCAATCTGAAAGGGAAAGAAGCTGAGATTCTATCCGCAGATCACGATGCAAAATTGCAACGGGCAGAAAGTGTCACCGTATCCTCTGCAATGCAACAAGCCTCTAAAGGAAAAACTGGACTAAGCGATACATATAGCGACGCGCATGGTATACATAAAACAGCTTATATCGGTATTCCCGGAAGTACGATGATCATCGGTGTAAGCAGTGACGTAAGCTTCATTCAAGAAAAAACAGACAGCATTCTATGGACAAGTGCCGGCATCACACTTCTGACGTTGATCATCGGCCTAACTGGTGCATGGTTTATGAGTGTGCGTATAACACGTCCAATCTCAAAACTGGCAGCTTATAGTGCCCGGCTCGCAGAGGGAGATTTCACCGAAGAATTATCAATTAAAGGAAATGACGAAGTTGCACAGTTGTCCGTAAGCTTCCAAGCGATGACCCAACGCCTGAAAGAAATGATCGGACATGTACTGGTAACCTCTAATACTGTCGTTGCAGATTCCAACTCTTTAAAAGAACGTGTTGAGGTTCTCAATGATATGGCAGAACACTCCAGCTCATCGGTAGTAGAAATCGGCAAAGGTAGTACGACTATCGCTAGCAGTGCATCAGATAACTCGAGAGCAATGGAAGAAATCAATTTAGGCATTCAAAGTATTGCCTCAGCAGCGAATGAAGTCACGGAGCAAATCAGTGAGGCTTCCGCTGAAGCAAGTGGCGGTAATGAAATTGCTCAAAGCGCTGTGCTGCAAATGCGCCAGGTTGAACGTGCTTCCCTACAGTCACTGGATCAGTTACAAATCATGAATGAGCGTTCAGTAATGATCGGAGAAGTCGTTCACAGTATTACTGAAATTACGAAGCAGATCCAAATGCTGTCGCTGAATGCTTCAATTGAAGCTGCACGCGCAGGAGAGCATGGACGCGGCTTTGCTGTTGTTGCTGGAGAAGTGCGCAAGCTGTCTGAACAATCCCGTAACGCAAACGAACAGATCCGTGACTTCCTACTTGGACTTCAGGAAGATATGAGCCGCTCCGTTACCGAGATGAACCATGTGAATTCTGAGGTTGCCTCTGGAGTCGGCAAAGTAGCAGAAGCAGGTGATGCCTTTAATCACCTCCTGATTCTTATCCAAAGCATCAATCACAGCATCCAATCCGTATCTGCGGCTACACAGCAAATCTCGGCAAGTACAGAAGAAGTCAGCGCTTCCGTCGAAGAAACTGCACAAATTACATCCAGATCGCAAGAAAGTGCGGACACACTCGCTGCTAACTCAGAGCGGCAGCGCGTCGAACTGGAAGGCCATGCAGAAACCGTTAAACATCTATACGAGCAAGCCAAGAAACTCCAAGAAGCTGTGCAGCAATTTAAGATTTAACGCTTGTAAACCAAAAACCCCCGTTCACACGAAAGTGTTGAACAGGGGTTTTTAGTTTACAATGGCTCGCTAGCGCTTGCGGAGGTCTCGCTTAGACTCGGGCGTCATTTGCCGCTGGCTTGCGCGATACTCTCATTTAGACTCGGTGCGTCATGTGCTGCTGGCTTGCGCGATACTCTCATTTAGACTCGGTGCGTCATGCGCTGCTGGCTTGCGCGATACTCTCATTTAGACTCGGCGCGTCATGCGCTGCTGGCTTGCGGACTCAGATGTCGCTATTACTCGAAAAACCGCCATTTGGAGGCTTTTTCGGACTCGAGAGACGCTATTGCCTCATAATCAACCCAGACTCAGCCTATTTCGCTCAAATAGCGCCTCTGGTGTCCGAAAACGCTCCAAAATAACCCTTTTTTTCGCAAATAAAGTCTCCTGAGTCCGGAGCCAAGTTACTTACAGCAAATTACTCAAAGTTCCTCCGTGGCGCTACCTACTGCAAATTACTCAAAGTGCCTCCGTGGCGCTACCTACTGCAAATTACTCAAAGTTCATCCGTCGATGCTACCTACAGTAAATTACTCCAAGTCCCTCCGTGGATGCTACCTACAGCAATAGAATCGGCTACATGCGCTAGCTTGCGCGAAGCTCTCACTTAGACTCAACACACCATTTGCTGCTGGCTTGCGGACTCAGATGCCGCTATTACTCGAAAAACCGCCATTTGGAGGCTTTTTCGGACTCGAGAGACGCTATTGCCTCATAATCAACCCAGACTCAGCCTATTTTGTTCAAATAGCGCCTCTGGTGTCCGAAAAAGCTCCAAAATAACCCTTTTATCGCAAATAAGGCCTCCTGAGTCCGGAGTCAAGTTACTCACCTAGTAAAAACTAGGATACTCAGTGTTTTTCAGCTTTTATGGCTATGTAACCCTCACTCAACCTAGTGCCGCGGTGCCCAGAGGATGACCGAAACACCGATCACACAAATAACAGCTCCGACCCAGTCGTATACGTCTGGTGTCTTCTTGTCTACAAGCCATCCCCATAAGACCGCGAGTACGATAAACACCCCACCGTAAGCCGCATACACTCTGCCGAAGGAAGGGAATTTCTGCAACGTAGGGATAATCCCATACGCTATCAGAATCAAGGACCCCACTAAACCGTACCAAAGTGGCCGTGATTCTCTCAACCATAACCATACTAAATATCCGCCACCGATCTCAGCAAGCCCAGCAATTATAAACAGCAGAATGGCAAATAACATGTCATCCCTCTTCCCTATCTATCTCATAAAAACGCAAAGGTTACTCATAACAAATTGTACTCAAGGTTCACCGTGGAGCTCCTACAGCAAACTAGCTCAAGGTTCATCTGCGGAGTTACTGCAAACTACTCAATGTTCGCCCATAGTGCTACCTACAGCAAACTACTCAAGGCTCATCCGTAGTACCACCTACAGCAAACCAGCTCAAGGTTCATCTGCGGAGTTACTGCAAACTACTCAAGGTTCATCCGTGGAGCTACCTACAGCAAACTACTCAAGGTTCCCCCCGTGGAGCTTACATTAAATTGTGCTGGAGCAGCAATAACACTAGCAGCAGCACAACCTCCAGCAGCTCGTTCAGCGCGCCGTACACGTCGCCGGTGAGCCCGCCGAGCC